>NZ_JBEXRO010000023.1:0-3592 GCF_040613095.1 Streptomyces sp. NPDC006309 | reverse complement strand
GGTGCCGTCTCCCCGGCCGCCCCCGGCGCCGTCTCCCTGGCCGTCGCGAACCGTGTCTCCCCGGCCCGGCCCGGTGCCGTCTCCCCGGCCGCCCCCGGCGCCGCCTTCCCGGCCGTCGCGAACCCCGTGTCCCCGAGTGGCGGCAGTCGGGGCCTACCCGGTGCTCACATCGTCAGCAGCATGGTCACCATGCCGATGCCCATCGACAGCCGGCAGGCCCGGGCCAGTTCCGGGCGGTCGCCCCAGCGGGCCGGGCCGGCCGCGGCCGCCGTGCCGGTGGCGGGCACCAGCCGCGCGCCGGCGAGCAGCACATAGCCGGTGAAGTACAGCAGGAGCGCGCCGGTCACCAGCGGCACGCCGCTGCTGCCGTGCGCGTGATGGGCGGTGGCGGGGGCCCCGGCCATCGTCACCGCCATGTAGACCATCGCCGAGCTGCCCACCAGGTGGTGCAGATGGCGGGGGCCGCCGCGCGCGGTCCACAGCGCGTGCAGCGCCGCAGCACCGAACACGGCGGCGTACACCGGCCAGGCCCACGTCGGTGGCGTGAACACCGCAGCCGGTACGGCCATCACGGCCATGCCGAAGCCCATCAGCGCCTCGCCGCCGGCGGCCCGGCGCTGCTCCTCGACACCGCTGCGCAGCCGCAGCACACAGTACGACCCGGTCGCCCCGCAGAGCGCGACCAACAGCCAGGCTGCCGACACCGGTCCGTGCAACGCGCACCTCCCCGCTCGACGGTCGGTCGAGGGATGCGATGCCCATGGCGGGCGGAGCGCACGCGAGCGCAAGGGTGTACACGGGGAGCATGCGGGGGAGCACCCGCGGTGATCGCGGGGCCGGCGCCCACCAGCCTGAAGTATTTTATAGGTAAAACATATGTTAAGTTGATGGAATGAGCAGTGCGACCCCCCGCCGTCTTCCCCTCGCCGGAGTGCTTCGCCTCGGGCGGCCCTCCGACATCTGGTTCAAGCCCGCGCTGAGCGTGGCCGTCGCGGTCGCCCCGCCCAACCTGATCCTGCTGGCCCTCGGCCGCCTCGACCTCGCGATGTACACCATGGCCGGATCGCTGTGCGCGCTCTACGGCCACAACCGCCCCTACGCCGCCCGGGCCCGTCTCCTGGCCTGGGTGGTGCTCGGCATGGTCGGCGGCCTGGCCGTCGCCCTGCTCGCCGCGGCGTTCACACCGCACGCCGTCGTCCTGGTGGCCGTCGGCGCCGTCCTCGCGGCGGTGCAGAAGGCCGTCTGCGACGCCACCCGCGTCGGACCGCCCGGCAACGTGGTGCTGACCTTC
Organism: Streptomyces sp. NPDC006309; assembly: GCF_040613095.1. Taxonomy (NCBI): domain Bacteria; kingdom Bacillati; phylum Actinomycetota; class Actinomycetes; order Kitasatosporales; family Streptomycetaceae; genus Streptomyces; species Streptomyces sp. NPDC006309. The sequence goes on along the minus strand of NZ_JBEXRO010000023.1, from coordinate 2,301 downwards.
ATCAGCTCCGCCTCGCTGTTCGCGCCGCAGACCCCCGGCCGGCTCCCCGGACACCTCGGACTGGCGCTCGCCGCGGGCGCCTGGGCCTGGCTCGTCGGCATGGCGCCCGGGCTGTTGCGCCCGCACGGCCCCGAGCGCCGCGCCACCGCCCAGGCCCTGCGGGCCGCCGCCGCGTACGCGGACACCCGGGGCACCGGCGACGGACACGACCGGGCCCGCGCCGCCGGCGCCGCCGCCATCCACGCCGCCTGGCAGTCCCTGCTGGCCGCCGGCGCCCGCCCCGACCGCACCCGACGCGCCCTCGAACAGCTCCTCGTCCGCGCCGAGGTCGCCCTCGCCGCACCCGCCGACACCGACCCCGCCCGGCTGCGTGCCTGGGCCCGTGACCTGCGCGGCACCGGCCGTGTCCCCCGCGTCACGGCACCGCGCGAGCACACCGACGAGCTGCTCGGCTTGGCCGTCGAACTGGCCTCCCCACGCCCGTCGCTCCGGCACCGCCTCGCTCCCCTCGCGCCGCTCGCCGCCCGCACCGCGACCGGCTGCGCCCTCGCCGGCTACGCCTCCCTCGCCCTCGGTGTCGGCCGCCCTTACTGGGCGCTGGTCACCGCGGCCTCCCTGTACCAGGCCAACGTCACCCTCACCTGGAGCCGGGGCGTCCAGCGCGTCGTCGGCAACCTCGTCGGCGTCCTCGTCTTCGCCGCCCTCGCCCCGCTCGCCCATCTGCACCCGGCCGCCCTGGTGCTGTGCGCCCTCGCGCTGAACTGCGCCGCGGAGGCGCTGATCGGCCGCAACTACTGGCTGGGCACCGTCTGCGTCACCCCGATGGCCCTCCTCGTCACCGAGTTCGCCCACGTCCAGGACTCCACCGAGCTGATCACCGAGCGGGTCGCGGACACCCTCGTCGGCGCGCTGGCCGGTTTCGTCGCAGCCGTCGTCGTCACCAACCGGCGCGCCGGCGACCGCCTGGAACAGGCGCTGACCGCGGCGGAACGCGCCCGCGAGCACGCCGCCCGGCTGCTCGCCGGACCACAGCCGGCGCCGCGCGCCCTGGAGTCCGCCCGCCGCGGCCTGGCCGCCGCCCTGGTCGACCTGCGCGCCACGGCCGACGCCGCGGCCGGCGAGTGGTGGCAGCGGGCCCTGCCCGAGGACCGGGTCGTGCTCACCGAGCAGTCCGGACACCGTACGCTCGCGGCGACGGTACGGCGTCAGGGGCTCGTACCGCGGCACCGGGACCAGGACCAGGACCCGGGCAGGACGACGACGGAGGACATACGGCCATGACGGCGACGAACGGCGCGGCGACGCCCACGAGCGACGCGGCCGGTGCCCGGGCGGGTGCCGGTACCGGCCCCGGCACCGCGCGCAACGACACCGTCGCCGCCGTCGTCCGCCAGTGGCAGGCCGTCCACCCCGAGCTGGACACCTGGCCCATGGAGGTCATCGGCCGGATCAACCGCTGCGCCGCCCTGCTCCAGCAGGCCGAGGACGCGCCGCTGCGCCGGGCCGGGCTGAGCCGTCCCGAGTTCGACCTGCTGGGCGCGCTGCGCCGCACCGGGCACGAGCTGACCCCGGGGGAGCTGGCCCGGGAGACCTTCTCCTCCGGGGCCGCCGTCACTAAGCGGCTCAAGCAGCTGACCGAGCGCGGCCTGGTGGAGCGGCGGGGTGACACCCGGGACCGCCGCGTCGCCCACGTCCGCCTCACCGACGCCGGCCGCGACCTGGTCGACGGCATCCTCCCCGAGCAACTCGCCTACGAGACGGCCGTCCTGTCCGTCCTCGACCAGGAGGGCCAGGACGGACTCTCCGGCCTGCTCGCCGAGCTGCTCAGCCGCCTGGAGGGCCGGATGAACGCGCTACGCACGTAGCGCACCACCGCGGTTACGAGGCCGGATGCCTCCGACCTCCGACACGGGCTCCCGGCCCCGGACCCCGGGCTCTGGCTCCCGGCCCCGGCCCCGGCCTCCGACCCCCGGCCTCCGACCCTTGGTCCCCGGCCCCTGGTCCCCGGCCTCCGACCCTTGGTCCCCGGCCCCTGGTCCCCGGCCTCCGACCCTTGGTCCCCGGCCCCTGGTCCCCGGCCTCCGGCCTCTGGTCTCCGGGCTCCGGTACCCGGCCCCCGGCCCCGGCCTCTGGTCTCCGGCCCCCGGCCCCGGCCCCCGGCCCCGGCCTCCGGCCTCTGGTCTCCGGGCTCCGGTACCCGGCCCCGGCCTCCGGCCCCGGCCTCCGGCCCCGGCCTCCGGCCCCGGCCTCCGGCCCCGGCCTCCGGCCCCGGCCTCCGGCCCCGGCCTCCGGCCCCGGCCT
>NZ_JBEXRO010000022.1:108008-139887 GCF_040613095.1 Streptomyces sp. NPDC006309 | reverse complement strand
GTACCGGGAGCGGCTGATGACCGCGGGGATGGTGATGGTCGCCGCCGCGATCGTGACCGCCCCGAGTGTGCTGGTGCACTCGGTGCCCGTGTGCCGGTGAGGGCACCGGCGCCCGCCCGCCGTGCGGTCAGCCGGCGCCGAGGAGCTGCCTCATCTCCTTGATCTCGGCGGTCTGCGCGGTCACGACGGCGTCCGCCATGGTCAGGGCGGGACCGTAGCGGCCCTTGTCCCGTTCGGTCGTGGCCATCTCGACGGCGCCCTGGTGGTGCGCGACCATCAGCGACAGGAACCGGCTGTCGAACTCCTTGCCGGTGGCCTTCTTCAGCGCCGCCATGTCGTCGTCGCCCATCATTCCGGGCGTCGCCGACATGCCACTCATTCCGCTCATGCCGGAGTGGCCCGAGTGGTCCATGCCGGCCTTGGGCACCTGCTCGCCCCAGGACGTCAGCCAGCCGGTCATGGTGCGGATCTCCGGCCCCTGGGCCTTCTCGATCCGGGCGGCGAGGTCCTTCACGCGCGCCGAGGAGGCCCGGCCGTCGGCGAGTTCCGCCATCTCCAGTGCCTGCCGGTGGTGCGGGATCATGCCCTGCGCGAAGGCGACGTCCTGGGCGTTGTGCGCGGCGGCGGAGGCACTCGGGGTGGCCGAGGGCGTGGAGCCGCCGGCGCCCTCGGTGCCGCCGCTCCCGCCGCAGGCGGCGAGGAGGAGGGCGGCGGTCGCGGCGGCCACGGTGACGGCGGCACGGCGCGTCAGGGCGCGGGGGGTCTGCGTACGGGGGGTCATACGGGAACTCCTGCTGTTCCGGAGGGATTTCGGGCACGCGTGGACGCGGCCGCGGCACCCGCGCCTGGCGGGGTGTGCGGCCGGGGCGGCCTCTAGATGCGCAGGAGCTGGAGTTCGGCCAGGTCGGGCGGCGCACGGGCGCCCTCCGGCGCGGTGGCCGGACCGGGACGCGGGCAGGTGGCCGGCGCGGCGGCGTGCGCCGGGCCGGGGACCGGTGGGGGAAGCTGCGGGCCGCCGTCGACCGCGCCCGAGGCGCAGGCGGGGTCGGCGTGGTGCGGCCGGTGGCCACCGCAGTGACCGTCGCCGTCCGGGCAATGGTCCGGCGCGGTGACGGCGACCGCGCCGTGCACGGCCCGGACCTGCCCCGCGTGTGCCATGTGCCCCATGCCCCCGCCGGGCGCCAGAGCGTGCATCCCGAGCAGCCCGGCCAGCACCGCCAGCACGAGCAGCGCACGCCACCGCGGCTGGGGCGAGGCGTGCGATCGGGCACCGGTCGTCGGGGACATCGGCCATATCGTACGGGTCCGCGAACGATCAGCGAGCAGAGGCACGCCTCGGCCGCCCAGCCGCCCACTCCCGGCCGCACCACGCCGACCCGGCCGCCCCCGGGCTCGTACCGGCGCCGTGCACGCGAGCGGGTCCGGCCGGTGGGTGTGAGACTCGGTACTGCCGAGCATGCGCGGGCGAGGGAGCGTGCGCCGGGTCACGCTGTGGCGATGCCGACATCCGTGAGCACGGGATGATGGGAGGGGTCCCCGTCACCACGGGGCATACGGCAACCAGGCGTGCGCCGGATCTCGGCGCGCCGCGAGTGCGAAGCGACGAACGGGGTGGCACCTCGATGGTCCAGGAGGCGAGGAGATGGCGGAACCGGAGAAGACGCGGACCGGTCAGCGAGAGACCCGGGCAGTGCCTTCCGCCGGACCGGCCTGCGCGCTGGAGGCCATCGGGGCGGCCGCGTACGTCGTGGACGAGCAGGGCCGCATCCTCGCCGTCAACAGCAGCGCCGAACGCCTGCTGGGCCGCTCCGCCGGGGAACTCGTCGGCCATGACGCCCATGACCTGCTGCACCGCGGGCCGGAGGGTCAGGTCCTGCCCGCCACTCGGTGCAGCATGCGGCAGGCCTTCCACGCCGGACGTCCGGCGCAGGCCGACAGGGACCACTTCGCGCACGCCGACGGCTCCGTACTGACCGTCTCCTGGCTGATCAGCCCCTACACGCCGGGCCCGGGTGAGAGCGGCACGCTCGTCGTCTTCCACCCTCCCGAGCCGCTGCCGGATACCGGTGCGCGCCCGCAGCCGGCCGCGGAGACGCTGACCGAACTCGAACGACTGGCTCTGCTGGCCGAGACCACCACCCAGCTGACCTCCACGCTGGAGGTCGAGGAGACCCTGCGCAGGCTGGTGACCCTGGTCCTGCCCCGGTTGGCGGACTGGGTCGTCATCGACCTGATCACCGAACGCGACGAGGTGTGGCGCACCGCCGTGGTCCAGGCCGACGGCGACCGCCTGATACATCACGAGGATCTCCAGGGGCCGATGCCGCCCGTGCCGGAGCAGTCCCCGATGCCGCTGTCCCGGGCCCTGCGCGGCGTCGCCTCGACCCTGGCCGGCCCGGAGACGTACCACGGGCCGCCGGACTCCGGCATCGCGGTGGAACAGCGCCGCCTGTTCGACGTCACGGGCATCCACTCCGCGGCCATCGCCCCGATAGGCACGGCCCGTGAGGTCCTGGGTGCGCTCACCCTGGGCCGGGCCGAGAAGCCCGGGAACTTCACCGGCACCGACCTTCCCCTGGTCGAGGACATCGCCCGCCGGGCCGGCCTGGCCCTGGACAACGCCCGCCTCTACCAGCGCCAGCGCAAGGTCGCCGAGACCATGCAGAACCATCTGCTGCCGCAGATGCCGCGCGTGCCCGGGCTCCAGATGACCGTCCGCTACCTGCCCGCTCCCGACGGCTCGCACGTGGGCGGCGACTGGTACGACGCCTTCACCCTGTCCGACGGGGCCACCGGCCTGGTCATCGGGGACGTCGTGGGCCATGACCTGGAGGCCGCGGCCGGCATGGCCCAGCTGCGCAACATGCTGCGCGCCTACGCCTGGTCGCAGAAGGAGCCCCCCAGCCGCATCGTCGAACGGCTGGACGAGGCGATGATGCCCATCACCGACGTCACCATGGCCACCCTCGTCATGGCCCGGGTGACCCGGGACGGCGGCGGCGAGTGGGTGCTGTCCTGGACCAACGCCGGCCATCCGCCGCCCCTGCTCGTCACCCGCGACGGCCTGGCGTCCTATCTCACCGACGGCCACGGACTCCTCCTGGGGACGGGAGTCAACGCCTCCCGCCCCGACGCCACGGTCAAGCTGCCGCCAGGGTCGACCCTGCTGCTGTACACGGACGGCATGATCGAAGCGCCCGGGCAGACCCTGGACGACGGCCTGGACCGGCTGCGCCAGCACGCCGCCGCCCTCGCCCACCGTTCCCTGGAGTCCTTCACCGACGAGCTGCTGCGCCGTGTCCACCCGCCCGGCCTGGACGACGTCGCCTTCCTGGCCGTACGGACGCCCCTGTGAACGGCCCCGGCCGCCGGCAGGGGGCGTGCGCCTGCCGGCGGCCGGGGTCCGGGCTTCGGGGTCCGGGTCAGACCAGGGTCTTCGACTGGGCCCCGCCGCCCCCCGCACGCAGCTGCTCGTTGATGCGCTGAGCTTCCTCGAGCTGGTCCTCGAGGATGACGATGCGGCAGGCGGCCTCGATCGGGGTGCCCTGGTCGACGAGTTCGCGCGCGCGGGCGGCGACGCGCAGCTGGTAGCGGGAGTAGCGGCGGTGGCCGCCCTCGGAGCGCAGGGGGGTGATCAGGCGGTGTTCGCCCAGTGCGCGGAGGAAGGCGGGGGTGGTGCCGAGCATGTCGGCGGCCCGGCCCATCGTGTAGGCGGGGTAGTCGTCATCGTCGAGACTGTCGACGGCGCGGGTACTGCGAGGGGGCATAGACCTCTTCTTCCCGGGGACGCATCGGGGGGCCCGGGCGCCTTACGGCACCCGGGCCCCGAGCTTTCAACACCATCTACCGGCAGACTTCGCCGGCGTTCTCTGTCCACAGGCTCCGCCTGGGAGGGCGGGGCTGCGGGGATCGCGGATGCGTGACCGGGGACCACCTTCCATTCCGGGGCCTGCGGTACCCGGGCGGACTTCTTCCTCGCCCGGGCGATCCTGATGGCGTCCGCTCCTTACTTTCGTTACCTGTTTCCGTACTGCTCGTACTGCTGGATACCGCGGGTACTGCTCGCGACCCTTCGGGTCACGTACTGCTCGAACTGCATGCACGGCAGTTCGTCTCTGCCGTGCCCGTGTGGACTTCTTGGCTACGGCGACAACAGTAGCCCAGGGGCAGGGCAATGTCTACTGCCGCCGTGACAGATTTTCTCCATGCCGCATGCCCGCAGTTCTGCCGCACATACGGCCGAATGCTTCCGCCGCCCCCGGCTGACACCACGTGGCACCACTTGATGCCATCCAGCGTCACCTGACGCCACACCGTCCCGCTCACGAATCCGCCCCACGCGAGGCACCATCAGGACTTGCGCATGGCACCACTTTGGCACCATGATGGCGTCATGGACCTCACCCCCTATGTCGAAGCCCTGCGCCGGGAACTCGCGGTGGCCGCCGAAGCCGGCGGTAAGGAAGCCCGCGAGCTGGCCGAGCGGCTCACCGCTCCCCTGGAGTCGGCGACCCGGCTGACCATGCTCCACGTACTCTCCGCCGCGATGGACGAGGTCACCCGCGACCTCGCCCCCGGCTCGGTCGACGTACGGCTGCGGGGACTGGACCCCGACTTCGTGGTGACGCCGCCCCCCACCGACGCCGGTGCCACGGAAGCGGTCGCGGCGCCCGTCGGACAGCCCAGGGCACAGGCGCCCGCCGACACCGACGAGGGCGGCACCGCCCGCGTCAACCTGCGTCTGCCGGCCCAGCTGAAGGCCCGCGCCGAGGAGGCCGCGAGCCGCGAGGGCCTGTCGGTCAACGCGTGGCTGGTCCGGGCCGTGTCGGCCGCGGTGGACAGCGGCACGCGGCCGCGCACGCCGGAGAAGACCCAGACCATCGGCCAGAGCTTCACGGGCTGGGTGCGCTGACCGCACCGGCCCCTCGCACCGCCCCACTTCACCCACACCACGTCCCACCAGCGGGGACGATCCGAAGACCCAAGAGGACGGAACAGTCATGCCTTCTTTCGAGACTCCCGAACCGGTTTCGGCCACCGCCCATGTGTACGCGGGTTCCATCCGGTTCGCCGCGGGCGACCGCCCCGACACGGTCGTCGAGGTGCTGCCCCGCGACCCGAAGCGGGACCAGGACGTGCGGGCCGCTGCCCAGACCGAGGTGACGTACGCGGGCGGCGTCCTGACGGTCAGGACGCCCAAGAACCGCAGTCTCGTCGGACGCGCCGGCACCGTCGACGTGACGGTCGAACTGCCCACGGGCTCGCACGTCGACCTGACCGGCTCCTGGGTGCAGGTGCTCGGCGAGGGCCGGCTCGGCGAGGTGCGCGTGAAGACCTCGTCCGGTGACGTCCGCCTGGACACGACCGGGCCGCTCCACCTGACCGCCTCCCACGGCTCGATCACCGTCGACCGGATCGAGGGCATGGCCGAGATCGCCACCAGCTCCGGCAGCCTGCGTGTCGGCACCGTCGACGGCCCCGCCGTCCTGAAGAACTCGCACGGCACCACGACCGTCGGCGCCGCGACCGGTGAGCTGCGGGTGAGCGGCGCCAACGGTGACATCGACATCGCGCGCGCCGAGGGCTCGGTCACCGCCACGACCGCCCACGGCACCCTGCGCGTCGTCGAGGTCGCGCGCGGCACCGTGCAGTTGGAGACGTCCTACGGCGCCATCGAGGTCGGTGTCCGCGAGGGCACCGCCGCCTGGCTCGACGTCAGCTCCGGCCACGGGCAGGTGCGCAACACGCTCACCGCCTCCGAGACCCCGGAGAAGTCGGAGGACACCGTCGAGGTCCGCGCCCGTACCCGTTACGGCAACATCGACGTGCGCCGCGCCCGCCCCTGAGCACCGGCCCCGCACACCCGCCCACTCCCCCACCGTCACGTCAGCCTCCGAACGGGAGCGCTCCATGCCTTCATCTGTCATGCCCACGCCCAGGCAGGGCGACGGTCCACAGTCGCCTCCCGCCGTCTCCGCCCTCGGTCTGCGCAAGTCGTACGGCGACAAGACCGTGCTCGACGGCATCGATCTGCACATCCCGGCCGGGTCCGTGTTCGCGCTGCTCGGACCCAACGGCGCCGGCAAGACCACCACCGTGCAGATCCTGTCCACGCTGATCGCCGCCGACGGCGGCCGGGCCCAGGTCGCGGGCCACGACATCGCCACCTCGCCGGACGGGGTGCGCGCCGCGATCGGCGTCACCGGGCAGTTCGCCGCGCTCGACGACCTGCTCACCGCCGAGGAGAACCTGATCCTCATGGCCGACCTGCTGCGCCTCGGCAAGCGCGAAGGACGCTCCCGTGCCCGGGAACTGCTCCTGCGATTCGACATCGCGGACGTCGCCCACAAGCGGGCCGCGACCTTCTCCGGCGGTATGCGGCGCCGGCTCGACCTCGCCATGACACTGGTCGGCGACCCCCGGGTGATCTTCCTGGACGAACCGACGACCGGGCTCGATCCCCGCAGCCGGCGCACCATGTGGGACACGGTGCGTTCGCTGGTCGCGGGCGGCACCACCGTCTTCCTCACCACCCAGTACCTGGAGGAGGCCGACCAGTTGGCCGACCGGATCGCCGTGCTCGACGGCGGCCGGATCGTCGCCGAGGGCACCGCCGACGAACTCAAGGCGCAGATCCCCGGCAGCCACGTACGGCTGCGGTTCACCGGTCCCGCCGAGTACGAGCGCGCCGCCACCGCCTTCCCCGGCGCGGCCCGCGACGACGAGAACCTCACCCTGCGCGTGGCCGGCGACGGCGGCCTCGACTCGCTGCGCGCCCTGCTCGACCGGCTGGACGCCGCCGGTGTCCGGACCGCCGGCCTCTCCGTACACACCCCCGACCTCGACGACGTGTTCCTCGCCCTGACCGGTGACGGCAGCACCGGAACCGGCACCCCGCCGCACCTCAAGGAGACCCTGCGATGAGCGCCCTCACCTACGCCGTGCACGACTCGATGACGATGCTGCGGCGCAACCTCAGGCACGCGCTCCGCTATCCGGCCGTGTCGCTCGGCGCCTCCATGATGCCGATCCTGATGCTGCTGCTGTTCGTGTACGCCTTCGGGGACTCGATCGGAGCGGGAATGGGCGGCGGCCGGGACGCCTACCTGGAGTACCTGACGCCCGGCATCGTCATCATGGGGGTGGCGTCCGGGGCGATGTCCACCTCGATCGCGGTCTGCTCCGACATGACCGAGGGCATCATCAACCGCTTCCGCACCATGAACATCACGCGTTCGTCGTTCATGACGGGCCATGTCGTCGGCAGCGTCATCCAGACGATGGTGAGCGTCGTCCTGGTCGTGGCGGTGGCGCTCGCCCTCGGGTTCCGGCCGGACGCCAGTCCCCTGGAGTGGCTCGCCGCCGCCGGTCTCCTCACGGCCGTCGCCTTCGCGGTGACCTGGCTGGCGGCGGCGTTCGGCCTGATCTCCAAGACCGTCGAGTCCGCGAGCAACAAGCCGCTGCTGGTGCAGTTCCTGCCGTTCCTCGGCTCCGCGTTCGTGCCGGCCGGCTCGATGTCACCGGGCCTGCGCTGGTTCGCCGAGTACCAGCCGTTCACGCCGATGACCGAGACGCTGCGCGGGCTGCTCTCCGGCTCGCAGATCGGCGCGAACGGCTGGATCTCGCTCGGCTGGTGCGCCGGCATCGCCCTGTTCGGCTACGTCTGGTCGCGCTCCCTGTTCAACAGCACCACCAAGCGCTGAGCGCCCGGCGCCGACGGGCCGGGCCGCGCACACGGCGGCTTCACATCCCGGCGAACGGGCAGCCTGACGACAGGTACGCGTGAGCACACGTCCGTCCGTGCTGCCCGACCCGAACTGGGAGTGAGCCGTGTTCTACCACCTGCTCAAGTACGTGCTGCTGGGGCCTTGGCTCAGACTGGTCTTCCGTCCCCGCATCGAGGGCCTGGAGCACGTGCCCGCGTCGGGTGCGGCGATCATCGCCGGCAACCATCTGTCCTTCGCCGACCACTTCCTGATGCCGGCGATCCTCAAGCGCCGCATCACGTTCCTCGCCAAGGCGGAGTACTTCACCGGGCCCGGCGTGAAGGGCCGGCTCACCGCGTCCTTCTTCCGCGGCGCCGGGCAGATCCCGGTGGACCGTTCCGGCAAGGAGGCGGGCCGGACGGCGATCCGGGAGGGCCTGGGGGTGCTGGGCAGGGGCGAGTTGCTCGGCGTCTACCCGGAGGGCACGCGCTCGCACGACGGCCGGCTGTACAAGGGCAAGGTGGGCGTGGCCGTGATGGCGCTCAGGGCCGGGGTCCCGGTCGTGCCCTGCGCGATGATCGGCACGTTCGAGGCACAGCCGCCCGGCCGGGTCGTCCCCCGGATCCGCCCGGTCACCATCCGCTTCGGCCGACCCCTGGACTTCTCCCGCTACGCCGGCATGGAGCAGGAAAAAGCGGTGCTCCGGGCGATCACCGACGAGATCATGTACGCGGTCCTGGCCCTGTCCGGACAGGAGTACGTCGACGAGTACGCGGCCGTGGTCAAGGAGGGGGAGGCGGCCGCGAGGCGTGGGCGGGAGCGCGGGCCGCGCGGGCGCCGCTGAGCCGGCCTTCCGGCGCCGGGCATGACGGAGGGGCGGCCGGTGGTCCGGCCGCCCCTCGTCACCGTGCCGGTGCGGTTACGGCTTGGGCGTGGCGTGCGGGGCGCAGGTCACGTCCGAGTCGTCCAGCGTGCCGTCGATCAGGTAGGCGTCGACGCGCTGGTTGATGCACGGGTTGACCAGGCCGGTCACGCCGTGCGAGCCCGCGTCCCTCTCGGTGATCAGGCGGGAGCCCTTGAAGCGGTGGTGCAGCTCGACGGCGCCCTGGTAGGGGGTGGCCGCGTCCCGGGTGGACTGCACGATCAGGACCTTCGGCAGGCCCTGGTGGGTCCTGACCTCCAGCGGGTGGTGCTGCTTGGCCGGCCAGGTGGCGCACGGCAGGTTCATCCAGGCGTTCGCCCAGGTCATGAACGGGTAGTCCTGGTTGAGCCGGGTGTTGTCCCGGTCCCAGGTGTGCCAGCTGGTGGGCCAGTGGGCGTCGGCGCACTCGACGGCCGTGTAGACGGCGTTGGAGTTCTCCGAGGCGATGTTGCCCGCGGTGTCCGACAGGTCCGGGGCGGCGGCGTCGACCAGCGCCTGGGTGTCACCGGCGACGTACTTGCCGAACACCGTGGCGACCGGCACCCACGAGGAGTCGTAGTACGGCGCGCTCTGGAAGAAGGAGATCAGCTCGGCCGGGCCGACGAGCCCGCCGATGGGGTTCTTCTTCGCGGTGGCGCGCAGCTGGAGCCACTTGTCCTGGACTGCGGCGCGGGTGGTGCCGAGATGGAAGGCGGCGTCGTTCGCGGCGACCCAGTCCTCCCAGTCCTTCCAGCGGCCCTCGAAGGCGATGTCCTGGTTCAGGTTGGCCTGGTACCAGATGTTCTCGCGGGAGGGGTCGACGACGCTGTCCACGATCATCCGGCGCAGGTGGCCCGGGAAGAGGGTGCCGTAGACGGCGCCGAGGTAGGTGCCGTAGGAGACACCGAGGTAGTTGATCTTCTTCTCGCCCAGCGCGGCCCGGATGACGTCGAGGTCGCGCGCGGTGTTCGGCGTGGTCATGTGCGGCAGCATCGCGCCGCTGCGCTCGCCGCAGCCCTCCGCGTACTCGCGGGCCAGCTTGCGCTGCGCGCTCTTGTCGGCCTCGCTGTCCGGCACCGGGTCGGCCTTGGGCGCCTTGACGAACTCCTGCGGGTCCACGCAGGAGATGGGCACCGAGTGGCCGACGCCGCGCGGGTCGAAGCCGACGAAGTCGTAGGCCTTGGCGACGTTCGCCCAGACGGCGTTCTTGTTGGTGACCCGGGCCGGGAAGCGCAGGCCGGAGCCGCCGGGGCCGCCCGGGTTGTAGACGAGGGCGCCCTGGCGCTCCTGCGGGGTGCCGGTGTTGCCGATGCGGTCCACGGCGAGCTTGATCTGCTTGCCGTAGGGGTGGGCGTAGTCGAGCGGCACGCCGACCCAGCCGCACTGGATGGGCTTGGCCAGCCCCCAGCCGGTGGGGCAGTCCTGCCAGTCGATGCCGGCCCGGGCGGCGCGGGCGGCGGCCGTCGCGGCACCCCTGGCCTCCCGGTCCGGGCCGGGCCGGGAGACGGCACCGGCCGTGGGGGCCGACACCGCCCCGGCGATCAGGGTGGCGGTGACGAGTACTCCGGCGGAACCGAACGCCAACAGGCGGCTCTTCGGTCTGTTCTCCCTCAAAGGGGGCCCCTCCCCGTTACCTTGCTGCGAATGGTCAGGCGGGGATCCTCTCGGTTGTGAGCCCGCCGAGAACAGGGGTTGCCGCCCATCTTTACCAATCCGATAACCGGATGATCAAGTCTCGCTGAGCGGGGCCCTGTTCACCGGCCGAGTCCGTCCGGCCCGTCCAGGCCGTCCAGCCGGTCCAACTCCGCGTCCAGCAGCCGCCGCAGCCGCAGCGCGTCGGGGGCGACCGCGCTGACGAGCACGGCGGGCCCGGCGAGCGGCACCAGCGCGGCGCACTCCCCCAGCATGCGGGCGACCGGTGGCTCGTCGGCGAACTCCGGCCGCACCACTACGAGTTGACCGACCGCCCGGTGTCCGGCGAGCACGGCCGGCCCGTCCCAGCCGCCGGGCGCGCCGGGCCCGCAGGCCAGCTCCTGATCCAGCACCGTACGGCCCGCGACCCGCACGGTCAGTCTGCTGGTGAGCCGCCCGGGCTGCTCCCCGGCCCGCCCGAGCACCTGCTCCTCGCGCAGCACGAGCCGGGCGCCGGCGCCCACCTCGGCCCGGGTGGTGACGTACAGGTCGCTGCCCTCGGCCGAAATCAACTGCTCGGGCAGCCAACGCAGTTCGCCGCCGTCGGCCACGTCGAGCCGTACGTCGTAGCGGGCTTCGTCCCCGGTCTGTCCGGGCAGCGCGATCGTGGCGGCGGCCGAGCCGACGTGCAGCCGGGCGCCCTGCTCCACCCGCGCGGCCAGCGTGAAGCGGTCGCCGCCGAGCGGACCGCTCATCGCACCGACGACCATGACCCGCGCCCCGGGTCCGGCCGCCCGGGTGCGGCGCAGCGCCAGCGGGCCCTCGCCGTCCAGGACGGGCAGGGCCGTACCGCCGCGGCCGTCGGCCCGGGCGACGACGCGGGCGCTCGCCCGGACGCCGGCGAGTCTCACGCCGGCCACGCGGCGAGCCGCTCGCGGACCCACGCGGCGACGTCGGCGACGCCGGTCCCGCCGCGCAACGACTGGAACACGACCGGCAGTCCGGCCCGCTGCGCCTCGGCGTCGGCGGCCATCCGGGTGAGGTCGGAGCCGACGTACGGGGCGAGGTCCGTCTTGTTGACGACGAGGAGGTCGGCGGTGGTGACGCCGGGCCCGCCCTTGCGCGGGATGTCGTCGCCGCCGGCGACGTCGATGACGAACACCTGGGCGTCCACGAGCCCCTTGGAGAAGGTCGCGGTGAGGTTGTCACCGCCGGACTCGACGAGGATCAGGTCCAGCGGACCGACGGCGTCCTCCAGGTCCTCCACGGCCTCCAGGTTGGCGGAGATGTCGTCGCGGATCGCGGTGTGCGGGCAGGCGCCCGTCTCCACGGCGGTGATCCGCTCGGGCGGCAGCACGGCCTCCCGGAGCAGGAACTCGGCGTCCTCGCGGGTGTAGATGTCGTTGGTGACGACGGCGAGGGACAGTTCGTCGCGCAGCTCCCGGCAGAGCGCGGCGACGGTGGCGGTCTTGCCGGATCCGACGGGGCCGCCGAGTCCGATGCGCAGGGCGCGGCGCCGTCCGTCGGGGCGGCGGGCGTCGGCGCTGAGGGCGGCCGGGCCGTCGTGGGTGTGGTCGAGGTGCATGTGCGGCTCCTGTGGGACAAGGGGGGTCCGCCCGGCCCGTCCGGGGTGGCGGGACAACGAGAACTGGGGGCTTTCAGGACGCGAACAGCCGTACCGGCCAGGCCGCGTGCCATTCGGCGGCGACCTCCAGCAGGGGTCCGGAGGCGGCCGGCAGGGCGTCGACACCGTCGTCGGCCACCCGCCGGGCCGCCGTCACGGCCCGGTCCGCGACGCGGTCGAGCTCCGGCGCCAGCCGGGCCAGCACACCGGTCGCGTCGAACGGGTCGAGACCGAGCAGACGCACGGTGGCCGTCGCCGGCCCGCTCACGCTCTCGTACGCCGCGCAGTACGCCGCGTCGTCCGGGCCCAGTCCGGCCGCCCGCGCGGCGACACCGAGGACCACCGGCTGGTGCGCTCCCTTCGGGAACCGCCGGGCCAGTGCGTCGAGTTCACCGCACGGCCAGCTCGCCCGTGTGGCGCGCAGCAACTGGCGCCCGAGCCGGCGGGCGGCGCTGCGCAGGGCGGGCGACGGCGTTCGGGCGTCCGCCGCGGCGTCCAGCTCCTCCGGCTCCGCGCCGAGTACGGCGGCCGCCGCGAGCGCTCCCGCGACCAGCCCGGCGGTGTGCAGCCGGCCCCGGCAGAAGTCCTCCAGGCTCGCGGCGTCGATGATGCGGCCCGCCCTGACGGCGGCCTCCGCCCCACCGGAATGCGCGTGGCCCCCGGCGGGGAAGCGGCCGTCGGCCAGGACGAGCAGTGCGGCCCTGGACATCAGAAGAGGAAGTAACGCTGGGCCATGGGCAGTTCGACGGCCGGTTCGGCCTCGACCAGTTCCCCGTCGATGCGCACGGCGAAGCTGTCGGGGTCGATACGGACGTCGGGCAGGGCGTCGTTCTCCCGCATGTCGGCCTTGGTGACCGCACGCGTGGAGTCGATCGCCACGAACCGCTTGCCCAGCCCCAGCCGTTCCGGCAGCCCGTCCTCGATCGCGAGGCCGGCCACGAAGTTGACGGAGTTGGCGGCCGGGGCCCTGCCGATGGCGCCGTACATCGGCCGGGGCAGGATCGGCTGCGGGGTCGGGATGGAGGCGTTGGCGTCGCCCATCTGCGCGTAGGCGATCTGTCCGCCCTTGAGCACGAGGAGCGGCTTGACCCCGAAGAACGCGGGCTCCCACAGCACCAGGTCGGCG
Source organism: Streptomyces sp. NPDC006309 (assembly GCF_040613095.1). Lineage (NCBI taxonomy): Bacteria > Bacillati > Actinomycetota > Actinomycetes > Kitasatosporales > Streptomycetaceae > Streptomyces > Streptomyces sp. NPDC006309. Next base: position 126,898 of record NZ_JBEXRO010000022.1, on the reverse strand, counting down.
AGCTTGCCGGTCTCCACGGAGCCGATCCGGCTGCCGAGGCCCTGGGCGAGCGCCGGGTTGATGGTGTACTTGGCGACATAGCGCCGGACGCGGTGGTTGTCGGCGCGTCCGTCGCCGGGCAGTGCGCCCCGCCGCCGCTTCATGACATGGGCGGTCTGCCAGGTGCGCAGGACGACCTCGCCCACCCGCCCCATGGCCTGGGAGTCGGAGGAGATGACGGAGATCGCGCCGAGGTCGTGGAGGATGTCCTCCGCGCCGATGGTGGAGGGGCGGATCCGGGACTCGGCGAACGCCAGGTCCTCGGGGACGGCCGGGTTGAGGTGGTGGCACACCATCAGCATGTCGAGGTGTTCCTCGGTCGTGTTGACGGTGAAGGGCCGGGTCGGATTCGTGGAGCTGGGCAGGACGTTGGGCTGGGAGACCACCGTCATGATGTCGGGTGCGTGGCCGCCGCCGGCGCCCTCGGTGTGGTACGAGTGGATGCCCCGGCCCGCGATCGCGGCGAGGGTGTCGCCGACGAACCCGGCCTCGTTCAGGGTGTCGGTGTGGATGGCGACCTGGATGCCGGTGCGGTCGGCCACGGTGAGCGCGGCGTCGATGACGGCCGGGGTGGACCCCCAGTCCTCGTGCAGCTTCAGGCCGACGGCGCCGCCGCGGATCTGGGAGAGCATCGCCTCGTGGCTGACGGTGTTCCCCTTGCCGAGGAACCCGACGTTGACCGGGTAGGCCTCCATCGCCTCCAGCATGCGGGCCAGGTGCCAGGGGCCGGGCGTCACGGTGGTCGCCTTGGAGCCCTCGGCGGGGCCGGTGCCGCCGCCGACCAGGGTGGTGATGCCGGAGGCCAGCGCCTCGTCGGCGACCTGGGGGCAGATGAAGTGGACGTGGGCGTCGATGGCACCGGCGGTGAGGATGCGTCCGTTGCCCGCGATGATCTCGGTCTCGGGGCCGATGACGAGGTCGGGGTGGACGCCGTCCATGGTGTCCGGGTTGCCGGCCTTGCCGAGGGCGGTGATCCGGCCGTCGCGGATGCCGACGTCGGCCTTGACGACGCCCCAGTGGTCGACGACGACGGCGCCGGTGATCACGGTGTCGGGGGTGCCCTCGGCCCGGGTGGCGCGGGACTGGCCCATGGACTCGCGGATGACCTTGCCGCCGCCGAAGACCGCCTCGTCCCCGGAGCCGCCGGGGCCGCGGGAGCGGTCCTCCTCGATCTCGATCAGGAGGTCGGTGTCGGCGAGCCGGATGCGGTCGCCGGTGGTGGGCCCGAACAGGTCGGCGTAGGCGCCACGGGAGATCTCAGGCATCGAGCGCGCCTCCGGTCTCGCCGCGCAGGCCGGGCACGATCCGGGCGCCGGCGAGGGGGACGAGTTCGACCTCGACGGGGATGCCGGGCTCGAAGCGCACGGCGGTGCCGGCGGCGACGTTCAGCCGCCTGCCGCGCGCGGCGGCACGGTCGAAGTCCAGGCCGGGGTTGGCCTCGGCGAAGTGGTAGTGCGAGCCGACCTGGACCGGCCGGTCGGCGGCGTTGAGGACGGTCAGGCGGGTGGCCTCGCGGCCCTCGTTGACGACGACGGGGCCGTCCGCGAACAGGATCTCTCCGGGAATCATCGCGGCGCCCCTTCAGAAGATCGGCTCGTGCACGGTGACGAGCTTGGTGCCGTCGGGGAAGGTGGCCTCGACCTGGACGTCGTGGATCATCTCGGCGACCCCGTCCATTACGTCGTCCCTGCTCAGGAGCTTGCGGCCGGAGGACATCAGCTCGGCGACGGTACGGCCGTCCCGGGCGCCCTCCAGGATGTGCGACGTGATGAGGGCGACCGCTTCCGGGTGGTTGAGCCGGAGCCCGCGGGCCCTGCGCTTCTCGGCCACGTCGGCCGCCACATGGATCAGCAGCCTCTCTTGCTCGTGCGGGGTCAGTTGCACGTCCCACCTCACAGTCCTTGCTCCGGACCGTGCGGGGTCCGGTTGCCGCAGCCACCACGACGGGGATAGGTGTAACACACAGACAAATCCCCGGATCGTCGTCAATCCCGGGCAGAAAAACCCCTGGTGGCGTGGAGCGGCAGGCTAGAACGCCGGAGTTTCAACGACGTTAACCAGGCTTTGATCGTCGTATGACCGCGCGATGGGCTTCGCCATACCGGCCCGCCCGGCGGCACGCCTCACGACGCGCCCGGCCCCCGGTGCTCGGCCGCTATCCCGAACCGCTGCTGCTCGCGCCCGCCCGGCCCGCTCTCGCGCACGAGCGACACCGAACTGACGATCTGCTCCCCGTCCGCCTCGTCGAGGGCGTCGAGGCGCTCCAGGTCGGCGGCCGAGACCAGGGCGACCAGGGGCTTGCCGTGCCGCGTCACGACGACACGCTCACCGCCGTACACGACCCGGTTGATCAGGTCGGCGAGTTCAGCCCTGGCTTGCGTCACCGGAATCTCGTAGGCCATACCACCAGCTTACGGGGCATCCCCGCGGGGCCGGCCGGTCCGGCAGCAGAGGTCCGCCGCCCCGGACCCCGCCACGGCGGGTGACGTGTCCACCGGCGCACACCTCCCTCGCTCTGTACGTCCTGTACATTTTTTACGGAGAGCGGACCGGAGCCGGTCCGCGTGAGAGGGGTGTGCCCATGTCCCGACCGTTCGCCCGCCAGGTCCTGCCCGAGTTCACCGAGCGCACGGGCAGCGGCGCCCGCACCCTCGACCCGTACGGCAAGCTCTTCGAGTCCCGGATCGTCCTCCTCGGCACCCCGGTCGACGACACCGCCGCGAGCGACGTGACGGCCCAGCTCATGTACCTCGAACACGCGGCCCCTGACCGGGACATCACGCTGTACATCAACTCGCCGGGCGGCCCCTTCCACGCCATGACCACGATCTACGACACCATGCGCTACATCAGCTGCGACGTGGCGACGTACTGCCTGGGACAGGCCTCCTCCACCGCCGCGGTGCTGCTCGCGGCCGGCGCCCCGGGCAAGCGGTCCGCACTGCCCGGCGCGCGCATGCTGATCGAACAGCCCGGACTGCCCGAGCCGGTGCGCGGCCGGCCCAGCGATCTCCTCATCGAGGCCGAGGAGCTGGCCCGGGTCCGCGCACTGCTGGCGGAGATGCTCGTCCGGCACACGGGGCGCACGGCCGGGCAGGTGCACGAGGATCTGGCGCGGGACCTGTTCCTGGACGCCCCCGGGGCCCTCGCCTACGGCCTGGTGGATCACATCGTGCCCAGCCGCCGGAACGCGCCCGGCGCACCGGACGCGAGGTGAGCCCCCCGATGCCGCCGGAGCTGCCGCCGCTGCCCGCGCTGACCCGCGCCGAGGGCGACCTGATCGACCGTTACCTGGAGGCGGCCGACCTGCTGGGCCGCGTCAATCCGGCCCGGCACGGAGACACGTACCGCGGGCTGCGCGCGGCCCAGGCCCTGGTGCGCAAGGCGGCAGAGCTCCGGGACGCGCTCGAGGTGATGCACGAGCGGGGCGAGACGGAGCTGCACGGGGACACGCTGGCACGGGCCTTGCGCGTGCTGGACGGTGAGCGCCGTACCGCTCGCGTCGCGCTCCCGCCCGATGCCGTCGGCTGAGGCGGACACCCGGCCGGCCGTCCGAAGTCCCCGTGTCGACGCTTTCCGTTCGCGCCGGGCTCGAAACGGTCCGAACGAGGTACGCCCGTCCGGTGGACATCCGGAATGATTTTCGGGCTTCCCGACTTGTGCGGCATGTGGGTCGGGTGTGCGGCGGAGAGCGTTTAGCCCCAGGTCGGGGGCTACGCACGGGTCCTGACGATGACTCGAACACAGCGATGTCCACCCGAACGGGTGAGTGGTGAGTAACACCACAAAGCCCCGATTCCGTTGGGATTTTCCGACAGTTGTAGGTCAAGATCCCTGACTGACGACAAGACCCCGCCACCGCGGCGGGGCGATCCGGGCGGACGCCGAGTCCTGCCGCCGCCCGGATGACCGGTCGACAGGAGTGGATCGGCAGGAGTGGAGGACCCAGGCAAGACGGGTCGCCGGAACACATGTTCGTCTGCTCGACGCGGACGGGCGGGGTTCCGAGCCGCCCTTGGGGTGAAGCCGTGGCGACACGGCCGGGCAACTTCGCCAGCCCGAATCCGACAGGTCATCCTTCACAGGCGGCTGACGAAGGGTTGCGCATGACTGCGCTCAATCGTGTCCCGTCACTGATGGCCAGGGCCGGCACCGCCTCGGCCCTCACCCTCGCCGCCGTGGGCGGCTCGATCGCCGTGCCCGGCCTCGCCACCGACGCGTCCGCCGCCACGATGGCGACGAAGGCACTCAAGGTCGCGGCCTCCAAGAAGGGTGCGCCGTACAAGTGGGGCGCCACAGGTCCGCGCAGGTTCGACTGCTCGGGGCTGACTTTCTACTCCTTCAAGAAGGTGGGCAAGAAGCTGCCGCGCACCGCAGCGCAGCAGTACAACAAGACCCACCACATCTCCGCCCGCAGCCGCAAGGCGGGTGACCTGGTGTTCTTCCACTCGGGTTCCAGCGTGTACCACGTCGGCATCTACGCGGGCCACGGAAAGATCTGGCACGCCCCGAGGACCGGTGACGTGGTGAGGCTTCAGAAGATCTGGACCAGGAGCGTCTGGTACGGCCGGGTCAGCTGACCCGGCCGCGGAGCGAGAGCGCCCGGCCCCGGCCCCCGCCACGGTGAACGGCCGGCTCCGGGCGCCGGGCCCGCTCCGAGCGTTGGGCCCGCTCCGAGCGCCGTAGCGCCGCCCCGGGCCGCCCGTCACCACGGGCGGCCCGGGGCCGACACGTCCCGCGGCGGAGCCGGCCGGGCGGCCATGCCGCTCAGGGCTCCTGCGGCCCGCCTGCCGGTAACGGGGCGGCCGGCAGCGTCCAGGGGAGTTCGATACAGACCGTCTTGCCGCCCTCACGGGTGGGGCGGACGCGGAGCCTGCCGCCGTGCTCCGCGGTGAGCCAGCGGATGATGACCATGCCGCGGCCGTTGTCCTGCTGCACGGCGGCGGGCAGTCTCTTCGGGAAGCGGGGATGACTGTCCGTGACACCGATGCGCAGGTGTTCGTCACGGTCCAGTGCGATGTCGACCGTGAAGGTGGGTGACTGGCCGAGGGTGTGCTGCACGGCGTTGGTGGCCAGCTCCGAGACGATCAGCCGCACGGTGTCGGCCGTTTCGGTGTCCGAGGGCAGACCCCACTCCACGAGGGTGCCCACGACGTAGGAGCGGGCGGCGGAGACCGAGGCGGGATCGCTCGGCAGAGTGACGGATGCTTCCAGATGGTCTGCCATGGCGACGTCGTCCCTTTCCCGCGGGACCGCGGTCCGACATACAGCGAATGCTTCGAGTACGGTCCCGGAACTGGTGCTTGTTCGCCAGACTGCCATCAACGGGTCGGTCAGGGGGAGCGATCCACCGGGATATGCATATATCTGTCGCTCGAAGCGGTGAACCCTGCGCTGCGAAACCGTATGTGGGCGGCCCGGAAGGAGTAAGGAGGAGCCCATGCAGAACGGTCCGGCAGTGCGCCGTCGCAAACTGGGCGCCGAACTGCGCAGGCTGCGTACCGGCGCCGGATTCACCAGCGGTGAGGCGGCCCGGCTCGTCGGCTGGCACCAGTCGAAAGTGAGCCGGATCGAGACCGGGGCCAGTGGTGTGAAACCGGCCGATCTGCGGTTACTGCTGGACGCCTACGGCGTCCACGACGGACACCTGCGCGAGTTGCTGCTGATGCTGGCGGGGTCGCAGGACGCGGGCGGCCGGAACCGCTGGTGGCACGCCTACCGCGGGGAACTCCCGCCCACCTACCGCGATTTCATCAGCCTGGAGTCGCAGGCGAGCGCCATGCGCACCCTGGAGACCACGGTCGTGCCGGGCCTGCTCCAGACGGCCGAGTACGCCCGCGCGGTGACCCGGGCGGCCGTCAAGGACCTGGACGAGGACCGGCTGGACACCCTGGTGGAGGTGCGTCTGGCCAGGCAGGACGTGTTACGCGCGGACCCGCCGCCGGCGCTGAGCGCCGTACTGGACGAGGCGGTGCTGCGCCGGGAGGTCGGCGGTCGCGCGGTGATGTCCCGTCAGCTGGAGCGGCTGATGGAGGCCGCCTCGCTGCCCCAGGTACGGCTCCAGATCCTGCCCTTCAGTGCCGGGGCGCATATCGGCCTCACCGGGCCTTTCGTTATCTTCTCATTTCCGAGCACTTCCGATCTGGATGTAGTCGTTCTCGACCAGTTGACGAGTAGCCTCTACCTGGAACGGAAAGAAGACCTGGTGGCCTACACCGAGGCCTTCCAGACCCTTCAGTTCCACGCCCTTTCCCCCGAGGACTCGTTGGACTACATCGCCGCAATAGGTGACGGCGCGTAAGGAGGCACCATGCCCGCACCGCCTCGGAACATCCCTGCCAGTACCGACCTGCCCGACGCGCGCTGGCTGCGCAGCAGTTACAGCACGGGCGCCAACAACTGCGTGGAGACGGCCCGGCCGCGCTCCGGCCCCGGAGCCGGGCTGCTCGCCGTGCGTGACTCCAAGACCCCGGCCGGACCGGCGCTGCTCTTCTCCGCCGGCAGCTGGTCCGAATTCATCACCGCGCTCTGATCAGAACCGGTCATTTCTTTCATCGTCATCCGGTGACACACGGCCGTGTCACGCCGACTCATGGTCGCGTCTCGCCGATGACGCGTACAGCGTGTTCGATCTCGGCCCCGGACAGGTCCGCGCGGGCGGTCAGCCTCAGCCGTGAGATGCCGTCGGGCACGGAGGGAGGACGGAAACAGCCCACGGACAGGCCCGCCGTACGGCAGTCGGCCGCCCAGCGCACCGCCTGCTCCGGGGACGGAGCCCGCACGGAGACCACCGCGGCGTCCGGACGCACCGCCTCCAGACCCGCGGCGGTCAGCCGTGCATGCAGTTCCGCGGCCACCTCACGGGCGCGCGCCGCCCGTCCCGGCTCGCGCTCCAGCAGCCGCAGCGCGGCCAGCGCGGCACCGGCCGCCGCCGGCGCCAGGCCCGTGTCGAAGATGAACGTGCGGGCCGCGTTGACCAGGTGGTCGATCACCCGGGCCGGGCCGAGCACCACACCACCCTGGCTGCCCAGCGACTTGGACAGGGTCGCCGTGGCGACCACGTCATCGGCTCCCGCGAGGCCGGCCGCGTACGGCGCGCCCCGGCCGCCGTCGCCCAGCACGCCGAGCCCGTGGGCGTCGTCCACGACCAGCCCGGCGCCGTACTCCCGGCACGCGGCGGCCAGCGCGGCCAGCGGCGCCCGGTCCCCGTCGACCGAGAACACCGTGTCGGAGACGACGATCGCCGCGCCCCCGTGCGTGCCGAGCGCCTTGCGCACGGCCTCCGGGTCGGCGTGCCCGACGACCTGCGTGCCGCCCCGCGCCAGCCGGCAGCCGTCGATGAGGGAGGCGTGGTTGCCCGCGTCGGAGACGATGAGCGAGCCGTGCGGGCCGAGGGCGGTGACCGCGGCCAGGTTCGCGGCGTAGCCGGAGGAGAGGACCAGGGCCGCCTCGAACCCGCAGAACGCGGCCAGCGCGCGCTCCAGCTCGGTGTGCAGCTCGGTGGTGCCGGTCACCAGCCGGGACCCGGTGGAGCCGCCGCCCCACGTCCGGGCGGCCCGGGCCGCTCCCTCGGTGACCTCCGGATGGCGGGCCAGACCCAGGTAGTCGTTGCTCGCCAGGTCCAGCAGCGGGGAGTCGGCGGGGCGCGGGCGCAGGGTACGGACGAGTCCGGCGCGGCGGCGCGCCTCGGCCTGCTCGTCGATCCAGCCGAACGCCATGGGTCCTCCGGTACTTTTGTAGGTAGCGGACAGACCTTAGCGGCACGACCAGCCGCCCAGTGTGTGGCAATACCCACACGGTGAACGGTCTCCGTTGTGCAAACTCTCCTTGGCCCCGAGCGGTCCCGTAGGACAGGATCGGGCCTCATGGACCTGCTGAACACGCTGGTGGACAAGGGGCTTCGGCGCGAGCTGCCGACCCGCGAGGAAGCACTCGCCGTGCTGGCCACCTCCGACGACGACCTGCTCGATGTGGTGGCCGCGGCCGGCAAGGTGCGCCGGCACTGGTTCGGGCGACGGGTGAAACTCAACTATCTGGTGAACCTCAAGTCGGGCCTGTGCCCGGAGGACTGCTCCTACTGCTCCCAGCGGCTCGGCTCCAAGGCCGGGATCCTGAAGTACACCTGGCTCAAGCCGGACGAGGCCTCCCAGGCCGCCGCCGCGGGCCTCGCGGGCGGCGCCAAGCGGGTCTGCCTGGTGGCCAGCGGGCGGGGCCCGACGGACCGGGACGTGGACCGGGTCTCGGAGACCATCAAGGCCATCAAGGAGCGGCACGAGGACGTCGAGGTGTGCGCCTGCCTCGGCCTGCTCTCCGACGGCCAGGCCGAGCGGCTGCGCGAGGCCGGCGCGGACGCCTACAACCACAACCTGAACACCTCCGAGTCAACCTACGAGGACATCACCACCACCCACACGTACGCCGATCGGGTGGACACGGTGCAGAAGGCGCACGCCGCCGGACTGTCCGCCTGTTCGGGTCTCATCGCCGGCATGGGCGAGAGGGACGAGGACCTCGTCGACGTCGTCTTCTCGCTGCGCGAGCTGGACCCCGACTCCGTTCCGGTGAACTTCCTCATCCCGTTCGAGGGCACCCCGCTGGCCAAGGAGTGGAACCTCACCCCGCAGCGCTGCCTGCGCATCCTCGCGATGGTCCGGTTCGTCTGCCCGGACGTGGAGGTCCGCATCGCGGGCGGCCGCGAGGTGCACCTGCGCACGATGCAGCCGCTCGCGCTGCACCTGGCCAACTCCGTCTTCCTCGGCGACTACCTGACCAGCGAGGGCCAGGCCGGCAAGGCCGACCTGGAGATGATCGCGGACGCCGGGTTCGAGGTGGAGGGCGCCGACGAGGTGACGCTGCCCGGGCACCGGACGAACGCCGTGGGCTGCCACGAGGACGGCGGGGGCTGCCACGAGGGCGGCGGGTGCGGGCCGGCGACGGCCGCCGCCGCTCCGGCGGCGGGGGAGCCGCGGACCGACCTCGTCGCCGTCCGTCGCCGGGGCGCCGGGACGGACCTCGCGCCCAATGCCTGACCTCGGCGTCGCGGAACTGCTGGAGCTGGACCGGCGGCATGTGTGGCATCCGTACGGACCGATGCCCGGACGTGCCGAGCCGCTCGTGGTCGAGGCCGCGAGCGGGGTCCGGCTGCGGCTGGCCGACGGTTCCGGCGAGCTGGTCGACGGCATGTCGTCGTGGTGGTCGGCCATCCACGGCTACAACCACCCGGTGCTCAACGAGGCCGCGCGCGTGCAGCTCGGCCGGATGAGCCACGTCATGTTCGGCGGGCTCACCCACGAGCCCGCCGTCCGGCTCGCGAAACTCCTTGTCGACATGTCACCGGACGGCCTGGAACATGTGTTCCTGGCCGACTCGGGGTCCGTGTCGGTCGAGGTCGCCGTGAAGATGTGCCTCCAGTACTGGCGTTCGCTCGGCCGGCCGGGCAAACAGCGCCTGATGACCTGGCGGGGCGGTTACCACGGGGACACCTGGCAGCCGATGTCGGTGTGCGACCCCGAGGGCGGCATGCACGATCTGTGGACCGGCGTGCTCCCGCGCCAGGTGTTCGCTGACGCGCCGCCCGCGGAGTACGACGAGGCGTACGCGGAGCGGCTGCGCGAGCTGGTCGCCCGGCACGCGGACGAGCTGGCCGCGGTGATCGTGGAGCCGGTGGTGCAGGGCGCGGGCGGCATGCGCTTCCACTCCCCCGACTACCTGCGGGTGCTGCGTGAGGCGTGCGACGCGCACGACGTACTGCTGGTCTTCGACGAGATCGCCACCGGATTCGGGCGCACCGGCGCGCTGTTCGCGGCCGGCCACGCGGGCGTCAGCCCGGACGTGATGTGCGTCGGCAAGGCACTGACCGGCGGTTATCTGACGATGGCGGCCACCCTGTGCACCGCGCGGGTCGCCGACGGCATCTCGCGCGGCGAGGTGCCGGTGCTCGCGCACGGCCCGACGTTCATGGGCAACCCGCTGGCGGCGGCCGTGGCCTGCGCCTCCGTCGAGTTGCTGCTGGGGCAGGACTGGCTGTCGGAGGTCAGGCGGATCGAGGCGGGCCTGCGGGCGGGCCTCGCCCCGGCGCGCGAGCTGCCCGGAGTGCGGGACGTCCGTGTCCTCGGGGCCATCGGCGTCGTCCAGCTCGACCACCCGGTCGACATGCGGGCCGTCACCGACGCCGCCGTGCGGGAGGGCGTGTGGCTGCGCCCGTTCCGCGACCTGGTCTACACGATGCCGCCGTACGTCACCTCGGACGAGGACGTGGCACGGATCGCGCGCGCGGTGTGCGCCGCGGGACGGGAGGGTTGAGATGCCGGTACTGGTGATCACGGGGACGGGCACGGAGGTCGGCAAGACCGTCACCACCGCCGCCGTCGCCGCCGCGGCGCTCGCGGCCGGGCGGTCGGTGGCCGTGCTGAAGGCCGCCCAGACGGGCGTACGGCCGGACGAACGCGGGGACGCCGACGAGGTCGCGCGGCTCGCCGGTCCCCTCACGACCGCGGAACTCGCCCGCTACCCCGACCCGTTGGCGCCGGGCACGGCGGCCCGGCGGGCCGGGAGGGCGCCGGTGCATCCGCACGAGGTCGCCGAGCGGGCCGCCAAGCTGGCCACCGAGCACGATCTGGTGCTGGTCGAGGGGGCGGGCGGGCTGCTCGTCCGGTTCGACGCGGCCGGCGGCACGCTGGCCGACGCGGCCCGGCTGCTGGGCGCGCCCGTGCTGGTCGTGGCGCAGGCCGGGCTCGGCACGCTCAACGCGACGGAGCTGACGGCCCGGGAACTGCGGCGCCGGGAACTGGACCTGGCCGGGGTCGTGATCGGCAGCTGGCCCGGCTCCCCCGACCTGGCCACCCGCTGCAACGTGGCCGACCTGCCGGAGGTCGCCGACGCCCCGCTCCTCGGCGCCCTGCCCGCCGGGGCCGGATCCCTGCCGCCCAGCGAATTCCGCACGGCGGCACCGGCCTGGCTGGCCGCCCGGCTCGACGGCACCTGGGACGCGGAGGCGTTCCAGATCCGCGAGGCACCGTGACCGGACCCGGCGGGACACGCGGGGGGTTCTGAGGGAGACTCCTCCTGGGTCCGTCCCGTCCGGGAGGTTGCCATGCGGTTGCTGTCCACCCGCTCCGGCCAGGTGGCCCGGGGTGACGTCCGCCATCCGCTGTTCGCCCGCTGCTACGCCCTGGTCAGTGTGGCTGCCGAAGCCCGCCCCGGGCCGGCCGGGGTGCGGGAGCGGCTGCTCGCCGGGCTGTCCGGGCGGGTGATCGAGGTTGGCGCGGGCAACGGGCTGAACTTCGGGCACTTTCCCGGGACCGTCGATGAGGTCGTCGCGGTGGAACCGGAGCCGCTGCTGAGGCGGCTGGCCCTGGAGGCCGCGCCGCGCGCCCGGGTGCCGGTGGACGTGGTGCCGGGCGTGGCGGAGGACCTGCCGGCCGGGAACGAGGCGTTCGACGCGGCGGTGCTGGCGCTGGTGCTGTGCAGCGTGCGGGATGTCGCGCGGGCGCTCGGCGAGGTGCGGAGGGTGCTGCGGCCCGGCGGTGAGGTGCGGTTCCTGGAGCACGGGCGGGGCGGCGGCCGGGCGATGACGCTGACCCAGCAGGCCCTGGACCGCACCCTGTGGCCCGCGCTGACGGGCGGCTGCCATCTGGCCCGCGAGCCGGTCGCCGCCCTCCGCGCGGCCGGCTTCGAACTCGGCCCGCTCCGGCGGCTGTCACTTGCGGAACACGGAGCGAGACTCCCGGTCCCGTACGGGGTACTGGGCACCGCCTGGCGACCACCCGAACCGAACACGCACTGACCCGGCCCCGCCGGACACCGGCTGACCGGCCGCCTCTCCGGCCACGCGCTGACCGAAACCGCCCCGCCGAGCAGGGCGTGGCCGGCGCCCCGCCGGACGCACACCGATCGGCAGCCCCGCCGAGCGCACGCCGATCGGCAGCCCCGCCGATGCCCGCTGCCAGGCGCGCCGCCGGACGAACGCCGGCCGGCAGCCCGGCCAGACACGCGTCGGCCAACCGCCCCACCAGGCGCGCCGACCGGCAGCCCCGCCGGTCCCGCTGACAGGTGGCCACGCCCGAGCCAGTCGACCAAGGCACCGACCAGGCACCAGCGGCCCGCCGCGCGCGCTGACCGGCAGCCGCCCCCGGACACCCACCGGCCGACCGCCCCGCCCGTACTCGTCGGCCGAACCGCCCGGACAGGCAGCGTGACCGCCGGCCCCGCCGAGCCCGCGCGCTGACCGGTAGCACCGTAAGACACCCGCGGGCCGAACCGCCCCGCCGGCGTCCACTGACCGACCCGAACCGCCCCGCGCCGCGTCGCAGCGCGGTCAGGCGGTCCAGCGGTGGAGTTGCCGGGCGATGTCGTCGACGCTCGCGGTGCCGTCCTTGACCAGGCGGGCGAGGTCCCTGACCTGCTTGGGGGTGGTGGCGACCTTGACGCCGCTGGCCACCAGGTAGCCGTAGGCGACCGCCGACGCGAACAAGGCGTTGGACCGCTCCAGGGCCGGGACATGGATGAGCAGCTGGAGCAGCGACGCGGCTCGCGCGTGCGGGGTGTCGTAGACGGGTACGCCGAATATCTCGGCCCGGTGCCGGGCGACGGCGGCGACGAGGGCGCCCCAGTCGGTGACCTGCGGGTCCCCGGGGGTCTGCCGTTCGGCGAGCATGAGGAGCCAGGCCAGGTCGATGCGGAGGTCGGTCAAGGGATCGGCTTCAGGGTCAGTCGCGGTCCGCGCGGGTGCCGGTGCCGTGGGGTTCGGCGCACTCCTCGGCGAACGCGGACTCGTACTGCTTCATGAAGTCGGCGGCGGCCTCCACGAACGTACGGCCGGCCTCCCCGGCGTCCTGTCTGACCAGCTCTTCGATGTAGCGGTTCACGCTCATGCCGCGGGCCAGGGCGCGCTCGCGGGCGGCGCGGGCGGTGCCCTCGTCCACGCGCACGTTCAGCTGGGTCTTCGCCATGCCCCGACGCTAGCGGCGGGACGCTAGCGTCGGCAAGGGGCGCACGGAAGCGCTGCGCCGGCCCGGCGGGTCCCTTACGCTCGCCCGGAACGGACGGTTCGGCGACCGGGAGGCGCTCGTGTCGACACCTGTTGCGCAGCACGCCCCGGACGGCGGGGTCGCGGCCCGCGCCCGGGGGCTGACCAAGGCGTACGGCTCCGGCGAGACGGCCGTGCTCGCCCTGGACGCGGTGGACGTGGACATCGCGCGGGGCCGTTTCACCGCCGTGATGGGCCCCTCTGGCTCCGGGAAGTCCACGCTGATGCACTGCCTCGCCGGCCTCGACACCGTCTCGGCCGGCCGGGTGTGGCTGGGCACCACCGAGATCACCGGCCTGAAGGAGCGGGAGCTGACCCGGCTGCGGCGGGACCGGATCGGGTTCATGTTCCAGTCGTTCAACCTCATCCCCACGCTGACCGCCGCCGAGAACATCACCCTGCCGATGGACATCGCGGGCCGGAAGCCCGACGCGCGGTGGCTGGACCAGGTCATCGACACCCTGGGACTGCGGGACCGCCTCACGCACCGGCCGGCCCAGCTGTCCGGCGGTCAGCAGCAGCGGGTCGCGTGCGCGCGGGCGCTGGCCTCGCGGCCCGAGCTGATCTTCGCCGACGAGCCGACCGGCAACCTGGACTCGCAGGCCGGCCGGGAGGTGCTGGGCTTCCTGCGCGGCGCCGTGGACGACCTCGGGCAGACGGTCGTCATGGTCACCCACGACCCGGGCGCCGCCGCCCGCTCCGATCTCGTGCTCTTCCTCGCCGACGGGCGGATCGTGGACCGGACGGCCCGGCCGACGGCGGAGAACGTGCTGGAGCGGATGCGTGTCCTGTCCACGGGAGGTCCGCGGACCGCCGACTCCTGCGGGGCTCCGGGCAGGTCCGGTGCCGACGGCACGGCCGCGGAGGGCTGACCGGTGCTCAGGGCGACCCTGCGGAGCTTCCTCGCGCACAAGGGGCGGCTGGCGCTGTCCGCGCTCGCCGTGATCCTGTCGGTGGCGTTCGTCGCGGGCAGTCTGATCTTCTCCGACACCGTCACCCGCACGTTCGACCGGCTGTTCGCCTCCACCGCCGCCGATGTGACGGTCCAGCCGCGGGGGGACCTGCGGTCGGCCCGCGCGAGCGGCGCGGTGCAGACCGTGCCGGCCGCGCTGCGGGACCGGGTGGCGAAGGTCGCCGGTGTCGCGGCGGCCCGCGCTGACGTGTCGGTGCAGAACGTCGTGGTGGTCGACCGCCGGGACAGGTCCGTCGGCCCGACCACCGGCGCCCCCACCGTCGCCGGTGCCTGGTACGCGACCCGCCGGAGCCCGGTGCGGCTGACCTCCGGCCACGCGCCGCGCGGGGCCGGTGAGGCGCTGCTGGACGCGGACACGGCCGGCCGGCGGCACGTGGGGATCGGGGACACGCTGACGGTGCAGGCGCAGCCGGGCACCTTCCGGGTCCGGGTCGTCGGCATCGCCACCTTCACGACGACCAATCCGGGCGCGGCACGGATCTACCTGGACCCGGCGGTGGCCGGCCGGGAACTGCTCGGCTCGCCGGCGAGGGCGACCGGCATCTCGGTGGACGCGGCCGAGGGGGTGTCCGACGCGGACCTCGCACGGCGGGTCGGTGCGGCGATCGGCACCGGTACGTACGCGCTGCGGACCGCCGGTGAGCAGGCCAAGTCGGCCGCCGCGGACCTCGGCACCTTCCTCGACGTGATCAAGTACGTGATGCTGGGGTTCGCCGGTGTGGCCCTGCTCGTCGGCGTGTTCCTGATCGTCAACACGTTCTCCATGCTGATCGCGCAGCGCACCCGCGAGCTGGGCCTGCTCCGGGCGCTGGGCGCGGACCGGCGGCAGCTACGGCGGTCGGTGCTCACCGAGGCGCTGCTGCTGGGGCTCTTCGGCTCGACGTTCGGTCTCGCCGCCGGGATCGGGCTGGCGGCCGGACTGATCCGGCTGATCAGCGCGGTCGGCATGAACCTGAAGAGCACCGAGATGGTGATCGGCCGGGGTACGCCCGTCGCCGCCTACGCGGTCGGTCTCGGCGTGACCTTCGTGGCCGCCTACCTGCCGGCGCGGCGCGCCGCGGCCGTCTCGCCGATGGCGGCGCTCGCGGATGCCGAGGTCGCCGGGGTGGGCAGGCCGTTGCGGGGCCGGGCGATCGCCGGGGCGGTGGTCGGAGCGGCCGGCGCGGCGGCGTTGGCCGGGTGCGCGGCGGCCACGCGGACCGCGCAGGCGGCCTCCCTGCTGGGACTCGGGGTCGTGCTGACCCTCGTCGCGACGGTGGTCGCCGGGCCGCTGCTGGTGCGGCCGGTGATCCGGGTGCTGGGCGCGGCGTTCCCCGCGCTGTTCGGCCCGGTCGGCCGGATGAGCCAGCGCAACGCGCTGCGCAATCCGCGCCGGACCGGTGCCACGGCCGCGGCCCTGATGGTGGGTCTGGCCCTGGTGGGCGGGATGTCGGTGGCGAGCGCGTCGATGTCGGCGTCCTTCGACCGGCAGATCGACCGGACGCTGGGCGCCGACTTCGTGGTCCAGAGCGGCAACTTCACGCCCTTCACCGGGGAGATCGGCAAGCGCGTGGCCGCGACGCCCGGTGCCGGGCTGGTCGTGGCCCAGCGGCTCACCCCCGTCGCCGTACGGCTGCCGGACGGCGAGCGGGCGCGGACCACCGCCGCCGGGTACGGCCCCGGCCTGGACGACGTCGCGCACCTCACCTACGCGCGGGGCGGTTCGGCGGCGGCCCTGGCCGACGGGCACCTCGCGATGGACGCCGACTACGCCCGGGACCACGGCGTGCGGGCCGGCACTGTGCTGCCGGTGGAGTTCCCGGGCGGGCGCCGGGCGGAGCTGACCGTCGCCGCGCTGACCGACCAGCAGGCGGCCGAGTCCTTCGGCACCCAGGGCGGCGTGTTCTTCGGCCTCGGGACGCTGCGGAGGTACCTGCCGAACGGCCAGGACTCGGCGCTCTACGTGAACGCGGCCCCCGGCACGAACCCCGCGGACCTGCGGGAACGACTGGAGCGGACGCTCAAGCCGTTCCCGCAGGTACAGGTGCGTGACCAGGCCGACTACAAGCAGCTGGTGCACAGCCAGATCGCCGTGCTGCTCAACCTGGTGTACGCGCTGCTGGGACTGGCGATCGTCATCGCCGTGCTCGGCGTGGTGAACACCCTCGCCCTCTCGGTGGTGGAGCGGACCCGGGAGATCGGGCTGTTGCGGGCGATCGGGCTGGGCCGGCGACAGCTGCGCCGGATGATCCGGCTGGAGTCGGTGGTCATCGCGGTGTTCGGCGCGGTCCTGGGGCTGGCGCTGGGGCTCGTGTGGGGCGTGTGCATGCAGCGGGTGCTGGCGCTGCGCGGGCTGACGGCGCTGGCGATCCCCTGGGGCACGATCGTCGCGGTCGTGGTCGGCTCGGCGGTGGTGGGCGTCGTGGCGGCCCTGCTGCCGGCGCTGCGGGCGTCGCGGATGAACGTGCTGGCGGCGATCGCCCACGAATGATCACGTCGACTGATCATCTCCGCTGACGACTCACCGCCGACCGCTGACCGCTGACCTCTGACCGGTTCGGCTGATGACCGCTGATCACTTCGCTTCCGAAGTCAGCGTGCTCAGGCACGGCCGCGCCGTTACCGGCCTCGCGGGCGGCGGCCGAGACCATGTGCGGGCGGAGCACGAGGCGGCCGGGCTGCCGTACGGTTCGCCGCGCGAGCGGGTGGACCACCAGCGGCACACCATGGAGGAGCTACGGCGACCGGATGCCGGGCCCCATCGCCGAGCACGCGCGCCCGCCGGTCCGCATGATGGAAACCCCGGTGCCGCGCGGGCGGTGACCGCACGATGACCGTATGAATGATCCGCGGATACGCGCCGCCGCGCCCGACGACCTCGACTCCGTCCTGGCCTTCTGGAGAACGGCCGCCGAGGGGACGAGTATCAGCGACGACCGTGCCGGCGTGGAGCGGCTGGTCGGCCGCGACCCCGGGGCGCTCCTCCTCGCAGAGCGGGACGGCGAGCTGGTCGGCACGGTGATCGCCGGCTTCGACGGCTGGCGGTGCCATCTGTACCGGCTCGCGGTGCACCCGCGGTGGCGGCGGCAGGGCATCGGCTCGGCGCTGCTGGCCGCCGCCGAGGAGCGCTTCGTACGGCTCGGCGGCCGGCGCGCGGACGCCATGGTGCTGGTCCGCAACGCGACCGCGCACCACGCCTGGCAGGCCGCCGGATACAGGCCGGAGGAACAGTGGCGGCGCTGGGTGAAGCCGCTCGCCGACCGGGGCGGAACGCCCGGCTGAAGCCGCTCATCCACAGGGGCCGGAGGGTTTTTTGCCCATCCTTTACTCTTGAGGGAGCACTCGGCCCTCTATGAAAGGTTGTGAGCCTCCGCCCATGGGCGAGCCTCCCCGTGCGCGACACCGCGCCTCCTGCCCTGCCCTGTCCGACCATGGGACGGGGGTGACCCGATGACCGAAGTACTCCTCCTTGGGGTGGCGATCCTGCTGTCGGTCGCCTGCGGCGCCTTCGTGGCGGCGGAGTTCTCGCTGACCACGGTCGAGCGCGGTGAGCTGGAGCGGGCCGCCGAGCGCGGGGAGCGCGGCGCCGCGGGCGCCCTGAAGGCCGTACGGAACCTGACCTTCCAGCTCTCCGGCGCGCAGCTGGGCATCACCGTCACCAACCTGGTGGTCGGCATGCTCGCCGAGCCGTCCATCGCGAAGCTGCTCGCCGGCCCGTTCCGGGCAATGGGCCTGTCCGCCGGCGCGGCGAGCTCCGCGGCACTGGTGCTGGGCACGGCCCTGTCCACGGTGTTCCTGATGGTCGTCGGCGAGCTGGTGCCGAAGAACTGGGCGATCTCCTCACCGCTGGCCGTGGTCCTTCGCCTGGGCAACGCACAGCGCTGGTTCAGCGCGGCCTTCCGGCCCTTCATCACCCATCTGAACAACACCGCGAACCGTCTCGTACGGCGGTTCGGCGTCGAGCCCGCCGAGGAGCTGGCCTCCGCGCGCGGGCCGCAGGAGCTGGCCGCCCTGGCCCGGCACTCCGCCAAGCAGGGCTTCCTGGAGGCGGACACGGCCGAGCTGTTCGTCCGCACGCTGAACCTGGCCGACCTGACCGCGGAGAACGTGATGACACCGCGCGTCCAGGTCGTCGCCCTTGACCTCCAGGCGACCTGCGAGGACGTGGCTAACGCGACCCGGGCCACCGGCCTGTCCCGGTTCCCGGTCTACCGGGGCGTCCTGGACTCCGTCGTCGGCACCGCCCACATCAAGGACGTGCTGGCGGTCCCCGCGGACCAGCGGCGCCACCGCACGGTCGCCCAGGTGATGCGCGAGCCGCTGCTGGTGCCCGAGTCCCTGACCGTCGACCGGCTGCTGGACCGGCTCGGCGGCCGGCGCACCATGGCCGTCGTCATCGACGAGTACGGCGGCACGGCCGGCGTGGCGACGCTGGAGGACATCGTCGAGGAGGTCGTCGGCGAGGTGCGGGACGAGCACGACCCGCACGAGACGTCCGGTCTCGCCCCCGCCGGCGCCGACGACGAGGGCCGGGCCCTGTATCTGGTCGACGGCGCAGCCCGCGCCGACCAGCTCGCGCGCGTGGGCCTGCGGCTGCCGGAGGGACCGTACGAGACACTGGCCGGCCTGGTCGCCACCGAGCTGGGCCGGATACCCGCAGCCGGCGACAGCGTGCACGTGGCCGGCTGGCGGCTGGACGTGGCCGACGCCTCCGGCCGCCGGGCCGCCCGGGTGCTGCTGCACGCCCCCCTGGACGACGAGAGCGCCGCCGGGAGCATCGGCGGGAAGGCCCACGGGCAGGCCGACGCACGAGCCGACGCAGCGGCCGACGCACGAGCCGGCGAGAAGGCCCGTGAGAAGGCCGGCGACCGC
>NZ_JBEXRO010000022.1:0-107911 GCF_040613095.1 Streptomyces sp. NPDC006309 | reverse complement strand
CGCGCCGCAGAGAAGGCCCGTGAGAAGGCCGGCGACCGCGCCGCAGAGAAGGCCCGTGAGAAGGCCGGCGACCGCGCCGCAGAGAAGGCCCGTGAGAAGGCCGGCGACCGCGCCGCAGAGAAGGCCCGTGAGAGGGCCGGCGACCGAGCCGGAGAGAAGACCCAGAAGGCCGGCGGATCGAACGACGAGAGGCCGGAGGGGACCCGATGACCGCCCTGCAACTGCTGATCGGCCTGGCGACCCTCGTCGTCAACGCCTTCTTCGTCGGCGCCGAGTTCGCGCTCATCTCCGTGCGCCGCTCACAGGTCGAGCCGCTCGCCCAGGAGGGCGACCGGCGGGCGCGGAGCGTGCTGTGGGGGCTCGAGCACGTGTCGGCCCTGCTGGCCGCCACCCAGCTCGGCATCACGCTGTGCACCCTGGTGCTGGGTGTGGTCGCCGAGCCGGCGATCGCGCATCTGCTGGAGCCGGTGTTCCACGCGGCCGGTGTGCCGACGGGCGTCGGTCACGCCGTGTCCTTCGTGATCGCGCTGGCCCTCGCGACCTACCTGCACATGCTGCTCGGCGAGATGGTCCCCAAGAACATCGCGCTCGCCGAACCGGTGCGCAGCGCACTGGCCCTCGGCCCTCCCCTGGTCGCGCTGTCCAGGGCACTCCGGCCGGTGATCTTCACGGTCAACACCTTCGCCAACGGGCTGCTGAAGCTGCTCCGGGTGGAGGCCAAGGGCGAGGTCGCGGCGACCTTCACCGACTCCGAACTGGCGGAGATCGTGAAGGACGCCAGCGAGGCGGGCCTGATCGACAACCGGGCGCAGGAACGGCTGCACGACGCCCTGGAGCTGGGCAGCCGCCCGGTACGGGACGTGGTGGTACCGCTGGCACGCGTGGTCTACGCGCGCGTGGGCGTCACCCCGGAGCAGCTGGAGCGGCTGTCGGCCGAGTCGGGCTTCTCCCGCTTCCCGGTGGTCGACGCGGGCCGCCGGATCGTGGGCTATCTGCACGTGAAGGACGCGCTGGACATGACCCCGCGGGACCTGCCGTTCCGGCTGGGCGACATGCGGTCCATCGCGCGCGTGCGGGAGCGGACGCCGCTGGACGACGTGCTCACCGCGATGCGGCGGGGCCGGACGCACCTCGCGGCCGTACTCGGCGACGACGGCCGGCTGGCCGGCCTGGTGACCATGGAGGACGTACTGCGCCAGCTGTTCGGCCAGCCCGCCCAGACCGGACCTGACCTCACCTGAGCACTCCGACGGACCCGACCGACCGGCAGGTATGGGGTCGGGATAGCATCGCTGTCGCCATGCAGACGAATCCCACTCCTCCCCCCTGCACCAGCCTGGTCGCCCTCGGTGACTCGTTCACCGAGGGCATGTCGGACCTGCTGCCCGACGGCTCCTACCGGGGCTGGGCCGACCTGCTCGCCGCGCGGATGGCCGCCCGCACCCCCGGGTTCCGGTATGCCAATCTCGCCGTGCGCGGCAAGCTGATCGGGCAGATCGTCGACGAGCAGGTGCCCCTGGCGGCGGCCATGAGGCCCGACGTCATCACCCTGGTCGGCGGACTCAACGACGCCCTGCGTCCCAAGTGCGACATGAACCGGGTCCGGGATCTGCTCACCGAGGCCGTGGAGCGGCTGACGCCCGCCTGCGAGCAGCTGGTGCTGATGCGCAGCCCCGGCCGCCAGGGCCCGGTGCTGGAACGGTTCCGGCCGCGCATGGAGGAGCTGTTCGCCTGTGTGGAGGAGCTGGCGGCCAAGCACGGCGCCCGGGTGGTCGACCTGTACGGGGCGCCCGCGCTGGCCGACCCGCGGCTGTGGGACGTGGACCGGCTGCACCTCACGGCCGAGGGCCACCGCCGGGTGGCCGAGGCGGTGTGGCAGACGCTCGGGTACGAGGCGGAGGACGCCGAGTGGCATGTGCCGATGGCGCGGACGCTCCCGCCGGGCTGGGTCTCCCGCCGGGTCGCCGACGCCCGGTTCGCCCGGCAGCACCTGCTCCCGTGGATAGGCCGCCGCCTGACCGGCCGCTCGTCGGGCGACGGCCGCCCGCCCAAGCGCCCGGAACTGCTGCCGTACGAGGGACAGGCGTAGCGTCCCGGCGGGGCGCCGCCGGGACGTGACAGGGGTCTCGTAGCTTCCGCCGAACACCCCCATGGCGCTGGCCTGCACGAACCGCCAGTAGACTCTGGACACGTGACTTCTGCGCCCGCCAAGCCCCGCATCCCCAACGTCCTCGCCGGACGCTACGCCTCCGCCCAGCTCGCCACGCTCTGGTCCCCCGAGCAGAAGGTGAGACTGGAGCGGCAGCTCTGGCTCGCCGTGCTGCGGGCCCAGAAGGACCTCGGCATCGACGTGCCGGACGAGGCGATCGCCGACTACGAGCGTGTCCTCGACACCGTCGACCTGGCCTCGATCGCCGAGCGCGAGAAGGTCACCCGGCACGACGTGAAGGCCCGGATCGAGGAGTTCAACGACCTCGCCGGGCACGAGCACGTGCACAAGGGCATGACCTCCCGCGACCTCACCGAGAACGTCGAGCAGTTGCAGATCCGGCTCTCGCTGGAGCTGATGCGCGACCGTACGGTGGCCGTGCTGGCGCGCCTCGGCAAGCTGGCCGGCGAGTACGCCGAGCTGGTCATGGCCGGCCGCTCGCACAACGTCGCCGCGCAGGCCACGACCCTGGGCAAGCGGTTCGCGACCGCCGCCGACGAGCTGCTCGTGGCCCACGGGCGCGTGGAGGAGCTGCTGGCCCGCTATCCGCTGCGCGGCATCAAGGGACCGGTCGGCACCGCGCAGGACATGCTGGACCTGCTGGGCGGCGACGCCGGCAAGCTCGCCGAGCTGGAGACCCGGATCGCCCGGCACCTCGGTTTCTCGCGGGCCTTCACCTCCGTCGGCCAGGTCTACCCGCGCTCGCTGGACTACGAGGTCGTCACCGCGCTGGTGCAGCTGGCGGCGGCGCCGTCGTCGCTGGCCAAGACGGTGCGGCTGATGGCCGGGCACGAACTGGTCACCGAGGGCTTCAAGCCGGGTCAGGTCGGCTCCTCGGCGATGCCGCACAAGATGAACACCCGCTCCTGCGAGCGTGTCAACGGCCTGATGGTCATCCTGCGCGGCTACGCCTCGATGACGGGCGAGCTGGCGGGCGACCAGTGGAACGAGGGCGACGTGTCCTGCTCGGTGGTGCGCCGGGTCGCGCTGCCGGACGCCTTCTTCGCCCTGGACGGCCTGCTGGAGACCTTCCTGACCGTCCTCGACGAGTTCGGCGCCTTCCCGGCCGTCGTCGCCCGTGAGCTGGACCGCTACCTTCCGTTCCTGGCCACCACCAAGGTGCTCATGGGCGCGGTGCGGGCCGGTGTCGGCCGCGAGGTCGCGCACGAGGCGATCAAGGAGAACGCCGTGGCCACGGCCCTCGCGATGCGCGAGCAGGGCGCCGAGCGCAACGACCTGCTGGACAAGCTCGCCGCGGACGAGCGGCTGCCGCTCGACCGTGAGCAGCTGGCCGCGCTGATGGCCGACAAGCTGTCCTTCACCGGCGCCGCCGCCGACCAGGTCGCATCGGTCGCCGGCCGGATCGAGGAGATCGTCAAGCGGCACCCGGAGGCCGCCGGTTACACCCCCGGAGCGATCCTCTGACCCCCGCGTCCCGCACCCCCCGCACCCCCCGCTTCACCCAGGCGGAACTGGAGGCCGCCCGCGACCGTCTCGTCCCGGACCTGGTCGCGGACGGTCTGCGGGTGCTGTTCTGCGGTATCAACCCCGGTCTGATGACGGCGGCGACCGGCCACCACTTCGCCCGACCCGGCAACCGGTTCTGGCCGGTGCTGCACCTGTCGGGGTTCACGCCCCGGCTGCTGAAGCCGGCCGAGCAGGGAGAGCTGCTGTCCTACGGGCTCGGCATCACCAACATGGTGGCGCGGGCGACCGCCCGGGCGGACGAGCTGACCGCCGATGAGTACGCCGAGGGCGGGCGGCTGCTGACCGAGAAGGTGACGCGGCTGAGGCCGAGGTGGCTGGCCGTCGTCGGAGTGACCGCGTACCGGGCCGCCTTCGGTGACCGTACGGCCCGGGTGGGCCCGCAGGAGCGGACGATCGGCGGCACCCGGGTGTGGGTGCTGCCCAACCCCAGTGGGCTGAACGCGCACTGGACGGCGGCCACGATGGCGGAGGAGTTCGCCCGGCTGCGGGAGGCCGCGGACGGGGCCGGTCACGGCGGGTCGGCCTCGGTCACTATCCCGAGCAGCTGACAGGGCAGTTCCCTGTCCCACCGGGACACCCCGAGGGCGACCCAGCGGCCCGCCACCGGGGCCCGCCACAGCTGGACGTCGGGGACGTGACCGCTCAGCCCGGCCCACGGCTCGGCGACGTCCTCGCCCGCCACGGTCCGGTCGAGCACGCTGTACAGGCTGAGGTGCTGCGGCTGTCCCCACCGCTCTTCGAGCCGCTCGGCGAGGCCGTCCCGGTCGGCCTCGTACTGCGCCTCCGTCTCGTCCCGCTCACTGCCGTCGCCGTCTCCTGGGCCCAGGATGGCCCCGCTCGTCCGTAAGGCGGCTATGTGATAGCCGGGCCCGCTCTCGCCGTGCTCCGTCCTGCCGTGCGCTGCCGGGAACTCCCGGGCGCACAGCACGTCGATGAGGTTCAGACACGTCGCGATGTCCATGCCGTCAAGTAAAGCGGGCAGCACTGACAATTGGCGGTCCGTCAGGCGTGCCCGCCCGCCGTCAGGCGTCCCGGCGCCGCAGGCTCCATCCGCCCGCCAGCAGGGCCGCCGCCGTCCACAGCGCGGTCACCGCGAGGCCGCTCCACGGACCGAGGGTGCCGTTCCAGGCGCTGTGCAGGGCCACTTGGCCGGCCCGGTCGGGGAGGAGGTCGGCGACACCGCCGGACAGGTCGCCGAGGACGAAGGACACGATCAGCAGGAACGGGATCAGCACGGAGAGGGTCGCGGTACCGCTGCGCAGGACGGCCGCCACACCGGCGGCGAACAGCGCCATCAGCGTCAGGTACAGGCCGCAGCCGACGGCTCCGCGCAGCCCCTCGGCCCAGCCGGGCGCGGACGCGCCGAGGGCCGCCCGGCCCCCCAGGAACGTGACGAGGCCGGTGAACAGCCCGACCGCCAGCGTGGGCAGGGCGATCGCGGCGGCCTTCGCCGCGAACCAGCGCACCCGGTCGGGCACCGCCGCCAGACTCAGCCGCAGCGCGCCGCCCCGGAACTCCGATGAGACGGCCGTCGTCCCGAAGGCGATCGCGGCGATCTGCCCGAAACTGATGCCGAAGAACATCGAGTACAGCGGGTCGGAGTCGTCCGCGTCGACGGAGGCGAGCGCGGAGAACGCGGCGGTGGCCACGAGGATCGCGGCGAGGCTGCCCAGCAGGGAGCGCAGCGTACGGATCTTGATCCACTCGGCGTGCAGCACGGGTGCGAACGGCATGGTCAGGCCTCCTGGGACGGTGCGGTGAACTCGGCCTCGGCCGCGGTCAGATCGAGGTAGGCCTCCTCCAGGGTGGCCTCCCGCGCGGCGAGTTCCAGGACGGGCACGCCCGCCCCGGACATCAGCCGGCCGAGGTCGTCCACGCGCGCGTGCCACACGGTCCAGGTGCCGTCCTCGTCCGGGGACGCGTCGTGGCCGTGCCGGGCGAGCAGGGCACCGAGGGCGGCGGGATCGGTGGTCCGGACGCGGACGTGGGGCCGTACGCGCGCGTGGATGAACTCCCGGACCGGTGTGTCGGCGAGCAGACGGCCCCGGCCCAGGATCAGCAAGTGGTCGGCGAACACGGCGGTCTCGGCCATCAGATGGCTGGAGACCAGGACCGTACGGCCCTCCGCGGCCAGCCGGCGCAGCAGCGTCCGGATCCAGACGATGCCTTCCGGGTCGAGGCCGTTGGCGGGTTCGTCGAGCAGGACGACCTCGGGGTCGCCGAGCAGCGCGGCGGCGATGCCCAGCCGCTGGCGCATCCCGAGGGAGTACGTCCGTACCCGGCGCCGCGCCACCGGGGCGAGCCCGGTCTCCTCCAGGACGGTGTCCACACGGCCTGCCGGGATGCGGTTGCCGACGGCGAGGGCCCGCAGGTGGTCACGGGCGGTGCGGGAGCCGTGCGCGGCGCGGGCGTCGAGCAGGGCGCCCACCCGGTGCAGGGGGTCGCGGAGCCGGGCGTAGGCGTGGCCGCCGATGGTGGCCGTGCCGGAGGTGGGCCGGTCCAGGCCGAGCAGGAGGCGCAGGGTGGTGGACTTCCCGGCGCCGTTGGGACCGAGGAAGCCGGTGACCCGGCCGGGGCGGACAGCGAAGGTGAGGCCGTCCACGGCCCGCCGTCCGCCGTACTCCTTGGTGAGGTCTCGTACGTCGATGCTGGTCATGGCACCAGCCTGGCCGGCCGGGCGCGTCGGCACCTCCCCCGCCGGTGGGGAGCCTCTCCCCCGTGCGGGGGACGGCCGTTGTCGGTGCCGCCTGCCACGATGGGGCCATGGCCCGCTTTCTGCGCCCGCTGCTGCGCGGGACGACGTACACGCGCCTGCTGCATCTGTGGGTGCCGGTGCTGGCGGTCAGCGTCTGGCTCTTCATCGACATGTCGACCCCCTGGATACCCGCGCTGCTGCTCGTCCCGTTCGGGTTCGTGCCCGCGGTGCGGCGAGGGGAGGGCGTGCAGGCACGGCTGCTGCTCACGCCCGGCGAGCCGGAGCCGGGCATCTCCGAGGCCCCGTCGGCGACCTGGCCGGACCGGCTGCGTACCGTGCTCTGGCTGGAACTGCGCATGCTCCTCGGCGCGGTGACCGCACTCGCCACCGTGTGGCTTCCGGTCCTCTGCTTCGAGCTGGCACGCTGCGCGTGGACCGGGGGGCCGGCCGGGGCACCGCTGCTGGACCAGCTGCCGGCGCACCGCGCCTGGGCCCTGCTGTCCCCGCTCCCCCTGCTCGCCCTGTACGGCGTGGCGGTCGGGCTCGGGGAGCTGGTCACGGCCGCCGGGCGGCGGCTCCTCGGGCCGTCCGCGGCCGAGCGGCTGGCCGCCCTGGAGGAGCGCACCGAACAGCTCCTGGAACGCACCCGGATCGCCCGGGAGTTGCACGACTCGATCGGGCACGCCCTGACGGTAGCGGTGGTGCAGGCCGGTGCCGCGCGGGCGGCGGGCGACCCCGGGTTCACCGACCGCGCCCTGGGGGCCATCGAGGAGACCGGCCGGGCCGCGCTGGAGGACCTGGAGCGGGTGCTGGGCGTCCTGCGGGAGGCCGGGCGGCCGGTGAGCGCCCGGCCCACGCTCGCGGACGCCGGACGGCTGCTGGAGTCGGCGCGGACCTCCGGGGCGAAGGTCGACGCAGAGGTGACCGGTGCGGTAGAGGCGGTGCCGGGGCCGGTCTCCCGTGAGGGGTACCGCATCCTTCAGGAGGCGCTCACCAATGTGCTGCGGCACGCGGGCGCCGTGCCGGTGCGGGTCCGCGTCTCGGTCACGGGCGGCACGCTCGCGCTGGAGGTCCGCAACCCGCTGCCCGGGCCGATACCCGGCTCCGGGCGGGGCAGCGGGCTGCGCGGGATTGGGGAACGGGCCGCGCTGCTCGGCGGCACCGCCCGCAGCGGTCCGGACGAGGGCGACTGGCAGGTGCGCGCGGAGCTGCCGCTGGGCTGATCTACGCTGGCCGGATGCCGGTCACCGTTCTCCTCGTCGACGACGAACCCCTGGTCCGCGCCGGTCTGCGGGCCGTGCTGACCGCGCAGCCCGACATCGAGGTGGTGGGCGAGGCGGCCGACGGCGCGGCGGTCGTGCCACTGGTCCGGCAACTGCGGCCGGACGTGGTCGCCATGGATGTGCGGATGCCGCTGCTGGACGGGATCGAGGCCACGCGCGCGGTGCTGCGCACGGTGGCCGAGCCGCCGAAGATCCTGGTGGTGACCACGTTCGAGGACGACGAGTACGTGTACGAGGCGCTGCGCGCGGGCGCCGACGGGTTCCTGCTGAAGCGGGCCCGGCCGGCCGAGATCGTGCACGCGGTACGGCTGGTGGCGGAGGGCGGGTCGCTGCTGTTCCCGGCCTCCGTACGGCGCCTCGCCACCCGGTACGGCGACGCCCGCGGTCCGGCGCGGGCCGCGCTGGAGCGGGCCCGGCTGACCGAGCGGGAGGCGGAGGTGCTGCGGCTGATGGCGCGCGGGCTGTCGAACGCGGAGATCGCCGGCCGGCTGTTCGTCGGCACCGAGACGGTGAAGTCACATGTGAGTGCCGTCCTGGCCAAGTTGGGGACGCGCGACCGCACCCAGGCGGTGATCGCGGCCTACGAGTCGGGCTTCGTGGAGCCGGGGTGAGCGAGTGGCGCCTGCCGCGGGCGGTACCGGGCACTCGCCGGGGCGGACCGGGCCGAGTACGATCCGGCCAACACGGCCGCGAGCTGGGAGGACGGACGGTGGGGCAGCTGACCGGCGGCGATCCCTCGCTGCTGCGAAGGATCAATTCCGCGGTGGTGCTGCACGCGCTGCGGGCGACGGACTGCGCGACGCTCACCGAGATCACCCGCGTCACCGGGCTGTCCCGGCCCACCGTCGAGGGCGTCGTGGAGGGGCTCATCGAGGGCGGCCTCGTCGTGGAGGCGGCGGCCGACGGGGGCGGCGCGCGCCGGCAGGGCCGGCCCGCCCGCCGGTTCCGGTTCCGGGCCGAGGCGGGGCATCTGCTGGGACTGGAGATCGGGCCGCACCGGGTCGCCGCGGTGCTGTCCGCGCTGGACGGACGGGTACTGGGCGCGCAGGCCAAGGACGTCGACGAGACGGCCCCGGCGGACGAGCGGCTCGACCGGCTGCGCGGAGCGGTCGCCGAACTGCTGCGCCGGGCCGGCGTCGCCCGCGGTTCGCTGCGGGCGGTGGGCGTCGGCACGCCGGGCATCGTGGACGCGGACGGCACGGTACGGCTGAGCACGGCCCTGCCGCAGTGGACCGGCCTGAGGCTCGGCGAGCGGCTGAGCAGGTCCTTCAAGTGCCCGGTGCTGGTGGAGAACGACGCCAACGCGGCGGCCGTCGCCGAGCACTGGAAGGGCGCGGCGAGCGATTCGGACGACGTGGTGTTCGTCCTGGCCGGGCTGAGCCCGGGGGCGGGGGCGCTGATCGGCGGACGGCTGCACCGGGGGTACGGCGGGGCGGCCGGGGAGATCGGCGCGCTGCATCTGCTGGGCCGGGAGGCGACGCCGGAGACGCTGCTGTCCACCACCGACGAACCGCTGCACCCACTGGACGAGCAGGCCGTCGCCGAGGTGTTCGCACTGGCCCGCAAGGGCGACCAGCGGGCGCGGGCGGCCGTCGAACGGTTCATCCAGCGGCTGGTGCACGACGTGGCCGCGCTGGTGCTGGCACTCGATCCCGAACTGGTCGTGATCGGCGGCTGGGCGGCCGGCCTGGACGGCGTCCTGGAGCCCCTGCGCCGCGAACTGGCACGCTACTGCCTGCGTCCGCCCCAGGTGGCCCTGTCCCTCCTGGGCGAGGCGGCCGTCGCCACCGGGGCACTGCGCCTCGCCCTGGACCACGTCGAGGAGCAACTGTTCGCGGTGGACGCCACGGTGACCGCCCGCCGCTGACCGGCGGGCGGGAGAGCGGGGGCGTCGGGGGCGGCCTGGAGAGTGCGGGGCGCGGGAGTGCGGGGGGCGGACGGCGGGGGCGCCGGGCCGGGTGGGGCTGCGCGGATTCCGAGTGCGGGTGCGGGGCGCGAGAGTGCCGGGTGCGGGCTGCGGGCATGCCGAGTGCGGGTGCGGGGCGCGGGAGTGCCGGGTGCGGTAGTCGGCTGACCGGTGCGGTGGTCGAGGCGCCGGGCGCGGAAATCCGGATGCCGCCTGCGGAGATCGGGGGCGCTGATCGCGATGCCGCCCGCGGTGATCGGTGACGGTAGCCGGGGCGCCCGAGCGCGCTGATCCGGCCGCCGGGGCGGGGTTGCCGGGCGCGGTAATCGGGCCGCCGGGACACCGGGGGCGGTAGCCGGCCGACGAGTGCGCTGACTAGCGGCGCTGAGCACGGCAGTCCGGCCGCCGGAACGCCGGGCGCGTTCGTCGGGACGCCGGGCCCCGGGGCGGTATCCGGCCCACAAGTGCCGTGACTCGGGCGCTGGACACGGCAGCCCGACTGCCGGGGCATCGGGTGCGGCGAGCGTGCCGCTGCGGCCTGCCGGGCGCGGCAGTCCGGCTGCCGGGGAGGCGGGGCCGGGCCTGTGGCACCCGGCCCGCCGCGGGCGGCAAGCCGACCGTCGCGGCACCGGATACGGCAAGCGTGCCGCGGCGGGCGGCAGTCCGGCCGCTTGGGGCGCCGGGGCCGGGCCTGTGGCACCCGGCCCGCCGCGGGCGGCAAGCCGACCGTCGCGGCACCGGATACGACAAGCGTGCCGCTGCGGGCGGCAGTCCGGCTGCCGGGGCGCCGGGGCCGGGCCTGTGGCACCCGGGCGGCAGCCGACCGTCCGGGACGGCAGGTCCGGTGATCGCGGTGCTGGGGACGGCAGTCGTACGGCTGTGGCACGCCGGGTACGGCGGTCGGGCCGCCGCGACGCCGGGGGCCGGGCTCGCGACGCCGGGCGCGTCCGGCGCCGGGCGTGGCCGTCCGGTCGCCGGAGCAGCGAGGCGTGCTGGTACGGCGCGTCCGGCAGGGCGCTGTCCGCCGGCTGCGCGCAGCCGTGCGGGGGAAGGGGTGGGCCGGGTCAGGACGCCTGGCGTTGCGGGTCGTGGTGTATCTCCACGCCCGCCGAGTCGCCGAAGGTCAGCCGGCAGGTGTCGGCGCGGTAGGTGGCGACCGACAGTGCCGCGGTACGGCCCTGGGCGAAGAAGCGGGTGGTGACGACCAGGACGGGCGAGCCGGGGAGCCGGTCGAGTTCCCTGGCGTCCTCCGCGCGCGCGGAGCCCAGCTCGACGGCGCGGTCCTTCCCCTCAAGGGGCAGGTGCTGCAACTCGCGCAGCACCGCACGCGCGCGTGCCGCGCCGGACGGGGCGTCGATCGCGGTCAGGTCGGGCAGGGAGGCCACCGGGATGTGGAGCAGCTCGGTGGCGACCTGCTGGCCGTGGGACATGCGGGAGCGGCGGACGGTGTGGACGGCTTCGTCCGCTCCTGTCTCCAGGGCCGCGGCGACGGCGGCGGGCGGCGGTGCCTGCACGCTGTCGAGGAGCTGCCAGTCGTCCCCGGCGGCGCCGGGCCAGGTGTGCTGTTCGGTGCCGACGGCCACCCCCACGCGCGGCGGCGCGACGGTCGTGCCCACCCCGCGGCGGCGTTGGAGCCGGCCCTCCAGCTCCAGCTGTTCGAGGGCCTGCCGGAGCGTCGCGCGGGCCACGCCGAAGCGGGCCGCGAGGTCACGCTCGTTGGGCAGGATCTCGCCGACCGAGAACTCGGAGTCCAGTGCCTCGGTGAGCACGGTCTTGAGATGCCAGTACTTCGGTTCCGGCACTGTTTCCAGCTGCGTGGTCCCCACCCTGTCCTCCGCAAGAGCCGTGATCCGGCGGTTTTTAGCGCCCTTGTTTATTAAAGGTTGTTGCACTATCTGCGACCATAGGGCTGCCGCCACCCTTGGTCAAGACCAATCCTGGCCTGGCGGGTGACCCGTGGCGGACCCGCCGCGGAGCGTTCACGAGCCGTTCGCGCGGGGCGGTGTGTGTGACATCGCGGCAAAACTCCCGTCGCACCGCGGAGTCACCACGGCACGGCGGAGCCCCCGTCGTACGACGGGGGCTCACGAAGGGGCCGGTTCAGCGGGCGGCGAGCGAGCGCAGCTTGTCCGGGTTGCGGACGATGTACACGGCCGCGACCCGGCCGTCGGCCATGTCCAGCTGGAACAGGCTGTCGGGCCGGCCGTCGGTGAGGATGAGCACGGCGGGGCCCCCGTTGACCTCCACGAGCCGGAGGGCGAGTCCCGGCGGGCCGGACCGCGAGACGCCGACGAGGAAGCGGGCGACCTTGTCGGCGGTGTGCAGGATCCGCAGCGGCGCCTTCGCCTTGCCGCCGCTGTCGCCGACCAGCTGGACGTCCGGGGCGAGCAGGGACATCAGCCCCTTGAGATCACCCTCGACCGCGGCGGCGATGAAGCGTTCGGTGAGGTCCCGGCGCCGGGCGGGATCGACGTCGTAGCGCGGGCGCCGTTCCGCCACATGCCGCCGGGCGCGCCCGGCGAGCTGCCGTACCGCCGCCTCGCCGCGGTCGAGCAGCGCGGCGATCTCGGCGTACGGGTAGCCGAACGCCTCCCTGAGCACGAAGACCGCCCGCTCCAGCGGCGAGAGCGACTCCAGGACGACGAGGACGGCCAGGGACACGGTGTCGGCGAGCACGGCGCGGTCGGCGGAGTCCGGCGCGGTGTCGCCGAATTCGGTGAGGTACGGCTCCGGCAGCCACGGCCCGACGTACGCCTCGCCGCGCGACTGCACCTGCCGCAGCCGGTCGATGGCCAGGCGGGTGGTGATGCGCACGAGGTAGGCGCGTGGTTCGCGGACGTCCGTGCGGTCGGCGTGGTACCAGCGCAGCCAGGCGTCCTGGACCACGTCCTCGGCGTCGGCGACGCGCCCGAGCATGCGGTAGGCGACGCCCATGAGGAAGGGCCGGTGTTCTTCGAAGACGTCGGTGGCGAGGTCTGCGGTCACGGCCCCATCTCATCCCGGCACATCTGCCGGTGTCCACCCGGAACGACCTGCTCCGGGGGGCGGGGCGGGTGCGGGCGAGGGCCGGGGTGTGCCGGAGGGACGCCGGGGGCTACCCGTCGGTAGTAATTGCTGACAAGCTGTCTACGGCGTCCGTCAGCAGCCCAGACGAGGAGCACCCCCATGTCCGCCACCGTCTCCTTCCCGGTCCCCACTCCGCACGGCCCGAAGGACGTCAGCGTGTCCTACGCGCGCGTGGGCCGCGGCGAGCCGCTGGTCCTGCTGCACGGCATCGGCCACCACCGGCAGGCCTGGGACCCGGTCGTGGACATCCTCGCCACCGAGCGCGACGTGATCGCCGTCGACCTGCCGGGCTTCGGCGCGTCACCGGCCCTGCCCGACGGCCTGGCGTACGACCTGCCCACCACCCACACCGTGCTCGGCTCCCTGTTCGAGGCGCTGGAGCTGGACCGGCCGCACGTCGCCGGCAACTCGCTGGGCGGCCTGCTCGCGCTGGAGCTGGGCCGGGAGAAGCTCGTACGCTCCGTCACCGCCCTCTCACCGGCGGGCTTCTGGACGGAGGCCGAGCGGCGGTACGCGTTCACGGTGCTGCTCGCGATGCGCGGCATCGCCCAGCGGCTCCCGCTGCCGCTGGTGGAGCGGCTGGCGCGCACGCCGGCCGGCCGCACGGCGCTGACCAGCACCATCTACGCCCGCCCCGGCCGCCGTTCACCGGAAGCCGTGGTCGCCGAGACGCTCGCGCTCGTGGGGGCCGCCGGTTTCGAGGCGACCCTGCGGGCGGGCACGACCGTCCGGTTCGCCGACACCCTGCCGGGCCTGCCGGTCACGGTGGCCTGGGGCACCCGGGACCGTATTCTCGTACGCCGTCAGGGCATCCGGGCCAAGCAGCTCATCCCGCACGCCCGGCTGGTCCGGCTGCCCGGCTGCGGGCACTGCCCGATGAACGACGACCCGGCGCTGATCGCCAGGGTCATCCTGGACGGCAGCCGCTGAGCCACCGGGCCGGGTGAGCGGTGGCCGGCCGAGCGGGCGGTTGTTCACCCGGCGTTCGCGCGCGCGCCGCGGCGCCCCAGTAGGTGTGGCTCCGCACACCGGCCGGATCCCGTCCCTGGAGGCGCAGCCATGTCCCACCGTCCGCTCCCCGGCCGCCGCAGTGTTCTGCGCGGCTCCCTCGTCACGTCGGCGGCCCTGACCCTCCCCGTCGGTCTCGGCACGGCACCGGCGTTCGCCCGCTCCGGACGCCCCGAGGCGGGCTGGGGCGTGCAGACGGGCGACGTGAGCGCCGACTCCGCTCTGGTCTGGGTGCGTTCGGACCGGCCGGCCCGGATGGTCGTGGAGACCGCGGCCACCGAGTCGTTCCGCGACCCGCGCAGATGGCACGGCCCGCTGCTGGACGCCCGCACGGACTTCACCGGCACCACCCGGCTGCACGGCCTGCCGTCCGGCGAGCAGATCCACTACCGGGTCCTGCTCGCCGACCCCGACGACCCGCGCCGCACCGGCGCACCCGTGACCGGCACGTTCCGCACGGTCTCCCGGCGCCGCCGGGACGGCGTGCGCTTCCTGTGGTCGGGCGACCTGGCCGGCCAGGGCTGGGGCATCAACCCCGACCGCGGCGGCTACCGCATCTACGACGCGATGGCGAAGCTGGACCCCGACTTCTTCCTGTGCAGCGGCGACGCCGTCTACGCCGACGGGCCGATCGCCGCCACCCAGGCCCTGCCCGACGGCAGTACCTGGCGGAACGTCACCACCGAGGAGAAGTCGAAGGTCGCCGAGACCCTCGACGAGTACCGGGGCAACTTCCGCTACAACCTGC
This sequence comes from Streptomyces sp. NPDC006309, assembly GCF_040613095.1. Lineage (NCBI taxonomy): Bacteria > Bacillati > Actinomycetota > Actinomycetes > Kitasatosporales > Streptomycetaceae > Streptomyces > Streptomyces sp. NPDC006309. The sequence continues at coordinate 93,508 of NZ_JBEXRO010000022.1, read as the reverse complement.
TCGACGCCAACCTGCGCCGCTTCAATGCCCAGTTGCCCTCGGTCGTCCAGTGGGACGACCACGAGGTCCGCAACAACTGGTACCCGGGCGAGGTGATCGCCTCCTCCGACACCCGGTACACCGAGAAGAGCGTCGACGTCCTCGCGGCGCGCGCCCGGCGGGCGTTCAGCGAGTACTCACCGGTCTCCACCCTGCGTCCGGGCGCCCGTGAGGGCCGCGTCCACCGGGTGCTGCGCCAGGGCCCGCTGCTCGACGTGTTCGTGCTCGACATGCGCACCTACCGCAACGCCAACTCGCCGGACGACCGGACCGTCGACCCGCAGGGCATCCTGGGCCGCGAGCAGCTGGAGTGGCTCAAGCGGGAGCTGGCCCGTTCGCGGGCGGTGTGGAAGGTGATCGCCGCCGACATGCCCCTCGGGCTGGTGGTGCCCGACACGACGGAGAACCGGCCGAACTTCGAGGCGGTGGCGCAGGGTGACCCGGGGGCCCCGCTCGGCCGGGAGCTCCAGATCGCCGAGCTGCTGCGGTTCGTCAAGCACCGGCGGATCACCGGGACGGTGTGGCTGACGGCGGACGTGCACCACACCTCCGCCCAGCACTACCAGCCGTCGCGGGCCGCGTTCACCGACTTCGAGCCGTTCTGGGAGTTCGTCTCCGGGCCGCTGAACGCCGGTGCGTTCCCGGCGAGCGCGCTGGACGGCACGTTCGGCCCGGAGCGGGTGTTTGTGAAGGCGCCGGCCGCGTCGAACGTCTCGCCCGCGGGCGGCTACCAGTTCTTCGGCGAGGTCGACATCGACGGGGGCAGCGGCGAGCTGACGGTGCGGCTGCGCGAGCAGGACGGCACGGTGCTGTTCACCCGGACGCTGCAGCCGGGCCGGGTCGGTCAGTAGCGGTGCGGCGGGCGGGTCCGGCGGCCGGTGGACCGGTCGCCGGACCCGCCCGTCCGTAGAAAGAGCAACAAATAGGACGGAGCATGCTTTACCCATCGGTCACAATCAGTTCGTGATCACGCAACACCGTTCCTTCACAGTGGCTGCATGACTCCAGACATGCCTGATGTGACCCGGGCCAGGCACGGGCGGCCCGTGCACCACTGGCGGCGGGACGTCGTCGAACTCGCCGCGCTGTTCACCGCGGTCGCCGTGGCGGACGCCGCGGCGAACCTCGTCGGACACGGACCGGACGGCCCGGCCCTGCTGGTGATGTCGGCCGTCGTGCTGGCCGCGACGGCGGGTTTCCACGTGTGGTGGTCACGCCGCCACGGACACGCGCCGCCGGTGAGTGATACCGGCGCCCGGCCGGCCGCCGCCCCGCGGCCGGCCGGGCCCTCGACCCGGCCCGGCACCACGGCCGATGAGGTCACCGGTGCCGGCACACTGTGGCGGATGCGTACGACGGTGCAGGACGCGCCCGGTTCGCTGGCCGCGCTGTGCACGGCGCTGGCCGAGCGACGGGTGGACATCCTCAGCCTCCAGACGCACCCGCTGGCCGACGGCACCGTGGACGAGTTCCTGCTGCGGTCCCCTGGCGCGCCGGCCGCGGCGGAGATCACCCGGGTGGTCGCGCTGGCCGGGGGCAGGGCCACCTGGATCGAGCGGGCCGACGCCCACGACCTGGTCGACGCGCCCACCCGGGTGCTCGGGCTGGCCACCCGCACCGCCCTGGACGCCGCCGAACTGCCTTTGGCACTGCGCCAGTTGCTGGGCCGCTGCACGATCCGGTCACTGCCCGGCACCCCGGTCGGCGGCGGCCGCGGTCCGGAACCGGTGCCGGCCGGGGGCGTCCTCGAAGAGACCGTGATGCGGCTGCGGGCACCGGAGGGCGGTGTGCTCACCGTGGAGCGGCCGTATCTGCCGTTCACCCCGACCGAGTTCGCGCGGGCCCGGGCGCTGGTGGAGCTGGACAGCCGGCTCGGGCCGCGGATCCCGCGCGGTCAGGACGTGCTGACCCTGCCGGAGGGGAACGACATCACCGTGCGCCGGGTCGACACCGGTGACCTGGCGCCGGCCAGGGAGATGCACGACCGGTGCTCGCCCCGCACCCTCGGCATGCGCTACCACGGCCCGGTCGGTGACGCGGACCGCTATCTGACCCACCTGCTCAGCCCCCGCTTCGGCCGGACGCTGGCCGCGCAGACCGCGTCCGGCCGAATCGTGGGCCTCGGGCACCTGCTGTGGGACGGCGACGAGACGGAGGTCGCGCTGCTGATCGAGGACGACTGGCAGCAGCGGGGCATCGGCGGGGAACTGCTCGGCCGGCTGGTGGCGCTGGCGGTGGAGGCCGGCTGCGAGAGCGTGTACGCCGTGACGCAGGCATCCAACACCGGCATGGTCGCCGCCATGCGCGGCCTCGGCCTGCCCCTCGACTACCAGATCGAGGAGGGCACCCTGGTCATCACGGCCCGCCTGGACACCACGGCACTGGCCGCGGCCCCCAGGTCCCACCCACCGCACCTCGGCTGACGGCGAGCCGAACCGCCCCGACCGCAGCCGTCGCGCCTCGGGCGCCCCACCGGACCACGTCGGGGTAGGGGCGCCAGAGGCCGACGAAGGCCGTCAGCGCACCACCTCCCGCACCGGCTGTCGTACCTGCTGTCGTACCTGCCACCGCGTCGGCTCCCTCGAGGGCTCGTCGGCGCCCAGGGCCTGGTCGAGATCGCTCCACAGGTCGTCCACGTCCTCCAGGCCCACCGACAGCCGCAGCAGCCGGTCGCTCACCCCCGCCCCGCGCCGGTCGTCGGCGTCGACGATGCGGTGGCTGATGGACGCGGGATGCTGGATCAGCGTGTCGACGCTGCCCAGGCTCACCGCGGGGGTGACGAGCCGGACCCGGGAGATCACCTCGTGCGGGTCGCCGTACACCTCGAAGGCGATCATCGCGCCGCCGACCCGCGGATAGTGGACGCGGGCTACGCGCGGGTCGGCGCTGAGCCGGCGGACCAGTTCGGCGGCGTTCGCGGAGGCGGCCCGGACCCGCACCGGGAGCGTGGACAGTCCCCGCAGCAGCAGATAGCCGGCCAGCGGATGGAGGACTCCCCCGGTGGCGAACCGTATCCGCCGCAGCCGGCCCGCGAACTCCTCGTCACAGGCGACGACGCCGGCGAGCACGTCGCCATGGCCGCCGAGGTACTTGGTGGCGCTGTGCAGCACCAGCCGCGCGCCCTGCTCGGCCGGGCGTTGCAGCACGGGCGTGGCGAAGGTGTTGTCGACGAGCAGCGGCACCGGGCCGCAGGCGTGCGCGACGGCCCGCAGGTCGAGTTCGGCGAGCGTCGGGTTGGCCGGGGACTCGACCAGCACCAGGCCGGTGTCCGGGCGCAGCGCGTCACCGATGCCGGCCGGGTCGGTCCAGGTGACCTCCGTGCCGAGCAGCCCCGCGGTCAGCAGGTGGTCGCTACAGCCGTACAGGGGCCGTACGGCGACCACGTGCCGCAGGCCCGTGGCGGGAAGCGCGAGGAGGACGGCGCTGAGCGCGGCCATGCCGCTGGCGAAGGCGACTGCGGACTCGGTGCCCTCCAGACGGGCGAGGGCCGTCTCGAAGCGGGCCACGGTCGGGTTGCCGAGGCGGCCGTAGACCGGCGGCCCGGCCGGATCGGCGCCGTCGGCGGCGAAGGCGTCGATGCGGGCGGCCTCGGCGCGGCTGTCGTACGAGGGGTAGGTGGTCGACAGGTCGATCGGCGGGGCGTGCAGGCCCTGGCGGGCGAGATCGTCGCGGCCGGCGTGCACGGCCTGGGTGGCCAGGGCTCTCGATGCGGCGCGTACGTCGTCGTAGGCGCCGGTGCTCGCTGTGTCCATGGCCGGAAGGGTGAACAAGGAACGGTTCTCCGGGGGCAGGCACCGTGCTACGTTCGGCCCATGGCCGATTCCGTCGTACTGGATCCGGTGGACCTGCATCTGCTGCGGCTGTTGCAGAACGACGCCCGGACCACCTACCGCGACCTCGCCTCGCAGGTGGGTGTGGCGCCGTCGACCTGCCTGGACCGGGTGACCCGGCTGCGCCGCTCGGGCGTGATCCTCGGGCATCGGCTGCGGCTCGATCCGGCCAAGCTCGGGCGCGGGCTCCAGGCCCTGCTGTCGGTACAGGTGCGTCCGCACCGGCGGGAGCTGGTCGGGCCGTTCGTGGAGCGCGTCCGGGCGCTGCCGGAGGCCCGCTCGGTGTTCCATCTGACCGGGCCGGACGACTATCTGGTGCATGTGGCCGTCGCGGACATGGCCGATCTCCAGCGGCTGGTGCTGGACGAGTTCACGGCGCGGCGCGAGGTGGCGCGGGTGGAGACCCGGCTCATCTTCCAGCAGTGGGAATGCGGGCCGCTGTTGCCTCCCGGCCACGCCCAGAGCTGAATCCCCCGTACGTGGTGACGTGGGGATCCTCCTGGTACGAGGATGGACCGCATGTCTGAGACCAAGAGCCCGCTGCCCCGTCAGGTCGCCGACGCGTACGTGGACGACCTCATCGCCCTCGACCCGGTCACCGGCACGTATCTCGGCGTGCCCGAGAGTTCGCGGCGGCTGCCCGACTACTCACCCGCCGGTCAGCAAGCCCTGGCGGCGCTGATCCGCACCACGCTCGCCCGGCTGGCCGAGGCGGAGCGGCAGCCCGGCGCGGACAGCGACGCGGAACGGCGCTGCGGGCGGCTGCTGAGGGAACGGCTGACCGCCGAACTCGCCGTCCTGGAGGCGGACGAGCACCTGCGCATGGTCGGCAACATGGGAACGCCCGGCCACTCGGTGCGGGACGTGTTCACCGTCATGCCGGTGAACACGGACGAGGACTGGTCCGCGATCGCCGAGCGGCTGCGTGCCGTGCCGGGCGCGCTCGCGGGTTACCGGACGTCGCTGGAACTGGGGCTGGAGCGCAAGCTGTTCGCGGCGCCCCGGCCGACCGCGACCTACATCGAGCAGCTCACCGAGTGGGTGGACACGGACGGCTCGGGCCGCGGCTGGTACGAGGACTTCGCCGCCGCCGGCCCCGAGGCGCTGCGCGCGGAACTGGACGAGGCGGCGCGGGCTGCGACCGGCGCCCTGCGGGAACTGCGGGACTGGATGCGGGACGTGTACGCGCCCGCGGTCGCGGATGCCCCGAACGTGGTCGGCCGCGAGCGGTACGCGCGCTGGGCCCGCTACTACAACGGCACCGACCTGGACCTGGACGAGGCGTACGCGTACGGCTGGGCCGAGTTCCACCGGCTCCTCGCCGAGATGAAGAAGGAGGCCGAGAAGATCCTGCCCGGCGCCGGGACGCCGTGGGTGGCCCTCGCGCACCTGGACGAGCACGGCCGGCACATCGACGGCGTGGACGAGGTCCGCACGTGGCTCCAGGGCCTGATGGACAGGGCCATCGAGGACCTGGACGGCACGCACTTCGACCTGGCCGAGCGGGTGCGGAAGGTGGAGTCGCGCATCGCCCCGCCCGGCGGCGCGGCCGCCCCCTACTACACGCCCCCGTCGGAGGACTTCTCCCGGCCCGGCCGCACCTGGCTGCCCACGATGGGCCAGACCCGGTTCCCCGTCTACGACCTGGTGTCGACCTGGTACCACGAGGGCGTGCCGGGGCACCATCTCCAGCTCGCCCAGTGGGCGCACGTCGCGGAGAACCTCTCCCGCTACCAGGCGTCGGTCGGCGGGGTCAGCGCCAACCTCGAGGGCTGGGCGCTGTACGCGGAGCGGCTGATGGACGAACTGGGCTACCTCACGGACCCGGAGGAGCGGCTCGGCTACCTCGACGCCCAGATGATGCGGGCGATCCGGGTGGTCATGGACATCGGCATGCACCTGGAGCTGGAGATCCCCGCGGACTCGCCGTTCCACCCCGGTGAGCGGTGGACGCCGGAGCTGGCGCAGGAATTCTTCGGCGCGCACAGCAGCCGGCCGGCGGACTTCATCGAGAGCGAGCTGACCCGGTACCTGACGATCCCGGGCCAGGCGATCGGCTACAAGCTGGGCGAGCGGGCGTGGCTGCTGGGCCGGGAGAAGGCGCGCGAGCGGCACGGCGACGCGTTCGACCCGAAGGCTTGGCACATGGCGGCGCTCTCGCAGGGTTCGCTCGGCCTGGACGACCTGGTGGACGAGCTGTCCCGGCTCTGACGGTCCCCCGCTCCCCGCGCCCCCTTCCGTCGGCCGAGGCGACGGTGTGCACCGTGCCCCCCCGTCCGGCGAAGGCCCGCAGGGCGTCCGTACGGGCGCCCTGCGGTGGCGCGGGCGGGGTGGAGGCGGCTAGCTGGTGCCGGGGGCCGATGCGGAAGGCGGGCCGGGCATGCGCGAGAAAGGGCCGGGACAGCAGGCGCTGGAGACACCTCGGGCGGCGGGGCTGGCCGGAGTCGTCTTCGCGCTGCTTCTGGCGGCGGCGATCGTCCTGGTCCGGCTGGGCATCCCCGAGGGAGCCGACGCGGTCGGCGCGCGGGGGTTCACGGACCCCGGGCGGCGCGACGCGCTGCGCACGGCCCTGGCGCTGGTGCCGTTCGCCGGCATCTTCTTCCTGTGGTTCATCGGCGCGGTGCGCGCGCACGTCGGCGACGCCGAGGACCGGTTCCTCGCCACCGTCTTCCTCGGCAGCGGACTGGTCTTCACCGCCATGATGTTCGGCGCCGCGGCGGCGGCGAGTGCCGTGCTCGCGGTCGCCCACCCCGCCGGTGCGGTGCCGGCGCCGGCCACCTGGGACTTCGGCCGCCACTTCGCGTACACGCTGATGACGGGGTACGGCATGCGGATGGCGGCCGTCTTCGTGTCCTCCCTGTCGGTGATCGGCCACCGCCTCGGCGTCCTGCCGCGCCCGCTCACGGTCCTGGGCGTCCTGACCGCGCTGACGCTGCTCTTCCTGTCGTCGAACGTGCCCTGGGCGGAGCTCGTCTTTCCCGCGTGGTCACTGCTGATCAGCGTGTACCTCCTCGCGGCCGGCCGCCGTGACCGGCGCCGGCCGGCGGCGGCCCGGTGACCTCCGCTCCCCGGACGTCCCTCACTCGATCGGCGTGCCCGGCGCGCGGGCACCCCGGTCCCGCTCGCATGCTGGCCCGGGGGACGACCGCCGTCCGGAGCCGCCCGCGCGAGCCGCGTGGACGCACGGACCTGGCCATCGGAAGGGCGGAGCGCCGATGAGGCTCGTCGTCGATCTCAACAAGTGCCAGGGGTACGCCCAGTGCGCGTTCCTCGCACCCGACGTCTTCGCCATGCACGGCGAGGAGTCGCTGCTCTACAACCCGCGCGCGGACGAGGAGCAGCGGGAGCGGCTGGCGCGTGCCGTCGCCGCGTGCCCGGTGCAGGCGATCACGGCGGACGGGCTGGACGGCGCCGCGGGCGAGCCGGTGACCGGTTCCGCCGGGGAGGCGTCCGATGCCCGCTGACCACACGGAATGGCTCAGGCGCGAGGGCCGGATCGTGATCGTGGGCGCCTCGCTGGCCGGCCTGCGGGCCGCCGAGACGCTGCGCGCCGAGGGCTTCGCCGGCGAGCTGACCCTGATCGGCGACGAGCCGTACGAGCCGTACGACCGGCCGCCGCTGTCCAAGTCGGTGCTGCTGGGCAAGGCGTCCCCGCACCACACCGAGCTGCCGCACCGCAGGGAGATCGACGCCAAGTGGCGCCTGGGCGTCGCGGCGGCCGGGCTGGATCTGACGGACAAGCGGGTCCGGCTGGCCGACGGCGACGAGGTGGAGTACGACCGGCTGCTCATCACGACCGGCGTCCGCGCCCGGCCGTGGCCGAAGGAGGAGGAGGCCCGGCTGGACGGCGTCTGTCTGCTGCGCACGCGGGAGGACGCGGCCGACCTCTACCGGCGGCTGAAGGCCGGCCCGCGCCGGGTGTTCGTCATCGGCGCCGGGTTCGCCGGTTCGGAGGTCGCCTCGGCGTGCCGGGAGATGGGCATTCCCGTCACCGTGGCGGAGCGTGCGGGCGCGCCGCTGGTGGGCGCGCTCGGCGGGGTGATCGGCGCGGTCGCCGCCGGCCTCCAGACCGAGAACGGTGTGGACTTGCGCACCCACGTCACGGTGACCTCACTGGAGGGTGACCCGGTCGGCAGGGTGCGGGCCGTCCACCTGTCGGACGAGACTGTCGTCGAGGCGGACGTGGTCGTCGTCTCGCTGGGTTCGCTGCGGAACACGGAGTGGCTGGCGGGGTCGGGGCTGGGCGCCGGGCCGCGGGGCATCGCCTGCGACGCGGGGTGCCGTGCCTTCGACTTCCGGGGCATCGTCACCGACGACGTCTTCGTGGCGGGTGACGTGGCGCGGTTCCCGCACGCCCTCTTCGGCTACCAGTTCCTGTCGCTGGAACACTGGGGCAACGCCGTCGCCCAGGGGGAGACGGCCGCGCACAACATGATCTGCCACGGCGCCGAGCGGCGCCCGCACCTGTGGATGCCGGCCTTCTGGTCCTCCATGTTCGGGGTGAACATCAAGTCGGTCGGGGTCCCGCCCATGGGTGAGCAGCTCATGATCACGCAGGGTTCGCTGGCCGAGCGCCGGTTCGTCGGGGTCTACGGCTACCAGGGCCGCATGATCGCCGCCGTGAGCTTCGACAACACCCGGTGGCTGGAGTTCTACCAGCGGCAGATCGAGCGGGGCGCGCCGTTCCCGGTGGAGTTCCCGACGATGGACCGGCGTCCCGAGGGCCTGCGGCCGGTGGCGGCCGACTTCCCCGACCCGTCCCTCCCGACCCATGGCCCCACGGTGACCCTCAGCGGTTACTCACCGGCCGACCAGCAGCTGGTCTTCCACCCCTCCCGGCACTGACCGCCGCCGGCCCCGACGCTCCAAGGACCTGTCATGACGCAAGCCTCGCTGGTGCGCCAGATCACCGACTTCGCCCATCGCGCCGACCCGTACCCGCTGTACGAGGAGCTGCGCAGGACGCCGGTCCTGCACGAGGAGGAGGGCGGCCCCTACGTCATCAGCTCGTACTACGACATCGAGGGCCTGCTCCACGATCCGCGGGTCAGCTCCGACGCCGCCAACCTCGCCGCGGCGGGCGACGACGAGGTCTCGCAGGGGGAGAACACGGGACTGCCGCCGTCCTTCCTGCGGCTCGACCCGCCCGAGCACGACCGGCTCCGGCGCATCGCCAACAGCGCCTTCGGGCCGCCGCACCGGCCGCGCCGGGTCGAGAACATGCGGGGCGAGATGGCGGCCGTCGTGACCGGGCTGATCGACGGTCTCGCGGACACCCGGCAGATCGACCTGGTCGACCAGTTCGCCTACCCCTTCCCGGTGACGGTGATCTGCCGGCTGCTCGGCGTGCCCCGGGACGACGAGCCGCGGTTCCGCGCCTGGGTCGATCCGCTGGTCGCCGGCCTCGATCCCGCGACGCGCACGACGGCGGACGCCGAGTTCGTGAAGGCGGCCCAGGAGGCCCGGATGCAGCTCGGCATGTACCTGGCCGGTCTGGTCGAGGAGCGCACCAAGGAACCGCGGGACGACCTGCTGTCCGACCTGGTGCACAGCCAGGGCGCGGACGGTTCCATGACGATGATGGAGGTGCTCAGCACCGCGGTGCTGCTGCTGATCGCCGGCCACGAGACGACGGTCAACCTGATCACGAACGGCATGCTGACGCTGCTGCGCCACCCGGACGTGCTGGCCCGGCTGCGGGCGGAGCCGGGCCTGTCGGTGCGGATCGTGGAGGAGCTGCTGCGGTACGAGCCGCCGGTGCAGATCGTGCCGCAGCGCACCTGCATCGCCGACATCGAGGTGCGCGGGGTGACCATCCCGAAGGGGTCACGGCTGTGGCTGGTCCTGGCCGCCGGCAACCGTGACCCCGAGCGTTTCAAGGACCCCGGGCGCTTCGACCCGGACCGCGAGGACATCCAGCACCTCGGATTCGGCAGCGGCATCCACAGCTGTTTCGGTGCCCCGCTGGCCCGGCTGGAGACCCAGATCGCCCTGGCCGAGCTGGCCCGGCGGATGGAGAACCCCCGCCTGGCCGAGGATCCGCCGCCCTACCGGCAGAACGCCGTGCTGCGCGGCCCCCGGCATCTGGACATCGTCCTCGACGGGTGGCGTTGACCCGAGCGGGAGGGCGTCAGCAGCCGCATCCGCCCGCCACGGGCGCCGTCAACGGGTCGGCGTCCCGGCGGGCCGGCCCCCGCCGGGTCTCGTAGGCGAGACCCTCACGCGCCCAGTACTCGAAGCCGCCGAGCATCTCCTTGACCCGGTAGCCGAGTTCGGCGAGGGCCAGGGCGGCGCGGGTGGCACCGTTGCACCCGGGGCCCCAGCAGTACGTCACCACGGGCACGGATCTGTCGAGGAGCTGCCCGGCCCGCTCGGGGACGAGCGCGGTCGGCAGGTGGACGGCGCCGGGGATGTGGCCCTGGTCCCAGGACTCGGTGGAGCGGGAGTCGACCACGACGAAGCCGGGGTCACCGCCGGCCGCCAGCGCCTCCGCCACGTCGGCGACGTCGGCGTACCGGGCGAGGCTCGCCCGGAGGTGGGCGGCGGCCTCGGCGGGGGCGGCGGGCGGGACGCGCAGGACGGGGTTCGCGGAAGCGGCGTCGATCATGACGGGAAATCTACGGTCCGTGAGCCGCGGCCTGAAGGGACGATCCCCGGGCCTGCCCTTGCCCGGCCGGGGATTTCCCTGCTATCCATCCCTGATGACCGTGTATTCCCCGGACGCCACCGACTGGCGCATTCTCGAGGTCCTCCAGCGCGACGGACGGGCCACCTACGCCGAGCTGGCGCGCGCCGTGTCGATGTCACCGAGCGCCGTCACCGAACGGGTACGGCGGCTGGAGGAGGCGGGCGTCATACAGGGGTACGCGGCGGTGGTCGACCCCGAACGGCTGGGCCTGCCGATCCTGGCGTTCGTGCGGCTGCGCTACCCGAACGGCAACTACCGGCCGTTCCACGACCTGGTGGCCGCGACGCCCGAGATCCTGGAGGCGCACCACGTGACGGGCGACGACTGCTTCGTCATCAAGGTCGCCGCGCGCTCCATGTCCCACCTGGAGGAGGTCTCGGGCCGAATCGGCTCCCTGGGCTCGGTCACCACCAGCGTCGTGTACTCCTCCCCGCTGTCCCGGCGCCCGCTGGGCCGTTAGCCCACTCCGTGCTGGCGCAGCGTCGAGCCCGATCTGCCCTTCACGACCTCCAGTTGGGCGTGGATGCGGCGGCGCAGGTCGGCGACGTGGCTGACGATGCCGACGCTGCGGTCGCGTTCGCGCAGTGAGTCGAGGACGTCCAGGACCTCGTCCAGGGTCTGGTCGTCCAGGCTGCCGAAGCCCTCGTCGATGAAGAGGGTGTCCAGGCGGACGCCGCCCGCCTCGTCGGTGACGACGTCGGCGAGGCCGAGGGCGAGCGCGAGGGAGGCGAAGAAGGTCTCGCCGCCGGACAGGGTCGCGGTGTCCCGGGCCCGCCCGGTCCAGGCGTCGACCACGTGCAGCCCGAGCCCGCTGCGGCCGCGTCCGGCGCGGTCGTCGGAGTGGACGAGGGTGTAGCGGCCGGACGACATGCGCTGGAGGCGCACGGTCGCGGCGGCGGCGACCTGCTCCAGCCGGGCCGCCAGGACGTACGACTCCAGGCGCATCCGGCGTTCGTTGTCGGCGGAGTTGCCGGCGGTGAGCGCGGCGAGCCGGGCCACCCGGCCGTACTCCTCGCGCAGCGGGGCGAGGCGGCGTACGGCCTCGGTGGCGCGCGCGGAGAGGCGGTCCAGCTCGGTGCAGCAGCGGGCGGCGGCGTCGCGGGCGGAGGCGGCCTCGCGCAGCCGCCGTTCGGCGCCGGCCGCCGTCCGTTCGGCGGTGGCCGGGTCGGCGGGCGGCTGCCGGTCGGCCGCCGCGGCGCCGGGCTCGTCGAGGACCGCGCGGACGGCGGCCTCCTCCTGCTGCCAGGCGTCGAGGCGGTGTTGCAGGTCCCGGTAGGCGGCGGCGTCCAGCAGGGCCGCCGCCGCGGCCTGCGGGGTGTCGAAGCCGGCCCGGTAGGCGGCGTCGGCGAGGCGGGCGTCGGCGTCCTTCAGCCGCTGGGCGGTGTCCTCGGCGACACGCACGGCGTCGGCGGCCTCGGTGAGCCGTGCCGTGAGCCGTTCCAGCTGCGCGGCGCGCGCCGCCACGCTGTCCGAGGTGCCGCGCGCCTGCGTCAGCTCGGCTTCCAGTGCGGCCTGTTCGCGTTCCAGGGTGTCGCGCCGGGTGAGCCGGGAGGCGGCCCGCAGGGCGGCCTGGTGGCGGTCGGCGAGGCGCTGCTCGCGTTCGTGTCCGGCGCGCCGCAGTTCCTCCTGGGCGGCGTGCAGGGCGGAGGCCGCGCGGCGGGCGCGGGCGTATTCCTCCTCCAGTTCGCCGGCCTCGGCGGTGAGCCGGTCGGTGGGCGTCTCGCCGGCCTCGGCGGTGGCGGCGGCCAGCGCCTCGCGGACCTCGCCGAGTCGCCGCTCGTCGTCGGTGTGCAGCTCCTCGGCCCGCTGGTAGGCGGCGAGGGCGCGGTCCTCGGTGTCCCGGTCGACGTGTCCGGTGGTCTTGCGGGCGGGGGCGGGGTGCGCGGTGGCTCCGCAGACCGCGCAGGGCTCGCCGTCGGTGAGGTGGGCGGCGAGTTCGGCGGCGATGCCGTTCAGCCGCTGTTCCTTGAGGTCGAGCCAGTGGGCGCGGGCGTCGAGGGCGCGCTGTGCCGAGTCCTCCGCGCGCTGCCGGGCCTGCGCGAGGTCGGTGGCGAGGCGGTCGCGGGTGCGGGCCGCGTCGAGCCGCCGCTGCATCGGGGCGCGCTGGACGGCGAGTTGTTCGGCGCGGGTGGCGGCCTCCTGGGCGGAGTCGACGCGGTCCTGGAGTGCCGCGCGGGTGCCGTCCCAGTCGGCGAGCCAGGCGTCGGCCTCGCGCAGGATGTCCTCGTCGGCGTTTTCCTGCCGGTCGAGTCCGGCGCATTCGTCGGTGAGTTCGGCGAGCCGCCGTTCGGCTCGCCGGGCCGCGTCGAGGCCGCCGAGTTCCTCGGCACTCCGGCGGGCGGCGGCGGCCAGTCCGCCGGCGTCGGCGCCGGCGTGGGGGCCCGTGAGCTGCCCGCGCGTGCGGGCCTCGGCCGCGGCGGCCCGGCGGTGGTCCGCCTCGGCGGCGTCGCGCAGCTCCAGCGCGGGCGCGACGGCCTCGGCCTTGCGGGCCCGTTCCATGCGCTCGCGCGTCTCCCGGCGGGCGGCGGCGCTCTCCTGGAGGCGTTCGGCGCGCTGCCGGGCCTCGGCGAACCTCTGCTGGAGGCGGGCGCGTTCGCGTATGTCGTCCAGGGCGCGGCGGGCCGCGGCGTGGGCGGACTCGGCGGCGGCCAGACGGCAGCGGGCGACGGTGAGGCGTTCGCGGGCGGTGCTGCGGGCGACGGCGGCGGCTCCGAGGACGGCCTCGGCCAGACCGGGGTCGCCGGGGGCCAGGGCGGGCAGGTCCATGGCGTCACCGGCCGCCTGCTGCATGCGGTGGGCGTCGGCGAGGAGCGCCGCGTCGCCGTCGCGCACGCGCGCCTCGGCGGCCTTGCGGCGGTCGGCGAGCCGTTTCTCGACGTCGGCGAAGCGCCGGGTGTCGAAGAGGCGGCCGAGCAGTTTGCTGCGGGCCTCGGCGTCGGCGCGCAGGAAGCGGGCGAAGTCGCCCTGGGGCAGCAGGACGACCTGGCAGAACTGGTCGCGGCTCATCCCGAGCAGCTGGGTGATCTCCTCGCCCGTCTCCTGGTGGGAGCGGCTGCGGTCCTGCCAGACGCCGGCCGTGCTGTCGTACTCGCGCAGCCAGGTCTGGGCCTTGTCTACGGTGGTGCCCTTGCCGCGCAGCTTGGGCCGCTCCCAGGGGGGCTGCCGGGTGATCTCCAGGCGGCGTCCGGCGACGGTCAGGTCGAGGCGGACCTCCGTGCGGGTGCCGGGCGGGGCGTGGTCGCTGCGCAGGTGCGCGCCCTGGCCGCTCTGCCGGGCACCGGGGACGGAGCCGTACAGGGCGTAGCAGACGGCGTCCAGGACGGAGGTCTTGCCGGCTCCGGTGGGCCCGTGGAGGAGGAAGAGACCGGCGGCGGACAGGGCGTCGAAGTCGACGGTCCGGGCGCCGCCGAAGGGTCCGAAGGCGGTGATGTCGAGCCGGTGCAGCCTCATCGTGCCACCTCTCGTACGGCGTCGTCGGCGCGGACGGCGTCGAACGCCTCGCGCAGGACGGCGCTCTCGTGCTCGTCGGGTCCGGTGCCGCGGACATGGGCGACGAAGTCCTGGGCGATCTGGTGGTCGCTGCGGCCGGCGAGCCGCCGCGCGTACGACAGGTGGGGGTCGTCGGGGGCCCGCTCGGGGTCGAAGACGAGGCTGAGGGTGTGCGGGAAGCGCGCGGTGAGGCGGGCCATGGGATCGGCCGGGCGGGCCGGGTCGGTGAGGGTGGCCTCGATCCAGGCTTCCTCGTGGCGGGTCAGTCCCGGGTCGGTGAGGAGCGCGTCCAGGGTGCCCCGGATGCGGGCGAGCGGGCGCGGCACGGGGCAGTCGACGCGCGCGGCGGTGACCGAGCCGTCCGCGTCCAGGTCGACCAGCCACATGCTCTTGCGGTGGCCGGCCTCGGAGAAGGAGTAGGCGAGCGGGGAGCCGGAGTAGCGCACGCGTTCTGTGATGGTCTGGCAGCCGTGCAGATGTCCGAGGGCCACGTAGTCGACGCCGTCGAAGACGCCGGCCGGTACGGCGGCGACCCCGCCGACGGTGATGTCCCGCTCGCTGTCGCTGGCCTGGCCGCCGGTGACGAAGGCGTGGGCGAGGACGACGGAGCGCGTGCCGGCCGCGCGGGTGGCGAGGTCGGCGCGGACGCGGTCCATGGCGGCGCCGAGCACGGCCTCGTGCCCGGCCTTGCCGACGGCGAACTCGTCCTTGACGAGGGCGGGTTCGAGGTAGGGCAGGCCGTAGAACGCGACGTCGCCGTGGGCGTCCTGGAGCACGACCGGGGTGCCGGCGGCGGCCGGTTCGGTGCGCAGGTGGATGCCGGCGCGGTCGATGAGTCCGGCGCCGACGCCGAGGCGGCGGGCCGAGTCGTGGTTGCCGGAGATCATCACCGTGGGCACGCCGAGGTCCGCGAGGCGGTGCAGGGCGGTGTCGAACAGTTCCACGGCGGCGAGCGGGGGCACCGCCCGGTCGTACACGTCGCCCGACACGACCACCGCGTCCACCGCGTGCTCACGCACGGTGGTGACGAGGTGGCCGATGAACCCGGCCTGGGCCCCGAGCAGGTTCGCCCGGTGGAAGGCCCGGCCGAGATGCCAGTCGGACGTGTGCAGGAATCTCATGGGCCCCGAGACTATCGGCCGGGTCTGACATCACGGCCGGTTACTCCCGTACCAGCCCGTCACGACCCGCCCGCAGCAGGGGGGTTATGCCCGTTTCGCCGGAATGGTCAGGCATCTCCGTAGGCTTCGCCGCCCGGTTCGAAGCCGGCCGTGCCCGCCGTCACATCGGCGAGCCACGCGCGGAAGGCGTCCACGTCGCCGTCCGGCAGGCCGATCTCCAGGGTGACGGCCTCGCCGTAGCGGACGTCCCGCACCTCGCGTCCGGTGGCCCGCAGGTCGTTCTGGACCTTGCCCGCGCGCTGGTGGTCGACGGTCACCGTGGCCAGCCTGAAGCGGCGCCGGGTGCGGGTGCCGAGCGCGTCCAGGGCCTCGCCGACGGCACCTCCGTACGCGCGGATGAGTCCGCCGGCGCCGAGCTTGACACCGCCGTAGTAGCGGGTGACGACGGCGACGACGTACCGCATGTCACGGCGCAGCAGCATCTGGAGCATGGGGACGCCGGCGGTGCCGCCCGGTTCGCCGTCGTCGCCGGCCCGCTGCACGGAGGCGTCGGCGCCGATGACGTACGCCCAGCAGTTGTGGCTGGCGTCGGCGTGCTCCCTGCGGACGGCCGCGACGAACTCCTGCGCCTCCTTCTCGGTGGCGGCCGGGGCGAGGGCGCACAGGAAGCGGGAGCGGTTGATCTCGGTCTCGTGCACACCCGCACGGGCGACGGTGCGGTACTCGTCCTGCATCCCGCCAGCCTATGCGCAGCACGTCACCGGTCCGTCCCCGCGTCAGCGCGGCCGCTCCCCCTTCGCTCCGCGCGGCACCGTGAAGGAGGTCAGCAGGGCCGTGCCCGGGGCGAGTGCCGGCCAGCCGGTGCCTCGCCAGGCGAGGACGGCGATCGCTGCCGTCGGGAACTTCTCCCCCACCCGGTCAAGGGTGTCGTCGAGGCCGTCCGCGGCGAGCGCCCGCACCAGGTCGGCGAGGCCCGGGTGGTGTCCGACCAGCAGCAGCGTCTCCACCTCCGGCGGCACCTCGTGCACGACCTCCAGCAGTTCCGGTACGCCGGCCGCGTAGAGCCGCCCGTCCAGGCGTACCGGCGGTGGGGTGCCCCACTCGGCGGAGGCCAGCTCCCAGGTCCGGCGGGCGCGGACGGCGGTGGAGCACAGGGCGAGGTCGGGCAGGGAGCCGGAGTCGGCCAGGGCGCGGCCGGCGGCCGGGGCGTCCCGCAGCCCCCGGGGCGCGAGCGGCCGGCGAGGGTCCTCGACGCCCTCGGGCCACGCGGACTTGGCGTGCCGCAGCACCACCAGCCGGCGCAGCGGGCCCGCGCCCGCCCGTTCGATCACGCCGGGTTCCCGAGGTCACGGAGGAGATCGAGGGCGAGCAGCCGGTCGGCGTGGGCGTAGGTCTCGAAGCGGGCGCCGTCGGGCAGGTCGGGGGCGTGCTCCACGTCCCGCAGCACCGCGAGCGAGCGGGGCAGGTCGAGGTCGTCGTCCCAGGCGGCCCGCAGCCGGGTCCGGATCTCCTCGGGCACCGGCCGGGAGGGCCGCCGGGCCCAGCCGGCCACGGCCCGCCGCCAGTGGGCGAGCTGCCCGGCGGCCCGGTCGAGGGCGGTGGCGTCCAGCCGCGCGGTCTCCCGCCGGGGGACGCGGAGCAGGGCGAGCCGCAGGGCGGCGGGGTCGGCGAGGAGGGCGGGCAGTGGCGGCTCGGGGCCGGTCCAGGTCACCGGCGCGACGGCCGCCACCGGCCCCTCGGCGCGGACGGTCGCGGTGTGGGGCCCGGTGACGTGGATCACCTGGGCCTCACCCAGCCCGGACGCGAGGTCCCGGCCGTCCTCGAAGGGGCGGATGGCGAGCCGGGTGGCGGCCGTGCACAGCTCGGGCTGCTCACGGGGTGCGGTGAGGATCGTCCAGACCGGGGTGCCGCCCAGCTCCAGGGCCCGGACGAGCAGGTCGGCGGTGAGCAGTACCCGCAGGGCGGTCGGGTCGAGACCCGGGGCGTGGGCCTCGACGCGGGTCAGGCCGCGGCGGGCGGGCGCGGCGGCGACGGGTTCACCGGTTCGGACGTCGAGGATGCGCAGCACGGGGCGAGCGTAGGCGGCCGGACGGCCGTATGCGGGCAGCTTGCACCGATTCCGGTCATCGTGGCGCGCCGCGGCGGGAATCCGCACCCCTGGGGCGCTGTTGCCCCCACGTTCTGTTCCCGCAGTCCGAGGAGGCGGCCGATGTACGGCGACGACGCGACGATCCGCAGGATCCTGACCGAGCTGGGCGACACCTGGGCGGTGGTCGGCCTGTCCGCGAACCGGAGCCGGGCCGCGTACGGGGTGGCGCAGGTGCTCCAGCGGTTCGGCAAGCGGATCGTGCCGGTGCACCCCAAGGCGGAGGCGGTGCACGGTGAGCGGGGGTACGCCTCCCTCGCGGATGTCCCCTTCGACGTGGACGTGGTCGACGTCTTCGTCAACAGCGCGCTGGCCGGCACGGTGGCCGACGAGGCCGTGGCGCGGGGCGCGAAGGCGGTGTGGTTCCAGCTGGGGGTCGTCGACGCAGGCGCGTACGAGCGGACCAGGGCGGCGGGTGTGGAGATGGTCATGGACCGGTGCCCGGCGATCGAAATTCCACGTCTGCACTAGCCGACTCACCCCCTGTCTCACTTTCTTCTCACAATTAGACGCTGAATATTGACATTCGGAGTTGATCTCTGACCTGTGTGAACGCTGTTCCCAAGACCGACAAGATCCTGGGTCAAGTTTTGGAAAACAGTCTTCTGTTCAAGCGGAAAGTCTTTCTAGCCTGTGGCGTCCTTGCTCGTTTGTTTCGTGTTCATGAACTGAGAGGCCACCTGACATGGCGAAAGTCGACCATGCCGTGCCACAGGCCACGACGGAGTCCGGCGGCTTGCGCCGCGACGTCGGACTGATCGGTCTGATGTGGGCCTCCGTCGGCTCCATCATCGGCTCCGGCTGGCTGTACGGCGCCGAGAAGGCGGTCGTCGTGGCCGGTCCCGCGGCGATCGTCTCGTGGGTGATCGGCGCGGTCGCGATCGTGCTGCTGGCGCTCGTGCACGCCGAACTCGGCGGCATGTTCCCGGTGGCGGGCGGCACGGCGCGCTACCCGCACTACGCCTTCGGCGGCCTGGCGGGCATGTCCTTCGGCTGGTTCTCCTGGCTCCAGGCGGCCACCGTGGCCCCGATCGAGGTCGAGGCCATGATCGGCTACGCCGGTCACTGGGAGTGGGCGCGGGGCCTCCAGCACGCCGACGGCACACTGACGCCCGTCGGTCTCCTCACGGCCGTCCTGCTGATGGCGGTCTTCGTCGGGGTCAACTTCTTCGGCGTCCGGGCCCTGGCGCACACCAACAGCGCCGCCACCTGGTGGAAGATCGCCGTTCCGCTCGGGGCGATCTTCATCATAGCCGCGGGCAACTTCCACGCCAGCAACTTCACCTCGGAGGGCTTCGCGCCGTTCGGCGCCAAGGGCATGCTCGGCGCCATCAGCTCCAGCGGCATCATCTTCGCGCTGCTCGGTTTCGAGCAGGCGATCCAGCTGGCGGGCGAGAGCCGCAACCCCAAGCGCGACCTGCCCCGGGCGACCCTCGGCTCCGTCGCGATCGGCGCCGTGATCTACATCCTGCTCCAGGTCGTGTTCATCGCCGCCCTGCCGCACGCGTCCTTCGCGCACGGCTGGGCCAAGCTGGACTTCCCCGGCATCAGCGGTCCCTGGGCGGGCCTGGCGACCGTCGTGGGCCTGGGCTGGCTGGGCTGGGTGCTCTACATCGACGCGATCATCTCCCCCGGTGGCACCGGCCTGATCTACACCACCGCCACCTCGCGGGTCTCCTACGGCCTGGCCAAGAACGGCTACGCGCCGAAGGCCTTCGCCAGGACCGACAAGCGCGGCGTGCCGTGGTTCGGTCTCCTGATGTCGTTCGTCACCGGTGTGATCTGCTTCCTGCCGTTCCCGAGCTGGCAGGAGCTGGTCGGCTTCATCACCTCGGCGAGCGTGCTGATGTACGCGGGCGCGCCGCTGGCCTACGGCGTCTTCGCCGACCGGCTGCCGCACCACGAGCGCCCCTACCGGCTGCCCGGCGGCAGGTTCATCTCGCCGCTGTCGTTCGTGGTCGCCAACCTCATCATCTACTGGGCCGGCTGGGACACCCTGTGGCGGCTGGGCTTCGCGATCCTGCTCGGCTACCTGCTGCTGGGCTCCTACGCCTGGTACGCCACCAGCAAGCGGCTGCCCGACGCGCCCCGGCTGGACTTCCGCGCCGCGCAGTGGCTGCCGGGTTACCTGCTCGGCCTGGGCGCCATCTCCTGGCTGGGCGGCTTCGGCGGCCGGGGCGTCATCCCGCTGTGGTGGGACATCCTGGTCGTGGCCGCCTTCTCGCTGGGCGTCTACTACTGGGCCAGGGCCACCGCGTCCAGCCCCCAGGCGATCGAGCGCAGCATCGAGGAGGTCGTGGTCACGGACGCGCCCGCGCACTGACCCCGCCCCCGCCCCACCCCACGGTGTCCCGTCGGCTCGTCTGACGGGACACCGTCATAATGCTCGGATGACGTCTCCTTCCCCCCGCTCCGGCTCCCCCGCCGTGCCCCACTGCCCGGTCGTCATCGTGGGCGCCGGGCCGGCCGGGCTGACCGTCGGCAACATCCTGCGGGCCGCCGGCGTCGACTGCCTGGTCCTGGAGGCCGGCAGCCGCGCGTTCATCGAACAGCGGCCCCGCGCCGGGGTCATCGAGGAATGGGCGGTACGGGGCCTGGAACGGCGCGGCCTCGGGAGCAACCTGACGGCGCACGCCCAGCGGCACACCGAGTGCGAGTTCCGCTTCGACGGCCGCGGCCACCGCTTCGCCTACGGCGAACTGACGGGGCGTCACCACTGGATCTACCCGCAGCCGTCGCTGGTGACGGATCTCGTGCGCGAGTACGCCGACGTGCGCGGCGGCGCCGTCCGCTTCGGCGTGCGCGACGTCCGCCTGCACGACCTGGACTCCGACCGGCCCTCGGTCTCGTACACCGACCCGGACAGCGGCGAACGGCTCCTGGTGCGCTGCGACTTCGTGGCGGGCTGCGACGGGGCCCGCGGGGTGAGCCGGGCGGCGCTGCCGGAGCGGGCGCGGATCTCCCGGCACGACTACGGCATCGGCTGGCTGGCGCTGCTCGCCGAGGCACCGCCGTCCTCCGACTGTGTGCTGTTCGGCATGCACCCCGACGGGTTCGCCGGACACATGGCCCGGGGCCCGCACCTGACCCGGTACTACCTCCAGTGCCCGCCGGGCGACGATGCGGACGACTGGCCGGACGAGCGGGTCTGGGACGAACTCCAGCGGCGCCTGCACGCCGCCGACCACCCGCCGCTGACGCGGGGCCGGCTGCTGGAGAAGCGCGTGCTGGACATGCACAACTACGTGGTGGAGCCCATGGCGTCCGGCCGGCTCTTCCTGGCCGGTGACGCCGCGCACCTCGTCGCGCCGATCGCCGCGAAGGGCATGAACCTGGCCCTCCACGACGCGTTCCTGCTCGGCGACGGCCTCGTCGCCCACCTGACCGAGGGCGACGGCACGGCCCTGGACGGCTACGCGGAGGCCTGTCTGCGCCGGGTGTGGGACTACCAGGAGTTCTCCCAGTGGCTCTCCGAGATCTACCACGGCATGTCCCACGGCGACCCCTACCGGGCCGGCACCGCCCGGGCCCGCCTGCGGCGGCTGTTCACCTCACCGGCAGCGGCGGCGGCCTTCGCCGAGCAGTACCTCGGTACGGCGGGCGCGTACTGAGCGCGTGACGGACCCCCACTCGCCGGTCAGGCGACGCCCAGGCCCTCCCGTACGACCGCGCCCGGCAGTTCGGCGAGGGCCTTGCCCGGCACCAGCAGTTTGCCGCGCCGGCGGCCACTGCCGATCAGCACGTAGGGCAGGTCGACGACGGCCGCGTCCACCAGCACCGGCCAGCCGGTGGGCAGTCCGAGCGGGGTGATGCCGCCGTACTCCATGCCGGTCTCGCCGGTCGCGGTCTCCATGGGGGCGAACGAGGCCTTCCGCGCGCCCAGTTGACGGCGTACGGCGCCGTTGACGTCGACCCGGGTGGTGGAGAGCACCACGCAGGCGGCCAGTGTGGTCATGCCGCCCCGCTTGCCCGCGACGACGACACAGTTCGCCGACCGCTCCAGCAGGTCGCGGCCGTAGTGCTCCACGAAGACGGCCGTGTCGGCCCACTGCGGGTCGGTGTCCACGTAGAGGATCCGGTCGGCCGGGACGGCGCCCTGCCAGTCGC
The DNA here is from genome assembly GCF_040613095.1 of Streptomyces sp. NPDC006309. NCBI lineage: Bacteria > Bacillati > Actinomycetota > Actinomycetes > Kitasatosporales > Streptomycetaceae > Streptomyces > Streptomyces sp. NPDC006309. The sequence continues at coordinate 72,088 of NZ_JBEXRO010000022.1, read as the reverse complement.
GTACGGCATCGGCGACGGGCGCGGTCAGCTCGTCCAGGCAGTCCGGGGCGGGGGTGGCGGTGTCGAAGTCTCCGATGGGTGGGCGCATGGCCGCACGCTAGCAAGGCCCGCCCGCGCGCCGTACCCGCGTCTCAGGGCACGGGCGGCACGGACACCGCCATCACCATCTCCATCGGCAGGTCGCCCCGGTTGGTGTACCGATGCGGGACATTGGCCTCGAAAGAAGCGCTGGCGCCCGCCGGAACGCGGTACTCCGCGCCGTCCACGACCAGCGTCAGCTCGCCCGCGGTCACGTGCACCAGCTCGACGGTGCCGCCGGGATGCGGCTCGGAGGGGCTGCTCTCGCCCGGCATCAGCCGCCAGTCCCACATCTCCAGCGGTCCCGGCGCCTCCGTGCCGGCGAGCAGCCGGTTGTAGCTGCCGGCTTCCGTGTGCCACAGCCGCACCGCCCGTTCGGCGGGGACGATCCGGACCGTCGGGCCCTGTTCGTAGTCGAGGAGCGTGGTGACGCTGACGCCGAGCGCGTCGCCGATCTTGACGACCGTGCCGATGCTGGGGTTGGTGCGGGCCTGCTCGATCTGGATGAGCATGCCGCGGCTGACCCCGGCCCGGGCGGCCAGCACGTCCAGCGTGAAGCCGCGCACGGCACGCCAGTGCTTGACGTTGCGCGCCAGGGACTGGGTCAGGAGTTCGAGGTCCGACACGTGGGGTCCAATATCCGGGAAGTCCGAGGTGACGCATAGCGCGGTGCCGTGCACCGCACTACGGTGCGGTGCATCCGAGCGTTCACCGAACTGTACTGCGAGGCCGGCCGTGCCGGTGGCCGGCCGGTCGCCTCAGACCTCCGGTTCCAGTGCGGCGAGCCGGGCGACCACGTCCTCGTCCAGCTCCCCCAGCGCCCGCAGCTGCTCCGGCGTCGTCCCGTCCGGGATCGGCACCGGGGCCGGGGTCCGCAGCGGCGGCTGCCAGCCGTCGCCGGCCGTCCAGCGCCGTACGACCCGGGCGGGCGCCCCCGCCACCACCGCGTGGTCGGGCACCGTGCCCCGGACCACCGCGCCGGCCGCCACGACGACGTTCCGGCCGATCCGCGCGCCCGGCAGGATCACCGCGCCGGTGCCGATCCAGCAGCCCGGGCCGATCTCGACGGGCTCCATCCGCGGCCACTGCCGGCCGATGGGCTGGTGCGGGTCGTCGTAGGAGTGGTTGGTGGAGGTGACGTAGACGTACGGGCCGAAGTAGCAGTCGCTGCCGATCGTGACCGTCGTGTCCGCGATGACATGGCTGCCGCGGCCGAGCACCACGCCGTCGCCGATGCGCAGGATGGGCTCAGGGCCGAGGTCCAGGTCCGGCATCAGACCGGCCGTGAGGGTGACCTGCTCGGCGATGATGCAGTGGGAGCCGAGCCGGATCCAGGGCTCGCCGAAGACCGTGCCGAGCGGGAAGGCCAGCCGGGTCGCTTCGCCGATCGCGCCGAACCGGTAGCGGCCGGGGTGCTCGGCCGTCACCGAACCCGCGCCGCGCACCCACGACCAGCCCGCGTGCACGGCGCGCTGCGCCAGCCGGCGTCGCCAGGATGAGAACGTGTTCTTGCGCTTCGACACGGGCTCACGTTACTCACCGGTCGTCCGGCGGAGGGCGCGGGCTGCTGTGATCTTCACCCCACCCGGTGTCGTACCGTGCGGTGTACTGCCGACACGAGGAGACGGGTGATGACGCACAAGGCGCTGATCGTGGGTATCGGGGGCAAGGAGCCCCGGGTGGATCCGGAGGCGTTCGTGGCGCCCACGGCCTCCGTCGTCGGGGACGTCACGCTGCACGCGGGGGCGAGCGTCTGGTACGGGGCCGTCCTGCGGGGCGACGTGGAGAAGATCACCGTGGGCGCGCGGGCCAATGTGCAGGACAACGTCACGCTGCACGCCGATCCCGGTTTCCCGGTGACCGTCGGGGAGCGGGTGTCCATCGGGCACAACGCGGTGGTGCACGGGGCGACCGTGGAGGACGACTGCCTGATCGGGATGGGGGCGACCGTGCTCAACGGGGCGGTGATCGGGGCCGGGTCGCTGGTCGCCGCGCAGGCTCTGGTGCCGCAGGGGATGGTGGTGCCGCCCGGGTCACTGGTCGCGGGGGTGCCGGCGAAGGTGAAGCGGGAGCTGACCGCGGAGGAGCGGGAAGGGGTCACCCTCAACGGCACCTTGTACGCGGAGCTGGGCAAGGCCCACGCGGATGTGCACCGCTAGGACCGGTGCGGGGCGGAGGTGTGAGGGCGCGGGGGCGGGAGCGCGGGCGCGGGGCGGTCAGTCCCCGGCGTTCACGGGTTCCGGTTCCCGCTCGGCCGGCGGCTGCGCCTTCTTCGCCTTGCGCTTCAGGACCAGCACCGACGCCAGACCGATCACCAGGGCCGCCACCAGGCCCAGGTAGGAGAACCGCTTCAGCCAGTCCTCGGCGACGAGACCGACGTAGTAGATGACGGCCGTGGTGCCGCCGGCCCAGCAGATGCCGCCGAGGACGTTGGCGATCAGGAACTTCCAGTACGGCATGTGCAGGACGCCCGCGAGGGGACCGGCGAAGATACGCAGGAGGGCGACGAAGCGGCCGAAGAAGACCGCCCACATGCCCCACTTCTGGAAGGACCGCTCGGCGGTGGCCACATGGCCCGCGCCGAAGTGGCGCGGGAACCTGGCACCGAGCCAGGCGAGCAGCGGGCGTCCGCCCTTGCGGCCGATCGCGTAGCCGATGGAGTCGCCGATCACTGCGCCCGCCGTCGCGCACACACCGAGGACGACCGGGTTGACCCCCGACTGCTGGGAGGACATCAGGGCCGCCGAGACGAGGATGATCTCGCCGGGCAGCGGGATGCCCAGACTCTCCAGGCCGATCACCAGGGCCACCACGGCGTAGACGGCGGCCGCCGGCACCGAGTCGAGCCATTCCTGGACGTGCACCGCCGGTACCTCCCCTGTCCCTGCCCTTGCCCTCCGGGTCACCGCATGTTCGGCGCGCCCCTAGGGAAGGCTACCTGGTCGGCGATGAACGGCTCCCTGTCCCGCCGCCCGGCCACGCCGTCCCGTCCCCGCCCCTCGCGTTTCCGGCCACCGCGATGTCCCACGGCGCACCGCGAGCGGCAGTCGTGCCCGGCGGGCCACCGGCCGGCGGACGCCGGGCAGGGGCGCGGCCCGTGGGTCGGCGGCCGGAGCGCGAACCGGTTCAGAGGCACGGCGCGTAGGAGGTCCGCGGGACGGGTCGTGCGGCAGCATCGCCGCGGCACGACTGTGGCGCGCCGGCGCGGGTGAGCCGGGGATTCCCAGGCCGTCGTCCGCGCGACGGTCGAGGGGGCCCGGCCGGGGCCGCCCGTCTGGCGGCCCCGGCACCGGTCAGCCCACCAGCGCCCTTACGGCCTGTGATCCCACGTCGGCGGCGACCGTGACGGGCGAGGTCGTCCGTGCGCCGACCGGTGGGGCGAGGTCGCCCCCGACCGGCCTGACGGCATTCCCCAGTGCCACCACCGCGTCCACCACGTCCCCCTTCGCGGCATCCGCCGCACGGCCCGCGCGGTCCGCGCCGCCGGCCCCGCCCCGCCGCCGGTCCGCCTCGGCGTGCACCTGGGCGATCCGCGGCCCGGTCCCCTGCCCGGCTCGCGCACCGTCGCGTTCCGGCGTGCCGTGTGGGACGTCACCGTCCCCCCGCTGCCCGGAGTCCGGCCCGGCGGTGCCCGGCGACGACGCCCCCGCCGTACCGGTCCCGCCGGACAGCCCCGGTCCGTCCGGCGATCCAGGCACCCCGGAGGCCCCGGAAGTCCCGGAGGCCCCGGAGGCGTCCTCACCCTGCGCCGCCGTACCGGAGGACCGCGGCACCTCGGCGGTCCCCGGCTCCAGCACCCACCGCTGCCGCGGCGAACCGTCCCGTCCGGCCACCGCGACGCGCGTGGTGGAACGGCCGGAACCCGGTGTGAGCACCAGGCCCTTGTGCCGGCGGAGCAGGATCTCGCCGCGGACCGTGACGTCGTACGACACCTCGCCGGTGGGAGCGAGGCAGCCGGTCAGCCCGACGCACCGCGTGCCGGGGCCGGCGGCCAGGCAGAGGGACGGGTCCGCGGTGCTGCGCAGCCGTCCGTCGTCCCGGTACGACCACTGCTGCGAGGCGGCCGGGGAGCACGGCGCGAGCCGGACGCCCGCGCCCGCGGTGACCCGGTCGCCGCGCACGTCCAGGCAGAGCCGGGAACCGAGGCCGCGCAGCGCGCCGTGGGCGATCTCCGCGGACTCACCGGCGGAGGCGGCGGAGGGCGAGGCCGCGGAGCGGGTGCCGGTGCCGCCCGGGCGGGCGGCGTCGCCGGCGGGGGCGCTCCAGGTGGCGGGTGCGGGGACACCGTTGTCATCGGACCAGCTCCTGGCCGCGAGGACGGTGGCGAGCAGCGCGAGGGAGGTCAGTCCGACCCCGACGGCCACGGCCGTGCGGCGGCGGTTCTCCGGCCCGGTGCGGTGCCGCCCGGCGGTCGCCGGGGGCGCGGGCCGCACCGCCGGCGGGGGCGGCGATTCCGCGGGGGCGCCGCGGCCCGGGCGGGAGTCGAGGTAGCGGCGGGCGCCCCAGCCGAGCACGGCCTCGGCGAGCAGGAGGTGCAGACCGCCGTCGAAGTGACCGAGTTGTCCGGCAGCGTGCCGACAGTGATCGCAGACCGTCAGATGCCGGCGCACATCGGGCAGCAGGGCGCCGCCACGGCGGATCGGGACGTCGAGGAGGCGGTTGTGGAAACGGCATTCGCTGGAGGGTGCGAGTTCCCGGTGGGCGCGCACGCAGCCCGCACGGAATTGCTCGCGTGCCTGTTCCAGGGCGGCGATGGCGGTGGCCGGGTCGACTCCCAACAGACCTGCCGGTATGTTTATGGGTTCGGCTTCGACCTCGGTATGCCAGAGAAGGCATTGGGAGGCGCCGGGAAGAGCCTGGAATGCGCGCGCGGCGAGCTGCCGGCTTTCCGGTGTCCCGGGGTTCGTCGCGCGAAGGCCCCGGCCGCCGGTGGGTTTGCGCAATTCCGGCAGGGCGATGCGCGCCGCCTCGTCCGCGGCCCAGGAGCGGACGGTGTCCCGGACGGCGACGAGCAACTGGGGCCGCAGGGCGCCGCCGAGCACGCCACCCGCCATGCGGCCGAGCACCTGATGGAAGGCCGCTGTGGCCACCAGTTGGGCGGCGGGACCGGCGGAGGCCAGGCAGACCACGGCATAGTCGCGGGTGGGCCGCCAGTGCCGGGCCAGCAGCAGGGCGACGGCGTGATGGCGGGCGTCGCCGGGGCCGGTCAGCCGGGCGACGAGGGCACGGTCGGACTCACCGGCCGGAGCGGGTGAGGGCGGGAACGGCGGGCGTGGGGGGTGAGGGGACGGCACGGAACCATTTCCTTTCCAGCCGCAGGAACGCAGACGCAGGCGCGTCCTGTCGGAAAGCAGTACCTGGTAGGTACGTACCTGATAGGTATGCACCTGAGAGCCGGCCCTGACATCGGCGTCTGCCTCTGCCCTCCCGCGGGGAGGCTCACCTTCGCACACGCGGGTCACAGGAAACAAGAAGTGCGAATATCCCCGACCTCAACATCGGTTTACCGCACAATAGTTACCGCCGGTATCCCCATGGCGGGTCTCGTGGATTCACCCAACTCGGCCACCGTAAAAGCCGTATGGCGCACGAAATTTCCAACTTACGGCCGCCGTCCCACAGTCGGCTGCCGACTCCGCCGCCCCCCTCACCCTCTCCCCTCCCCGGCGCCGCCGTCGGTGCGCCGGGGAACGGGCCGCGATCGCGGCTTACCGCGTCAGCCGTTGGGCCGCAGCGTCCAGACGACCGTCATCTCTCCGGTCACGGCGCCGTCCGCGCGCCGGATCTCGATCGCCACCGGGAACTCGGGGCGCTGTCCGGCGTCCAGTTCGGCGACGACGTCGGCGGCCGGGCGGCCCAGCGTCGCGGTCGCGGTGACGGCGCCCATCGCCAGCTTCCGGTAGGCGATCTCGGCGCGTACGGCGAGCGGCACGGCACGCGAGAGCTGGTCCCCGAAGGCCGCCAGGACGATGGCGCCGCTGGCCGACTCCCCGAGGGTGAACATCGCGCCGGCGTGCGGGCCGCCCACGTGGTTGTGGTACGCCCCCTGGTCCGGCAGGGACACCACGGCCCTGTCGGCGGTGGTCTCCCGGAACTCCAGGTTCAGCGTCCGAGCCATGGGCACGGTGGCGGCGAGCATGTCGCCGATCGACATCTGGTCTGCGCTCATGCCGTCATGTTACTCACGAGTAGCAGGAGCTGGCCAGAGCCGGTGTCCGCGGTCACCACGGTTTCGCCACGATCCTGACGAACACCGGTGACCGGAACGTGTCCCGCGCCCCACTAGGGTTACTGGCCATGTGGCCAGATCAGCAGCCGCCAGGGGGCGCGCAGAACCCGCAGCACAACCCGTACCAGCAGCCGGGTTACCAGCAGCCGAACCCGTACCAGCAGCCCGGGTACCAGCAGTACCCGCAGGCCGGGCAGCAGGCGCAGTGGGGACAGCCGCCCACGGCGTCCTCGCCGCAGCCGCCGCAGGGCGGTGGCGGCCGTACGAAGCTGGTGGCGATCGTCGCGGCCACGGCCGTGGTGATCACGGCCGCCGTGACCGGCTATCTGGTGCTCGGCGGCGGCTCGAAGAACGACGAGGCGGACAACGGCAAGGGCGGGCACAGCACGGCCCCGTCACCGACGGCCGACCCTTCCGGCCCACCGACCTCCTCCACGACAGACAACCCCCGGGCGAGCGGGACCGAGAAGCCGACCGTCGCGGGCTGGAAGCTCGTGGTCAATCCCAAGTACGGCACCGCGTTCGACGTGCCCGGGGACTGGGAGGTGGAGCGGCCCGGCATCTTCTCCTTCTTCGAGGACGAGCAGAAGGGCGACGGCTCCCCGTACATCGGCTTCTCCGGTCCCGCGTACCTGAAGCCGGACTACTGCACGTTCGAGAAGGGCGGCACCAAGGAGTCGCAGGCGCTGGTGGCGAGCGGCACGAAGGGCGAGAACGGCGCGAAGGACACCGCCGGGATCGCCCGCGGCGACTCGGCCGCGTTCGTGTTCGGCGGCTACACCGACCAGTCGGACGCCGCCAAGAAGTACCTGCGGATCGGCAAGCCGAGGAACTTCACGACGGCGTCGGGCGTCAAGGGCAGTGTGGCGACGTCGTACGTCGTCGGCGTGCCGAAGAAGGACAAGTGCGACACCGACGGGAAGGCCACGACGTTCGCCTTCAAGAACTCCAAGGGCAGCTTCGTGGCGTGGACCCTCTACGGCGCCAAGGGTGTCAAGGACGAGATCCCCGACGCCACGGTCGACAAGATCCTCGCCACGGTACGGCTGCACGGCGACCCGGTCGTGGAGTGACTTCGCCTCCCCTGCCCGGTCCCGCCCCCGCCGCGTCAGCCGATGCCGAAGGCGCCGGCGGGGGGCTCGGGTGACGGTACGGCGTCGGCGTCCTCGACCGGCCCGGCCGGACCGATGAACTCCCGTACCGAGGCGCCGTGTTCGACGCGCGCCGGAAAGGCGTCGGCCGCGCTGCGCCGGGTCATCGCGGCGACGTCCAGCGGCCGGTGCGAAGCCACGACCACCGCGTTGCCGAACCGCCGGCCGCGCAGCACCGCCGGCTCGGCGATGAGCGCGAGTTCCTCGAACACGGCGGCCAGGTTCGCGAGTTGGGCCCGCAGGAAGCCGAACGGCGCCGCGTCGGCGAGGTTGGCCAGATAGACCCCGCCGGGACGCAGCACCCGCTCGGCCGCACGCGCGTAGGCGAGCGTGGACAGGTGGGCGGGGACCCGGGAACCGCCGAACACGTCGGCGACCAGTACGTCGGCGTGGTCGTCCGGCGCCTTCTCCAGCCAGGCCCGGGCGTCGTCGGCGTGCAGCACGACACCCGAGTCCCGCGGCAGCGGCAGGTGCTCGGTGACCAGTTCCAGCAGCCCCCGGTCCGCCTCGACGACGTCCTGCCGCGAGCCGGGCCGGGTCGCCGCCACGTACCGGGGCAGCGTGAGGGCGCCGCCGCCGAGGTGCACCACGTCCAGTGGCGCGCCCTCAGCGGCCACGGCGTCCAGCGCGAACCCCAGCCGGCGCGCGTACTCGAACTCCAGGTACGCCGGATCGTCCAGATCCACGTACGACTGCGGCGCCCCGTCGACCGTGAGCAGCCAGGCCCGCTCCCGGTCGACATCGGGCATCAGCTTGGCGGTGCCGTGATCGGTGGTGCGGGACACGGGTATCTGCTCGGTCACCCGTCCATTGTGACGTGCTGCGGAGCACCGCGGGGCCGTGCCGGTACGGCCCCGCGGCTCCCGGCGGCACCCACGGCACCGCTCATCCCACGGCGATGACGGTCCCCGCGCCCACGGTCCGTCCGCCCTCGCGGACCGCGAACCCGAGCCCCGGCTCCAACGGCACCTCCCGGCCCAGCTCGACGCTCATCTCCACCGTCTCCCCGGGCCGGGCGACACCCGCCCCGCCCAGGTCGACGCGCCCCACCACGTCCGCCGTACGGAGGTGGAACTGCGGCCGGTAGCCGGTGGCGACCGGGGTCGTACGGCCCCCTTCACGCCCCGGCAGCACGTACACCCGGGCCGAGAACCGCCGGGCCGGCACCACGCTTCCCGGCGCCGTCACCACGTGTCCCCGGCGGACGGCGTGCCGGGGAACGCCCCGCAGCAGCAACGCGACACTGTCGCCGGCCTGCGCCTGTGCCATCGGCCTGCCGAAGGTCTCCAGGCCGGTCACGACCGTCCGGACGTCCGGACCGAGCACGTCGACCCGGTCGCCGACGCGCACCACGCCCCGCTCGACGGCACCGGTCACGACGGTCCCGCGCCCGGTGATGGTCAGCACGTTCTCCACGGGCAGCAGGAACGGCGCGTCCAGGTACCGCTCCGGCGTCGGCACATAGGTGTCCACCGCGTCGAGCAGCGCCTCGACGGACGCCGTCCAGCGCGGGTCGCCCTCCAGCGCGCGCAGTCCCGAGACGCGTACGACGGGGACGGCGTCGCCCGGGTAGCCCTGGGCGGTGAGCAGGTCGCGGACCTCCAGCTCGACGAGGTCGGTCAGCTCCGCGTCCCCCGCGTCGGCCTTGTTGAGCGCGACGACGATGTGGTCGACGCCCACCTGCCGGGCGAGCAGTACGTGTTCGGCGGTCTGCGGCATGATCCCGTCGAGCGCGGAGACCACGAGGATCGCCCCGTCGAGCTGCGCGGCGCCGGTGATCATGTTCTTGACGTAGTCGGCGTGACCCGGCATGTCGACGTGGGCGTAGTGCCGGGTGTCGGTCTCGTACTCGACGTGCGTGAGGTTGATGGTGATGCCGCGGGCGGCCTCCTCGGGAGCGCGGTCGATGCGGTGGAACGGCACGAAGGTGCCGGTGCCGCGCTCGGCGAGGACCTTGGTGATGGCGGCGGTCAGGGTGGTCTTGCCGTGGTCGACGTGACCCATGGTGCCGATGTTCAGGTGTGGTTTGGTGCGCACGTAGGCCGTTGCGGACATGGCTGTACCTCGAAGCCTCTCAGCCGGGAAGAAGAACGCGGGGACCCCTGGGACCCGCCGACCCTCCCCCTGCGGGGTCCGCCGGACTGTCCGGAGAGGGTCAGCTTCGGGCGCCGCCGGCAGCGGCCACGAGGAGCGCGACGGCAGCCTTCGGGGCATCCGCGACGGCGGATGCTGCGGGGAGGAAGGCGAACCGGGACATGCCGTCCATCATCACCGACGGTTTGTCCGGCGTCGAACCCTTTTCCACCGTGGGCGAGTTCCGACCATACGGCGATCACACACGTCCGTCGGTTAGTGTCACCAGATGCTCGATGCCAACCGCTCTGGCACCGCCACGGCCTCTCCCCGGGCCGCCGGCACGGAGCTCACCGTCCCCCTGACCGCCCCCACGGCCGCGGCCGTCACCGCGGGTGTCCCCGCGGCCACGCCCGTCCCACCGCTGCCGCACCCGGGATTCACCGCCCGCTGCGCCCGTGTGCTGCGGTCCCCGCATGCCCGGCTCTCGCTGCTGTTCGCCCTGCTGGCGGGCGGCGTGGTGGCCGTGCTGCTGTTCGAGCCGCAGCGGCTGCTGACGCACGGCTGGCCGCCGCAGCTCGGCGGGGTCGCGGCGGCCGTCGTCTTCTCGGCGGCGTACGGGCTGTGCACCGTGGCGTTCGTCCCGCGCCCCCTGCTGAACCTGGCCGCGGGCGCGTTGTTCGGCTCGCAGCTCGGGCTGACGACGGCACTCGCCGGCACCGTGCTGGGCGCCGGGGTCGCGTTCGGGCTGGGCCGGATGCTCGGGCAGGACGCGCTGCGCCCGCTGCTGCGGGGCCGCTGGCTGAAGGCGGCCGACGGGCAGCTGAGCCGGCACGGGTTCCGCTCCATGCTGATCGCCCGGCTGTTCCCGGGGGTGCCGTTCTGGGCGGCGAACTACTGCGCGGCCGTCTCCCGGATGCGCTGGCTGCCGTTCCTGCTGGCGACCGCCCTGGGCTCGATCCCGAACACGGCCGCCTACGCGGTCGCCGGCGCCCGCGCCTCGGCGCCGACGTCCCCCGCCTTCCTGATCGCGATGGGCTGCATCGCCGTACCGGCGCTGGCCGGCTCGGTGGTGGCCTGGCGCAAACGCCACCAGCTGCGCGGCCGGTGAGCCGTCCCGGCGGACCGGCCGGCCGAGGAGGCGACCCGGCCGGCTGCGGCAGTCAGCCGAGGGGGATGTCCCGATGCGGTCCGGCGTCATCGCCGTGGCCGGCACGCTGCTCGGTGGCGCGCTCACCGGGCTGACGCGGTTCAGGCACGAGCGGACCGCCCGTGCCGGCCGCAGGACGGACGCGCTGCGGGCGGCGCCGGGCGAGCCGGCGGCCGCGCCTGGCGACCACCGGCGGGCCATGTGGCACCGCGAGGACCTGCGGCTGAGCGGCGCCGAGCGCGGAGGCCGTCGCGGCGGCCCGGGCGGCGCCCCACGCCACCCGGCCCGCCGTCACCGCTCCCCTGGTCGCGGGTCTGCGTGCGGGGGCCGTCCCCGGCGGAACCGGCCCGCAGGGCCTCGCCGGCCGCGTTCGGCATCCGCGACGTCACCGGCCACACCGTGCCGGCCGCCCGCCGCGAGGCCGCCATCGCGGCGACCGACGACCTGGTCGCCGCCGCGGGACGCGCCCTGGCCTGACGGCCGGTCGGCGTTGCGGCCGGCACCGCTGCTTCGGGTCGCACCGGTGTCGCGGGGCGGTCTCCCGGCTCAGACTCCTTCCAGGATCATCGCGTTGGCGAGTCCGCCGGCCTCGCACATGGTCTGGAGGCCGTACCGGGCGCCGCGTCGGCGCATCGCGTGCGCCAGGGTCGTGGTCAGCCGGGTGCCGCTGGCGCCGAGCGGGTGGCCGAGGGCGATCGCGCCGCCGTGCACGTTGACCCTGTCGAGGCTGGCGCCGGTCTCCTGCTGCCAGGCCAGGACCACGGCGGCGAACGCCTCGTTGACCTCGAACAGGTCGATGTCGGCCAGGCTGAGACCGGCCCTGCGCAGTACCTTCTCCGTCGCCGGGACGACACCGGTGAGCATCAGCAGCGGGTCGGAACCGGTCACGGCGAAGCTGTGCAGCCGGGCGAGCGGACGCAGGCCGAGCCGGGCAGCGGTCTCGCCAGACGCGATCAGGACGGCGGAGGCGCCGTCGTTGACGGGACTCGCGTTGCCCGCGGTGACGTTCCACTCGATCTGCGGGAAACGCTCGGCGAAGCCGGGGTCGTGGTAGGCGGGCCGGAGGCCGGCGAGGATCTCCGGGGTGCTGTCCGGGCGGACGCACTCGTCGCGGGCGACGCCGTCCAGCGGTGCGATCTCGTCGTCGAACAGCCCGTCCCGCCACGCGGCGGCGGCCTTGCGGTGGGAGGAGACGGCGAACTCGTCCATCTGCGCCCGGGTGAGGGAGTACTTGGCGGCGATGAGTTCGGCGCTGATGCCCTGCGGGACCAGGCCCTCCGGGTAGCGCTCGGCGACACCGGGCCCGAACGGGTCGGCGCCTGCGGGCACGTTGGACCACATCGGCACCCGGCTCATCGACTCCACACCGCAGGCGACGACGAGGTCGTACGCGCCCGAGACGACGCCCTGCGCGGCGAAGTGCACGGCCTGCTGGGAGGAGCCGCACTGGCGGTCCACCGTGGTCGCCGGCACGGACTCGGGGAAGCCGGCGGCGAGGACGGCGTACCGGGTGGTGTTCATGGCCTGCTCGCCGACCTGGTCGACGGTGCCGCCGATCACGTCGTCGATCAGCGCCGGGTCGACGCCGGAGCGCTCGACCAGGGTGCGCAGGGTGTGGGCGAGGAGCTGTACGGGGTGGACGTGGGCGAGGGAGCCGTTCGGCTTGCCCTTGCCGACGGGGGTGCGTACGGCTTCGACGATGACGGCGTCACGCATGGGTCCGGCCTCCTGCGGTGATCGGACGGGCTACTGGTGAGTAGGAAATCCGGACTCACCATAACCCGGTGAGTTGGAAATTCCAACCCTCCTCTAGACTGGGCGCATGGCCGCCACGAAGGACCCGCGCCCCTGCTCCATCGCCGACGCCCTCGCACTGGTCGGCGAGAAGTACTCGCTGCTCGTCCTGCGCGAGGTGTGCCTGGGCAACGGGCGCTTCGACCAGCTCGTGCGCAACATCGGCGCCCCGCGCGACATCCTGGCCACCCGGCTGCGCCGGCTCGTGGAGGCCGGCATCCTCACCAAGCGCCTCTACAGCGAACGCCCGCAGCGCTTCGAGTACCGGCCCACGCAGGCGGGACTGGAGCTGGAGCCGGTCCTGATGACCCTCAAGGAGTGGGGCGACCGCCACGTCCGCCGGGGCACCGGCCTGCCGATGGCCGTCGAGCACGTCTGCGGCAACGAACTGGTGCCGGTGGTCACCTGCCAGGCATGCGGCGAACCCGTGCGGCACGAGGATCTGACGGCCCATCCGCAGGCCCCGGGCTGGACCGTGACGGGCCCCACAGCCGCCTGAGAGCGCTCCCGTCCCCTGTTTCCGCGCTGCCACCCGGGCCCGCTACGCTTCGGTCGTCACATGATCACCTTTTCTCCCCAGCGCTTGGACGCCGTACCTTCATGTCTTGGTTTGAATCCCTCGTCCTCGGACTCGTCCAGGGACTGACCGAGTTCCTGCCTGTCTCCTCCAGCGCGCATCTGCGGCTGACCGCGGCGTTCTCGGGCTGGGAGGATCCCGGGGCGGCCTTCACGGCGATCACGCAGATCGGCACGGAGGCGGCGGTGCTGATCTACTTCCGCAAGGACATCGGCCGGATCATCGCGGCCTGGTTCCGGTCACTGTCCGACCGGGCCGTGCGCCGCGACCACGACGCGCAGATGGGCTGGCTGGTGATCGTGGGCTCCATACCCATCGGCCTGCTGGGCGTGACCCTGAAGGACCAGATCGAGGGGCCGTTCCGCGATCTGCGGATCACCGCCACCATGCTCGTCGTCGTCGGCGTGGTCATCGGCGTCGCCGACCGGCTGGCGGCCCGGGACGAGACCGGCGGCCGGCACCGCGCGCCCAAGCAGCGCAAGACACTGGACGACCTGGGCGTCAAGGACGGTCTCGTCTTCGGCCTGTGCCAGGCCTGCGCCCTGATTCCCGGCGTGTCCCGTTCCGGCGCGACCATCAGCGGCGGCCTGTTCATGGGCTACCGGCGCGAGGCCGCGGCCCGCTACTCCTTCCTGCTCGCCGTCCCGGCCGTCCTCGCCTCCGGCGCGTTCGAGGTGAAGGACTCGCTCGGCGAGGGTCAAGTGGCCTGGGGGCCGACCCTGTCGGCCACGGTGATCGCGTTCGCGTCCGGATATGCGGTGATCGCATGGTTCATGAAATGGATCTCCAACAAGAGCTTCATGCCGTTCGTCTGGTACCGCGTCGCCCTCGGCATCGTCATCATCGCCCTGGTCTCGGCGGGCGTCCTGAGCCCGCACGCGGCCCAGTCCGCGAGCTGATCGGCGGCCCGGCGGTCCCTGGAGCCCGTCGCGCGTCTGCGCCCCGCTCCCCGGCGGCGCACCCGGCCGGCGCCCGCCCCGGAGCGGCCCCCGCTCCCCACTGCCGTTTCGGCCATCTCCCGCGCCCTTCCGCCCGGCGGCCCGGAGCGGCATATGCCTCCTGGGCTGGGTGGACGGACGGGAACTGGTGTGCGGCGCGGGCCCCGGCGGTGACCGAGCCCATACCTGCTGGGTAGCCATTCGGTGGCGCAGGGTCAGCTTCTGCCCCTAGGCTGGCCCGCATGTCCCCCGATTCCCTGCCCCCTGGTTCCGTGCGGTCCGCCGCCGAGGTCAACGACCAGATCCGGGCGCTGTGGCTGCGCGCGGGCGGCACCCTGTCGGCCGAGGAGCGCGCGAAGTACGAGCTGTTGGTGGTCGAATGGGCGGCCGCGGTCCGCGGGCGGGTCGTCGAGGCGGCCTGATCCGCCGCCTACGCCCGCAGCCGCGCCAGCACCTCGTCCGCCACCGGGAACGGCCGCTCCCCGGGCAGCAGCCGGCTCGCCCGCTCCTTCTCGCCCGCCCGCACCAGGCCACGGATCTCCACGGCCAGCGGGGTCACGTCCTCGATGCCGACGATCCACTCGTCGGCGTACCGGACGGCCGCCTCCCCGCCCAGCCCGAGCTGCAACGACCGGTACGGCAGTGGGTTGTGGTGCAGATCGCGCTCCGGGTCCCACTGGACGCGGGCGGGGCTGCGGGCCAGTTCCCGCTTCCAGGCCGCCCGGTCCGGGTGCAGGGCGGGAGCGTAGTGGGACAGGCAGGCGTGCCGCAGGGCCCACTCGAACCCCTCCCGCCGCACCTCGACGGCGAGGACCGTCTCCTGACCCTCCTTGGTGCCCCAGCCGCAGCGGTACATCATCCACAGGAAGGACGGCTTGATCCAGGTCATCCGGTCCCGCTTCCAGGTGGCCGGGAAGCGTCCGGTGCGGGCGGCCGGTCGGCCGATCTCGGGGCGGTAGGCCTGGTAGACGACGACCGTGGACTCGGTGTGCCGGGCCCGGACACGGAACCTCGGCTCGGTTTCGACGAGTTGTTCGTTCACGGGGACAAGGTTCGGGTGCCGGCCGCACCGCGCACCACCGAATATCGGGCGTCCCTCTTGGCGCCGCGTCCCCCGTGCCCAACACTGTGCCGATGACGCAGCGTGCGGAACTCGCGATCGTGATGGACCGGCTGGCCGTGGACGACCTGGTCACCGAGTACGCCGTGGCGGTGGGCGACGGTGACTGGACGGCGTACGAGGGGCTGTTCACCGCGGACGGGCGGGCCGACTACCGTTCGGCCGGCGGCATCGAGGGTGCCGCGGGCCAGGTCGCCGGCTGGCTCGCCGGGAACACGGCGCTGTCCGCCGTCCGCCAGCATCTGATCGTCAACCGGCGGGTACGGTTCGGCCTCCTGGACCACGACACCGGCGACACCGCCCGGGTACGGGCCGACTACCTCACCCCGACACGGTGGACGGACGCCGGCACCCCCGCCGCGCCGGACCTGGTGTCCGGGGGCCGCTACGAATTCGCCCTGCTGCGCACCCGGGAGGGCTGGCGGCTGTGCGAGGCCGTCGCGCACGAGCAGTGGCGCCGGCCGCCGGCCGGGGAAGCGCCGGCCTCCTAGGCCGGGCCGTCGAACTCCCGCCTGCTCACGCACGCTCGCCGGACCGGGCCCCGACCCGGGTGCGTCCACCCGGCACGCCGAGAGCACGCACCCGACCCCGCACAGCCCGCCCTCCGGGCCAACAGCGGGAGTTCGACGGCACGACCCAGCGGCTCGGACACCGGGAGGCCCGGCCGCGTACGGCCCGCAGCCGCTGCCCGGACCGGGCCGTGCGGGGCACCGGTTCCGGACCCGGCCTGCCGGAGATCGCGCTCCGCCACGCACACTGGAGCATTCGCTGGGTAGGGAGGGTCCCTATGAGGATGATCGACCGTTGCCTGACCTCCCCCTGGCCGCGCTCCGGCGCCGCGGCCCTCGCGGGCGCCCTGCCCGTACTCGCTTTCCCGGCGCCGTCGTTGTGGTGGTTCGCGTACGTCGCCCTGGTGCCGTGGCTGCTCCTGGCCCGCTCGGCGCCGACCGGGCGGCGAGCGGCGTACGACGGCTGGTGCGGCGGCTTCGGCTTCCTGCTGGCCGTGCACCACTGGCTGCTGCCGAGCCTGCACGTGTTCATCTTCCTGATAGCCATCCTGCTCGGCGCGCTCTGGGCGCCCTGGGGCTGGCTGGTGCGCCGGTTGCTCGGCGGGGCGCCGTCGCCGGGCCGGGGCGCCGCCGCGCTGCTGGTGCTGCCGTCCGCCTGGCTGGCGGTGGAACTGGTCCGCTCCTGGCAGGGCCTCGGCGGGCCGTGGGGCATGCTGGGCTCCAGTCAGTGGCAGGTCGGTCCGGCGCTGCGGCTGGCCTCGGTCGGCGGGGTGTGGCTGCTCAGCTTCCTGGTCGTGGCCGTCAACGTGGCGGCGGCCGTGCTGGTCTCCGTTCGTGCCGCACGCGTGCGGGCCGTGGCCTCGCTGGTCGCGACGGCCGCCGCGGCCTCGGCCGCCTGGGCGTGGGCGCCGCGCCCGGAGGTCGACGGGCGGGTGCGGGTCGCCGTCGTCCAGCCGGGCGTCGTGGCCGGGCAGGACAGCGGCGAGAAGCGGTTCGACCGGGAGGAGCGGCTGACCCGGCGGCTCGCCGGGAAGGGCGTCGACCTGGTCGTGTGGGGCGAGTCCAGTGTCGGTTTCGACCTGGACGACCGGCCGGACCTGGCCCGGCGGCTCGCGGCCCTCGCCCGGCGGACCGGCGCCGACGTGCTGGTGAACGTGGACGCACGCCGCTCCGACCGGCCCGGCATCTACAAGAGTTCGGTCCTGGTCGGCCCGGACGGCCTGACCGGCGACCGGTACGACAAGATGCGGCTGGTCCCGTTCGGCGAGTACATACCGGCCCGTTCCCTGCTCGGCTGGGTCACCTCGGTGGGCCGGGCGGCCGGCGAGGACCGGCGGCGCGGCAGCGGACAGACGGTGATGAACGTGGGGCACGGGCTGCGGATCGGCCCGCTGGTGTGCTTCGAGACGGCGTTCCCCGACATGAGCCGGCATCTCGCCGAGGACGGCGCGGACCTGCTCCTCGGCCAGTCCTCGACCTCCTCCTTCCAGCACAGCTGGGCACCGGAGCAGCACGCCTCGCTGGCCGCGCTGCGCGCCGCGGAGACCGGCCGCCCGATGGTGCACGCCACTCTCACGGGTGTGTCGGCGGTTTACGGACCGGAGGGGCAGCGCCTCGGGCCGTGGCTCGGTACCGGCGCGGACACCGCCCGCGTGTACGACGTACCGCTCGCGCACGGTGTCACGCCGTACGCCCGTTACGGGGACTGGCCGGTGCCCGCCGCGCTCCTGGTGCTGGCCGTGCTGTGCGTGACCGAGTGGGCGCGGGCGCTCAGGCTGCGCCGCAGCGGTCCTGCACCGCTCGTACGACCCGTTCGCACAGTTCGTGAGTCGCCAGCGCGTCCCGGGCGCTGAGCGTCTTCCCGGCCCGGACGGCGTCCAGGAAGGCGAGGACCGCCTGCTCGATGCCGCGCTGCCGGGCCACCGGCACCCAGTCGCCGCGCCGGCGCACGGTCGGCTGCCCCTTGTGGTCGATCACCTCGGCGAGGTTGAGCACCTGGCGCTTGCTGTCCTGCCCGGAGACCTCCAGAATCTCCTCGCTGGAGCCGCTGAGCCGGTTCATCACACCGAGCGCGGTGAAGCCGTCGCCGCCGAGCTGGACGACGACGTGGTGGAGCAGCCCGCCCTCGGCGCGGGCCCGGACGGTCACGTCGTCCACCGGGCCGGGCGCCAGGAAGCGCAGGGTGTCCAGGACGTGGATGAAGTCGTCCAGGATCATCGAGCGCGCTTCCTCGGGCAGCCCGATCCGGTTCTTCTGCATGAGGATCAGCTCGCGCGGGTGGTCAAGGCACTGCGTGTACCCGGGGGCGTACCGGCGGTTGAAGCCGACGGCCAGCGGCACACCGCGCCGCTCGGCGAGGTCCACGAGCCGTTCGGAGTCCTCGAGGCGGTAGGCGAGCGGCTTGTCGACATAGGTCGGTACGCCCGCCTCGAGCAACCGCGTGACGATCTCGGGGTGGACGGTGGTGGGGGCGTGCACGAAGGCCGCGTCGAGTCCGGCGGCGAGCAGCGCGTCCAGGGTGGCGTGCCGCCGCTCCGCCGGCAGGTGCAGGGTGTCGGCGACCCGGTCGAGAGTGGCGGGCGTACGGGTCTGGAGGTGCAGGTCGATCCCCGGCTGCGTGCCCAGCACCGGCAGGTACGCCTTCTGCGCGATGTCCCCGAGTCCGATGCAGCCGACCTTCACGTGCTCTCCCCTACCGCTCGCCGATGTGCGCGTCCCCGGCAGCATACGGCGGCCGCCGGCCGGGCGAAGCCGCGCAGGACCGGCGCGGGTCCGGCCTGCGGCAGGGCCGCGATCACCGGCGCCGCGTACGGCGACGACGGCACGGTGGCCGGCCATGTCGACGCGAGCGGCCCTGCCGGCCCGGCGGGCGATCGCGGTCGTACGCGGCAGCCGGGTGGCGGCGATCGCGGCGGGGACGGGGTGGTGCAGGCCGCCGTAGCGGTGCGGCAGTTCGGTGCTCGCGTCGTCCGGTGCCCGCTCCCCCGCCGGGGACATGACCGCCGCGCAGGCGTGCACGTGGCCGCGCTCGGCGGGAGGGCGATGGCTCGTGCGCGGCCGGTTCCTTCAGCGCGGGTGCCGGGCCCGGAGGAGATCCGGGCCGGACTGCGGGAGTTGCCGGCGGGGATGTTCCGGCTCCACGGCTCTCCGGCCGCGCCCGGCGACGTGGCGCGGCCCGCCGATGTGCCGGGCGCGGGGCAGGAAGCCGCCGTCCGAGCGTCATCTCCGGTACCCGGAGCGCCGCCGTACGGGGCAGGAGTCCACCCGTGCGAGGGTACCGGCCCCGGTTTCCCGGTGCCGGGCCGGGCGCCGACCCAGCAGAGTGGCCCGGGTGCATCGAACGACGACGACCGCAGCGCTTCTGGTCACCGTGGCCGTCTCGGCCCTCACCGGCTGTGTGACGGTGCGGCATCCGGCGGCGCCCGGACCGCCACCGGGCACCGTCTCCTCGCAGCCGGCGGCGCGCCGGCCGGACGGCAGCGCGGTGCCCCGGGTGGCGCAGGCACCGCCCCGGGAGGCACTGGAGCCGGCCGGACCGTCCCGCCACCCGGGAGGCTCCGGGACCCAGGCGCCGCTCCGGACGGGGAGCGCACCCCCGGCCGGGCACCGGCCGCCGCTTCCACCCGGTCCCCCGCACCCGGGCCGGCCCTGGCGCTTGCCCGCCGAGCTGTCAGGCCGGCCCCTGCCTTCCCGGCTCCCGACGGGCGGGGAGATGTGCGCTCTGGGCAAGCGGTACGGCGGCTGGCACAAGGACAGCCCGCAGGCCCTGGTCTGCGAACGGGCGTACGGGCACTGAGGCACCGGTGTCCGAGCCGCTACCGGGTCGGCGTGCGCTAACCGGGGCGCTGCCGCGGGGGTGACCAGCCGTCGTCATCCGGGGTGCCGTCCTGGCCGAGCCGGAGTTCCAGCCGGCTGATCGCGGACCGCACCCCCGTGCCGTAGCCGTCGTCCGACAGGTGGCTCGCGGCGCGGCGGGCGCGGCGCAGGTGGCTGCGGGCCGCGTCGGTGCGGCCCAGCTTGACGTAGTCGGCGGCCAGGTTGAGGTGCAGGGAGGGCAGGAAGCCCCGGACGCTGTCCGGGCCGTCGGCCGCCCGGCCGTCCGACAGTTCCTCGGCCGCCGACAACGCGCGCAGATCCCAGGCGAGTTCGTCCGCCGGATCGTCCTGGGTGTCCGCCAGGTAGTGGGCGAGGGTGCAACGGTGCAGGGGGGCGCCGTCCTCGCCGACCTCCGCCCACAGGTCCAGGAAGCGGCTGCGGGCCTCCTCGCGGTCGCCGCCGTGGTGCAGCATCACGACCTGCCCGATCCGCGTCAGCACGCCATCGGGCGCCGCCTGTTCCCGTCGCTCCGCCACCGCGTCCTCCAGGCCGTCGTCGGCTGTTCGTCCGGTCAGCCGTCTGTCCCGACGCTAACCGGCGCCGCCGGCAATCCCCGGCAGGCCGCCCCGGACGGCCGGTAACGGGCCGCCGGCGGACGGGCGCGGCCCGGGCCCGGGCCGCGCCCGCGCGAGCCGTCAGCCGAGGTCCGGGATCCGCCAGTCGACCGGGTCGTGGCCCTGGCGGGCGATCGCCTCGTTGATCTGGGTGAACGGGCGGGAGCCGAAGAACTTCTTCGCGGACAGCGGCGAGGGGTGCGCGCCCTTGACCACGGCGTGCCGGGTCTCGTCGATCAGCGGGAGTTTCTTCTGGGCGTAGTTCCCCCACAGCACGAAGACCGCCGGGTCGGGGCGGGAGGCGACCGCGCGGATGACGGCGTCGGTGAACCTCTCCCAGCCCTTGCCCTTGTGCGAGTTGGCCTCGCCGGCCCGGACCGTGAGGACCGCGTTGAGCAGCAGCACGCCCTGTTCGGCCCACGGCATCAGATAGCCGTTGTCCGGGACGGGCAGTCCCAGCTCGTCCCGCATCTCCTTGTAGATGTTCCGCAGGGACGGCGGGGTCCGTACGCCCGGGCGGACCGAGAAGCACAGGCCGTGGCCCTGGCCCTCGCCGTGGTACGGGTCCTGGCCCAGGACGAGGACCTTGACCCGCTCGTACGGCGTCGCCTCCAGCGCGGCGAAGACCTCTTCGCGCGGCGGATACACCGGCCCCCTCGCCCGCTCCTCCTCGACGAACTCGGTCAGCTCCTTGAAGTAGGGCTGCTGTAGCTCGTCACCCAGAACCCCGCGCCAGGACTCGGGCAGCATGGCGGTGTCGGTCACGTCAACGTCCTCACGATGTGCGGTCACTTCCAGGCGTCCGAACCTACAGGCGACCACTGACAACCGGTGTTGCGAGGGCGGTTCACCAGCTGGTCTTGCGGTGCAGCGTCCACATCATCATGATCGTCGACGGGTCGAGGGCCTGCTCGCCGCCGGCGATGTCGTCACTGGCCGCCACGAACTGCCGGCCCTGCCACAGCGGCACCAGCCGGGCGTCGTTCACCATGATCTGCTGGGCCTGCTCCACGTCCTTCACGGTCTGGGCGCGGTCGCTCTCCGCGCGCGCGTGGGGCAGCAGCCGGCCGGTGATCTCCTTGGCGGGGTAGGGCGTGCCGAGCGCGTTGTGCTCGCCGACGAACGGGGCGATGAAGTTGTCCGCGTCCGGGAAGTCGGGGAACCAGCCGCGCCCGAACACCGGGTACTCGCCCTTCTGGTAGCCGACCACATAGCTCTTCCAGGGGCGGCTTCGCAGGGTGATGCTGAACAGGCCGGAGTCCTCCAGCTGCCGCTTCAGCTCCTGGAACATCCGGCCGGTCTCGGAGCCGTAGCGGTCGGTGGTGTACCAGAAGGTGAGCGGGACCCGCCGGGTGATACCCGCGTCGGAGAGGATCTTGCGGGCCTTGGGGACGCTCGGGTCGCCGTAGTCGTCGAAGAAGCCGGTGGCGTGGCCGGTCAGGCCCTTGGGGACCATCGAGTACAGCGGGTCGACGGTGTCCTTGTAGACCTTGTGCGCGATCGCGCCCCGGTCCACGAGCTGGGCGATGGCCCGGCGCACGGCGGGCTGCCTGGCCCAGGGGTCCTTGGGGTTGAACACCAGGTAGCTGATGTCGGTGCCGGCGCCGTCGACCAGTTGCAGGTCCCCGGTGTTGTGCTGCTGGAGGGCGAGGATGTCGTCGGCGGCGAGACCGCGGTAGGTGACGTCGATCTGCTTGTTCCGCAGCGCCTTGACCATGGCGGCGGAGTCCTGGAAGTAGCGGATGGTCACCGCGTTGTTCTGCGGCTCGGCGAAGCCCCGGTAGTTGCCGTTGCGGACCAGGACGGCCTTCTCGTCCTCCGCGTACGACTCCAGCTTGTACGGGCCCGAGCCGTGGACCGAGGTGTCCTTGCGCAGGGAGGTCGCCGGGTAGTCGTCGGGGTCGACGATCGACATGGCGGGGGTGGCCAGCACGAACGGGAAGGTCGCGTCGGACTTGTTCAGGTGGAAGACGATCTCGCGGTCACCGGAGGTCTCGACGCGGTCCAGGCTGCCGAGCAGCCCGGCCGGGCCACCGGAGGCGTTGATGGTGCGGATGCGGTCGATGGAGTGCCGCACGGCCTGGGCGGTCAGCGGGTCGCCGTCGGAGAACTTCATGCCGGCGCGCAGCTTGCAGCGGTAGACGCGGCTGGTGGAATCGGTGAAGGCGCAGCTCTGGGCGGCGTCCGGCTGGGGGGTGGTGGCCCCGTTCGGGTAGGCGAGGAGCGTCTGGAAGATGTTCCGGTACAGCTCCCAGGAGCCGTCCCAGGCACCGGCCGGGTCCAGCGTACTGGGGGCGCTGGTGGTGCCCACGACGATCGGCCCCTGGCTGTTGGGGTCGCCGTCGGACAGCAGGCCGCAGCCGGCCACCAGGGATATGGACGCGATCGCCGCGACTCTTCGCAGGAATCGGTTCCGGTTGAACACGCGCACGCTCCTCGATCTGCCATACCAAGGTCGGCAGACCATACCGCAGCGTCCGGCCCCCTGAACCTCCCCGGAAACAGGCCTTCTCGATCGACTGGGCGATGACGACGTTGTCAGTCCGCTCTGCGGATTGCCGGCGGTGTTCCGGGCGCCGATCCGTCCGAAAATCGGCGCCCGGAAGGGATGCTCAGTGCACGCCGGCGTTGAGGAAGATGCCGCCGTCCACGACGAGCGTCTGACCGGTGATCCAGTCGGACTGCCCGGAGGTGAGGAACGCGGCGGCGCCGCCGATGTCGGAGGGCACGCCGAGCCGGCCGAGCGGGTAGGGGGCCGCGGCCTCCTCCTCCCGGCCCTCGTACAGGGCCTGCGCGAACTTGGTCTTGACCACGCCGGGCGCGATCGCGTTGACCCGGACGCCGGGCGCGAACTCGTGCGCCAGCTGCTGGGTCATGTTGATCATGGCGGCCTTGCTGATGCCGTAGGCGCCGATGAACGGCGAGGCGGACAGGCCGGCGATGGAGGCGATGTTGACGATCGCGCCGCCGTTGTCCTTCTGCCAGGCGTGCCAGGTCTTCTGGGCGAAGCCCAGCGCGGAGACGACGTTGGTCTCGAAGACCTTGCGGGCGACCTCCAGGTCGAGGTCCGCGATGGGGCCGAAGACCGGGTTGGTGCCCGCGTTGTTGACCAGGAAGTCGACGCGGCCGAAGGCCTCCATCGTCCGCTGGACGGCCTCGCTCTGGTGGTCGAGGTCGTGGGCCTTGCCGGCGACGCCGATGACCCGCTCGGCGCCGAGCGTGCCGACGGCCTCCTTCAGGGCGTCCTCGTTGCGGCCGGTGATGCACACGCGGTCACCGCGGGCGACCAGCGCCTCGGCGATGCCGTAGCCGATGCCGCGGCTCGCGCCCGTGACGAGGGCGACCTTGCCGGACAGCTCCGGGAGTTCAGTCATGTCCGTGCTACCTCTGAATCCCTAGTCGAGCGGTCCGCCGGCGACGTACAGCACCTGGCCGGAGACGAAACCGGCCGCCTCGCCGGTGAAGAAGGCGATGGCGTTGGCGATGTCCTCGGGCTCGCCGACCCGCTGCACCGGGATCTGGGTGGCGGCGGCCTTCTTGAAGTCCTCGAAGCCCATGCCGACGCGGTCGGCGGTGGCCTTGGTCATCTCGGTGGCGATGAAGCCGGGCGCGACGGCGTTGGCGGTGATACCGAACTTGCCCAGCTCGATGGCGAGGGTCTTGGTGAAGCCCTGGAGACCGGCCTTGGCGGCGGAGTAGTTGGCCTGGCCGCGGTTGCCGAGCGCCGAGGAGGAGGACAGGTTGACGATCCGGCCGAAGCCCGCGTCGACCATGTGCTTCTGGACGGCCTTCGTCATCAGGAAGGAGCCGCGCAGGTGGACGTTCAGGACGGTGTCCCAGTCGGAGACGCTCATCTTGAACAGCAGGTTGTCGCGGAGCACGCCCGCGTTGTTGACGAGGATCGTCGGGGCGCCCAGCTCCGCCGCGATCCGGGCGACGGCCGCCTCGACCTGCGTCTCGTCGGAGACGTCCGCGCCGACCGCGACGGCCTTGCCGCCGGCCGCGGTGATCTTCTCGACGGTGTCCTTGCAGGCGGCCTCGTCGAGGTCGATCACGGCGACCGCGTGGCCCTCGGCGGCCAGTCGTACGGCGGTTGCGGCGCCGATGCCGCGCGCCGCGCCGGTGACTACCGCGACCCGCTGTTCAGTGGTGGACATTGCTGCTTCTCCTCGCCCTTGAGAGAACTGCCGGGACTCCCGGGGAGAGAGCCCCTCAAGCGGTGAGCGACCGCTTAGTACCTTCAGCACAGGTGACGCTAGAAGCCCTGGCACCCGGTGTCAACGGCACACCCGGCCGGTGTGATCCATTACCTCACCAGGAGGTCCAGCAACCGCTCCGTCTCGGCGGCCGGGTCGGCGGTCAGCCCGGTGTGCACGGGGCCGGGCTGGACGACCGTGGAACGGGGCGCGATCAGCCAGCGGAACCGGCGCCCGGCGTCGTCCCGGGCCGCCTGCCCGGCCTCCGCCCCGCCCGCGCACACCTTCTCCACGGCACCGAGCGCCGCCCGGACCCCGGCCACGTCGGCCCGCGGGTCCAGCGCGAGCAGCCGCGTCTCGTCCAGGTGGGTCCGGGCGCCGACGTACTGCCGGGCGCGGCAGTAGACGACCACACCCGCGTTCACGCACTCTCCGCGCTCCACCCGGGGGACGACCCGCAGCAGCGCGTACTCGAACACGTCCCGGTCGCCGCCCTGGCCCGCGCGGGTGATGTGCCGCTCGGTGACATGGCCGGCCATGTGGATGTGGCGCTCGCTCACTTGCCCTCCTCGGTGCCGATGCCGGTGATGCGCCCGGCGATGACGGCCGCCCGCGCCAGCAGCGGCCGGATGTAGGCCCGGCGCAGGTCGTCCGGGGTGTCGAAGCCCGGCTCACCGGCGAGCCAGGCGTCCGGGATCTCGGCGGTGACCTCGGCGAGCAGGTCCTCGGTGACCCGGGGCGCCAGCTCGGCCGCGGCGGCGCTCACGTCCGGGGCGAACCGGGCGAGGGCGTGGTCGCCGGCGTCGTAGGCGCGGGCCGCGGAAGCCTCGGCGGAGGGCCAGTTGTGGTGCCAGATCATCGTGGCGCCGTGGTCGATGAGCCACAGCTCGCCCCGGTGCACGAGCAGGTTGGGGTTGCGCCAGGAGCGGTCGACGTTGTTGATCAGCGCGTCGAACCAGACGATCCGGCCGGCCTCCTCGGGGCTCACCGGGAAGGCGAGCGGGTCGTAACCGAGGGCGCCGGAGAGGAAGGCCATGCCGAGGTTGGTGCCGCCGCTGTTGCGCAGCAGGTCCTGCACCTGCTGGTCGGGTTCGCCGAGCCCGAGGACGGGATCCAGCCCCACGGTGACGAGGCGGGGCATCCGGAATCCGAGGCGCCGGGCGAGTTCACCGCACACCACCTCGGCGACCAGCGTCTTGCGGCCCTGTCCGGCGCCGGTGAACTTCATGACGTACGTGCCGAGGTCGTCGGCCTCGACGAGCCCCGGCAGCGAACCGCCCTCCCGCAGGGGCGTGATGTAGCGGGTCGCGGTGACCTCTCTCAGCATTTCCCCGGGCCATCCGTCTCTTCAGACTTGCAATACAAGATCCACCTCGGGCGGAGTGCGGTGGTCCGTGGCTCCCCCGGCAGCCCGTCGGCGGCCGGTCGCCCGTCGCTCCCGGCCTCGGGCGTGAAGTGAGCATAGTAACCGAGGGTGATCACCCGCGAGGAGCGCCCGAGCCGGCGGGCCAGGGACACGACGGACTCCGCCTTGCCCCCTCCGCGAGCGGCGGCCGGCCGCCGGGACGGCGACTGCCGTCCGGCGCATACGCCCGCTCATCTCTGCCTGCGCCGGGCGCGCTCCTGGGGTGGGGAAAACACCACCACACGCTTACCGGATGGGATGAATCCGGTCGGGTGTGTGTTGGTGTGTCTATGCCATCGGGGCACGTCTCCACCAACGGTTCTCGCCGTTCGGAGGGACACGCATGACGAGCCACACCACCGAAGTCGACCTGCAAGGCCTTCTCGACCGAGCGCTGCACGCCACAGCCACGGAAGCGCGCTGGACCGCCGACACGGACGGGATGTGGTGCCTCGTCACACCCCGGTCCGGGACACGGCGCGAGCAGGGCTGGAAGCTGCATCTGTCGGCGACGGCCGCGTCCGCGCCGACGGTCCTCGCGAAGGCTTTGGACGTACTGCTTCCGGAGGAGTCGGCGTTCAAGTTCGCCCGGTCGCTCGACCAGGTCAGCGCGCTCAACACCCGCGCGACCCCCCGGGGGAACTCGGGCAAGTTCATCACCGTCTACCCGCGCTCCGACGCCGACGCGGCCCGGCTCGCCCAGGAGTTGCACCGGGCCACAGCGGGGCTGGCCGGCCCCCGGATCCTGTCCGACCACCCCTACGCCGCACACAGCCTGGTGCACTACCGCTACGGCTCTTTCGTCGGCAGGCAGCGGCTGGCGGACAACGGCCTGCTGGTGTGGTTCATCGAGGATCCCGACGGCAACCCCGTGGAGGACAAGCGCACCGGCCAGTACTCCCCGCCCGACTGGGCGGTCTGCCCGTTCCCCGCCGCGGTGCCTGTCCCGCCGCGTCCGGCGGAGGCGGCGAGCGGCCCGGTGGTGCTCGGCGGCCGCTTCGCGGTGCGGGAGGCGATCCGGCACACGAACAAGGGCGGCGTCTACCGGGGCACCGACGTCCGCACGGGCACTCCCGTGGTGATCAAGGAGACCCGGCCGCACGTGGAGGCCGACGCGGCCGGCCGCGATGTCCGCGACTGGCTGCGCGCCGAGGCCCGGACGCTGGAGAAGCTCAAGGGCCTCGGGCTCGCTCCGGAGCCGCTGGGCCTGTTCGAGCACGGCGGGCACCTGTTCCTGGCGCAGGAGGAGGTGCCGGGGGTCGCCCTGCGCACCTGGGTCGCCGAGCACTCCCGCGACTTCGGGGGCGAGCGTCACCGCGCCGACGCGCTGGCCCTGGTGGCACGCCTGGTGGACCTGGTCGCCGCGGCCCACGCCCACGGCTGCGTCCTGCGGGACTTCACACCCGGCAACGTCATGGTCCGCCCGGACGGCGAACTGCGCCTGATCGACCTGGAACTCGCGGTCCTGGAGGACGACTCCCCCCGGCCGACGCGCCTGGGGACCCCGGGGTTCAGCGCACCCGAACGCCTCACCGGCGCACCCGTCTCCCCGACGGCCGACTACTACAGCCTGGGCGCCACCGCGTGCTTCGTCCTGGCCGGGAAGGTGCCGAACCTGCTGCCCGAGGAGCCTGCCGGCCGGCCCGCGGAACAGCGGCTCGCCGCATGGCTGGCCGCTGTCACCGGGCCGCTGCGCCTGCCGGACGGTCTGGCGGACATGCTGCTCGGCCTGATGAAGGACGATCCTGCCGAGCGCTGGGCCCCGAGCAGGGCCCGAGAGGCTCTCCGGAAGGCGGTTCCGGCACGGCCGGTGTGCGACGCCGCCGCCGGCCCGGCCCGGGACGGCGGCCTCCAGGATCCGGTGGCCGGGCTCGTCAGCCACCTCATCGACTCGATGACCCCGGCCGACGACCGGCGGCTGTGGCCCGTGTCCACCACGGCCGGGGAGAGCGACCCCTGCACCGTGCAGCAGGGCGCGGCCGGCGTCCTGGCGGTGCTCACGCGGTACTGGGAACTCACCGGCGACCCCCGCCTGCCGGAGCTGATCTCCACCGCGGGCCACTGGATCGCACGTCGCGCCGAGAGCGGCGCCACCCGCCCCGGCCTGCACTTCGGCGGCCGCGGAACCGCCTGGGCCCTGTACGACGCCGGACGCGCCATCGATGACCGCGAACTCACCGATCAGGCGCTGGCCCTGGCCCTGGCACCGCAACAGTCCACGCCCAGCCACGACATCACCCACGGCGCCGCGGGCAGCGGACTCGCCGCCCTGCACCTGTATCACCGCACCGGCGACGCACGCTTCGCCGAACTGGCCGTCGCCGCCGCGGACCGGCTGGTCGCCGCCGCTGAGCGTAAACAGTCCGGAGTCAGCTGGGCGGTTCCCGCGGAAGCCTTTTCCCAGGAACCCGGCAAACGCTACCTGGGCTTCGCCCACGGAACGGCCGGCATCGGCTTCTTCCTCCTGGCCGCCGCGGCCGT
This sequence comes from Streptomyces sp. NPDC006309, assembly GCF_040613095.1. NCBI lineage: Bacteria > Bacillati > Actinomycetota > Actinomycetes > Kitasatosporales > Streptomycetaceae > Streptomyces > Streptomyces sp. NPDC006309. Next base: position 43,957 of record NZ_JBEXRO010000022.1, on the reverse strand, counting down.
CTCCGAACGCCGCGAGCACCTGGAACTGGCCGTGGAGGCCGGCGAGCACCTGGTGGCCAGCGCTGTGCTCACCGGCCCGACGGCCCACTGGCCCGCCCAGGCCACGGATGTGCCCACGGCCCCCTACTGGTGCCACGGCGCCGCGGGCGTCGGCACCTTCCTCGTCCGGCTGTGGCAGGTCACCGGCGAGGAGACGTTCGGCGATCTCGCCCGCCGAGCCGCGCACGCCGTCACGGAACGTGCCTCCTGCGCCGCGCTCACCCAGTGCCACGGGCTGGCGGGCAACGGCGACTTCCTCCTCGACATGGCCGACGCCACCGGTGACCCCGCCTACCACGCCATGGCCGCGGAGCTGGCCCGCCTCATCGTCGCCGAACGGGCCCACCGCCAGGGCCACGTGGTCTTCCCCAACGAGTACGGGGACGTCTCGACCAGTTGGAGCGACGGGAGCGCCGGAATCCTGGCCTTCCTCCTCCGGATCCGCCACGCCGACCCCCGGCACTGGATGGTCCAGCTGCCGGCCTGAGCGGCAGGGAGTTCTGCCGCCACCCCCACAGAAGAAGGAGAAACCCATGGAGAACCAGGACCTCGAACTGCTGGCCCGGCTGCACGCCCTTCCCGAGACCGACCCCGTCAGCGTCGACGGAACGCCGTTCGCCGCGACCTGTGTCTGCGTCGGCCTGCTGACCGCCCTCAACACCATCTGCATCGGCATGACCTGCTAGTCCGGTGGCACCACTCGGCCGGCAGCTGACCCGGGCAGCCCCGGACAGCCGCCGGCCGGAGTGACGGCCGGATCCGGGACGCGGCCGTCCCACCGGCCAACAGCCTCCGCCGCCTTCCACGACCGCGCGAGAAGCACCGGAGAGCCTCACGCAACAGCTGCCCCGTGCCTCCGCGACCGCGACCCAGCTGCTCCCACGACCGGTAAGGCCGACGAGACGACATGAGCCCCCTGGCCCCGCGCCCGTACATCCGTACCGCTCCGACCGCCGAGGGAACGGTCCCGCCCGTCCAGCGCACCGGCACCATCGGCCGTCAGCGCCGCCAGGGCGCCGGTCCCCCTGTCCCCTGCCCGCGACGGCTCCCGGCCGGCACCGGGTTCCACCGCCCGCCCGGGGCGGGGCGCGCCCGGTGCCTACCGGTGGACGGGGTCGGACCCGCAGGCAGCCGCATGCCGGTGGAGACGATCGCACCCGGGCAGCCCTCATGACAGCTCCCCTCACCAGCCCGCACGCCACCCAGCACGCCCCCGAGCCCGCGTACGCCATCAGCACCCGTGGTCTGACGAAGAGCTACCCGGGGCCGGAGGGCACCCTCACCCACGCCGTACGCGACCTGGACCTGGACGTGCCACAAGGCGAGACCTTCGCCTTCCTCGGCCCCAACGGCGCCGGGAAGTCCACCACCATCGCGTTGCTCTGCGCCCTGGCCCGGCCCACCGCCGGTCACGCCACGGTGGCCGGTGCCGACGTGCTCACCCAACCCCACCAGGTACGTCAACAGGTCGGCATGCTCTTCCAGCACAGCGCCATGGACCCGGACCTGACAGCCGACCAGAACCTCTACATTCACGCGCGCCTGTACGGGCTGCGCCGACGCCACGCCCGCCGGCGCGCCACCGAGGTGCTGGAGATGGTCGCCCTCACCGACCGGCGGAGCTCCCCCGTACGCACCCTGTCCGGCGGCATGCGGCGCCGCCTGGACATCGCCCGCGGGCTCCTGCACGCACCCCGGGTGCTGTTCCTGGACGAGCCGACCACCGGACTCGACCCCTACGCCCGCGCCCAGGTCTGGGAGCACCTGCGCGCACTGCGCGACCGGTACGGCAGCACCCTCTTCGTCACCACCCACTATCTGGAGGAGGCCGAGAACTGCGACCGGATCGCCATCATCGACCGCGGCCGGCTGGTGGCGCAGGGCGCGCCCGCCGCGCTCAAGGCCGCCATCGGGGACGACCGGGTGGTGCTGCGCACCAGCGACGACGCGACCGCACGACGGGTCGTGCGCCGGACGGCGCCGTCGAACTGCGTCATCACCGTGGACGCCGACGGGGTCTGCCTGCGGGCGCCCGACGGCAGCACCTGGATCCCCCGCCTGTGCGCGGCTCTGGAAGGACACGGCGTCGCCGTGCACGCCGCTTCCGCGACCGCGCCCACGCTCGACGATGTCTTCTTCCACCACACCGGCCGCAGCCTTCAGGCCACGCAACCCGCCCGGACTCCGGCCACCACTCCCATCCCACGCGCAAGCACGGCAGAAGCTGACGGCGGCCCATGACCACACTCACACTCCAGACCTCGGACACCTCCGGCCCCTCGGGCCCCTCCGGCATCTCAGGCAGCGAACGGCCGGCACGTCTACGGCACGAGCTGCGCGCGGTCCACGCACTGGTCCACCGCGATCTGCTCCGCCTGGCCGGCCAACGCACCCACACCGCGCTGATGCTGCTCCAGCCCGTGCTCTACCTCCTCATCCTGGGAGGCGGCCTGGCCGCTCTCATCCCCAGCGCCTCACTGGGCGTCGGCTACCGGACGTACCTGTTCCCCGGGATGCTGATGATGACGGTGCAGATGCCGGCGATCACTGTCGGCGTCCGCCTGATCAACGACCGGGAGAGGGGTTACCTGCGTGAACTCCTGATGGCCCCGGTCAGCCGCACCACCCTGCTCCTGGGCAGCTGTATCGGCGGCACCCTGGCCGCCACGGCCCAGGGCGCCGTACTGCTCGGCCTGGCCGGGGCCGCCGGTCTGCCCTACGACCCGCAACTCCTGGTGCTGCTTCTCGTCAGCATGGTCCTGGCCTCCTTCACCATCACCGCCCTGGCCCTGGCGGTGGCCGTGAGCCTCCGCCGGGCCGAGACGTTCCACGTGCTGCTCGGTCTGGTGATGATGCCGCTGCTGTTCGTCTCCGGCGCCTTCTTCCCGCTGCGGACCATGCCCGGCTGGGCGCGCGCACTGGCCGATGCCAATCCGATCGCCTACGGAGTGGACCTGCTCCGCGGCTGCATCGCCCTGCGGGCGCCGGACCGAGCAGCCGTCGGGGGCATCGAATGGGCCGGCTGGCAGCCGCCCCTCCCCCTCGAAGCCGCTCTCCTCCTCGCCGGTGGCGCACTGGCCCTCCTCTGGGCCGCCCACCGCTTCAAGCGCTCGGAGTGACGAGCGACGCGTCTGCCGCAGTCGTGCGCCCGGCAGGGGGCACCGCCGTCCCGGCCGCTACTCAGCTGTCTGCCGCTCATGTGACTTTCTTGAGTGTCGCCCGAGGTCACCGGGGTTGGCCGGCGTCCGGCCGGCACCCGCTGCGCAGTCGCGGCCCACGGCCCGCCGGTGATCCGGCGGCAGGGATCCGGGTGCCCGCCTGAACGGCCGCCGCCGCAGGGCCGTACCCCATGACGGATCACGGATCACGGATCACGGATCACGAAGAGGCTCCGCGGAAGGGAATCCCACATGACCAGCGCTTCGCTCCCGCCGGAAACGGCACCGGCACCGGCCCGCCGAACCGTCATGGCGGCGGCCGGAGCGGCGGGGCTCGCCGCCGCGCTGACCGCCTGCGGCTCGACCGACAACTCGGCCGACACCACCGGCACCGGGGCCGGCGCCGCCGGCTCCTCGCAGGACAGCGGTTCCCCGGCCGGCGGCACGGCGCTCGCCAAGACCTCGGACATCCCCGAGGGCGGCGGCAAGATCTTCAAGGATCACGGTGTCGTCGTCACGCAGCCGACGGCGGGCACGTACAAGGCGTTCTCGTCCAAGTGCACCCATCAGGGATGCGCGGTGGGCAGCGTGGCGAACGGCGAGATCGTCTGCCCCTGCCACAACAGCCACTTCTCCGCGGAGGACGGCAGCGTGAAGAAGGGCCCGGCGACCCGGGCCCTGCCCCCGGCGAAGATCACGGTCTCCGGTGACCAGATCGAACTGGCCTGACCCGGCCTCGGCCCCGCCCGCGCGCCCGGGGCCGAGCGCAAGCCGGACCGTTCCCTTTCCTGACGTGATGCCAGAGGATCGCCGCAGGGGGGCGTTCCTCCGGCACGACCTGGGAGAAGAGGGGGCAGCATGACCGTCACGCAGCAGCGCCGGGGCCGGAGGATCATGATGACGCCCGGCGAACTGGACGCGTTCCTCACCGCCCAGCGCACCTGCCGGGTCGCGACCGTCTCGTCCGACGGCACCCCGCATGTGAGTGCGCTGTGGTTCGCCTGGGACGGCACCTCGCTGTGGCTGTACTCGGTGGTCCGCAGCCGGCGCTGGACACAACTGCGCCGCGATCCGCGGGTGGCGGTCGTGGTCGACTCGGGTGAGGAGTACGACCAGTTGCGCGGGGTCGAGCTGTCCGGCCGGGTGGAGTTCGTGGGCGAGGTCCCGCGCACGGGCGAGCTGTGCGCCGAACTCGACACGGCCGAGACGCTGTTCGCGCGGAAGAACTTCGGCCTGGACGAGATGCCGCACGACGGCCGGCACGCCTGGGCCCGGCTCACCCCGGAGAAGATCGTGTCCTGGGACTTCCGGAAGCTGGGCGGGACGTAGGCCGTGTCGTCGGACTCCCGCCTGCTCCACGGGCGACGGGAGTCCGACGGCAACGCCCTGCGACTCAGCCCAGCTTCCGTGCCGCCGCGCGCAGCGCGTCCACCGCCGCGCGGATGGAGGGGCGCCGGTCGGCGTCCGCGCGCCAGACGACGTACACGTGCCGCCGCATCCGCTGCTTGAGCGGCAGCAGCACGACCCCCTCGGGCACCGGGTGGCGGCCCAGCAGCGGCGCGATGCACACTCCCAGGCCGGCGGCCACGAGGCCGAGCTGGGTGTGGGTCTCCCCCGCGCGGTGGCCGACGATCGGCTCCACGCCCTTGGACCGCAGGGTGAACATCAGCCACTCGTGACAGAACTCGCCCTGGCCCCAGGTGATCCACTCGTCCTCGGCGAACTCGGTGAGGTCGACCTCGTCCCGGTCCGCGAGCGGGTGCCCGGCCGGCATGGCGACATCGGCCGGGTCGTCCAGCAGGGCCGCCTTGACCAGGCCGTCGGGCACGGGCATCGGCTTGTTGTACCAGTCCAGGACCACCGCGAGGTCGAGATCGCCGCGGACCACCCCGGCGATGCCCTGCTCCGGCTCCAGCTCGCTGGAGCGCACCCGCAGCCCCGGGTGCTCGGTGCGCAGGGCGCCGAGCGCGTCCGGGAAGAGCCCCCGGGCCGCGGTCGGGAACGCCGACAGTCTGAGTTCGCCGACGACCTGGCCGCGGTGCGCCTCCAGGTCCGACTCGGCCAGCTCTACCTGCGACAGGATGCGGCCCGCGTGCTCCGACAGCAGTCGGCCGGCGTCCGTGAGCCGTACGCCCCGGCCGTTCCGGGCCAGGAGCTGCTGACCCGTCTCCCGCTCCAGCTTGCTCAGCTGCTGCGAGACCGCGGAGGTCGTCACGTGCAGCGCGTCGGCCGCCGCGCTGACCGAGCCGTGCCGGGCGAGGGCGTCGAGGGTGCGCAGGCGCTCCAGGTTCAACATGTAAGCGATTCTAAGAGGTACCGGGTGGAAATTCTCGATTGTGCTACGAGGTCCGCTGCCGCATCGTTGAAGCCATGAGCACGATCACCGCACCCCCGACCCGGTCCGCATCCCCCGCCCGCGCCCGCGCCCGCCTCGACTGGAGGCTGCGCTTCGCCGCCCTGTCCGCGATCTGGGGTTTTAGCTTCCTGCTGATCAAGGTGGGGACGGACGGGTACGCCCCCTTCCAGGTCACCCTGGGACGGCTCGTGTTCGGCACGGCGGTGCTGATGGCGGCTATGGCCGTGAAGCGGCAGCGGCTGCCGCGCGGGGCCCGGCTGTGGGGGCACATGGCGGTCGCCGCGTTCCTGCTGAACGCCCTGCCGTTCTCCCTGTTCGCCTACTCGGAGCTCACGATCCCGTCCACGCTGGCCGGCATCTGTAACGCCACGTCCCCGCTGTGGGGCATGGCCCTTTCCCTCGTCGCCCTCTCCGAGGACCGGCCGACCCGGGTGCGCGTCGCCGGCCTCGCGCTCGGCTTCCTCGGGGTGCTGACGGTGCTGGGGGCCTGGCAGGGCTTCCACGGCCTGGACGCGAAGGGCACGGCGCTGGCGCTGCTCGCATCGTTCAGCTACCCGGTCGGGTGGATCTACGTCCGGCGGACACTGGCCGGCACCGGGAACTCGCATCTGGCGATGACCGGGGGCCAGCTGCTGCTGGCGACGGTTCAACTGGCCGTGGTGACACCACTGTTCACCGATGTTCCGCGGCATTTCGCGCTCGTGCCGCTGCTGGCCGTCGCCGCGCTGGGCGCGCTGGGCACCGGGCTGGCCGTGCTGCTCCAGTACGGGCTGGTCGCCGAGGTCGGCCCCACGACCGCCCAGATGGTGACGTACTTCATCCCCGTCATCGCCACGGCCGCGGGGGTCGCGATCCTCGGCGAATCGCTCCACTGGAGCACCCCGGTGGGTGCGGTGATCGTACTGACGGGCGCCGCACTTACCCAGATACGCATGAAGCGGAGCTGAGGGGGACGCGAACGCGGAGCGCCGGACCGGACCGGGCGGGGCGTGGGGGCGGCGGGCGAGAGTGCAGGGCCTGCTCGCGGTGGGGTGCGGCGTCCCGCCCGGTGCGGAGACGCCCGAGCGGGCAGGACGCGGGCTCGCTTACAGGCGCGGGGCGCTCGAGCGGGGGGCGGGGGCGGACGCGAGTGGGGCCCCCGGAGCGGGCCGGGCGCGGAAGGCCGAGCCCGAGTCGGACCCGAGCGGGCCGGGCGCCCGAGCGGGCGGGGCGCGTGGGGGCGCCCGGCGGCGTGGGCACCGCCCCGGTGCCCACGCCTCTTCGACAGCCCGCCCCTACGCCGTGTCGTCAAACTCCCGCCTGCTCCACGACGCCATGCACGCACTCTCGCCGCACCGGGCCCCGACCCGAGTACGTCCAGTACGAGAGTCAGGACCCGGCACGCCGAGAGCACGCACCTGACGCCGCAGAGCCCGCCCTCCGAACGAACGGCGGGAATTTGACGACACGACCTAGGCCGTACGGCGGAAGTCCGACGACACGACCTAGGCCGTACGGCGGAAGTTCGACGACACGACCTAGCCGTAGGTCCGCGCCGGTGACGGACGTACCGCTGTCGCCACCGCGTCCGCCAGCGGGATGACGTCCTCCTCGGCGAGCGGGGAGACCGTGATGCGGAGGCCCGGGGGTGAGGCCAGGCGGAAGCGGGCGCCCGGGGCCGGTGCCCAGCCCGCCTGGAGGAGGCGGGCCACCGCGCCCGTCTCGTCGGGGACCGGCACCCAGACGTTCATGCCGCTGCGGCCGTGCGCGGCGACCCCGCGTTCCGCCAGCGCGCCGACCAGGGCGTCCCGGCGGGCGCCGTACGACCGCGCCACCGCGGCCCGGTCGATCGCGCCGTGCGTCCAGAGGTGGGCCACGGTCCGTTGCAGCAGCAGGCTGACCCAGCCGGGGCCGAGACGCTGGCGGCCCCGGACCCGGTCCACGGTGAGGGGGTCCCCGGCGAGGACGGCGAGGCGCAGGTCGGGACCGTAGGCCTTGGCGGCGGAGCGGACGAAGGCCCAGTGGCGGGTGACGCCCGCGAGGGGATGCAGCGGAAGGTCGACGATTCCGTGGCCGTGGTCGTCCTCGATGAGCAGGGTCCCCGGATGGTCACGCAGGACCGCGCGCAGGGCACGCGCGCGCGTGGCGGTCACGGAGGCGCCGGTCGGGTTCTGCGCGCGGTCGGTCACGATCACGGCGCGGGCGCCGGACTCCAGGGCGTGCCGCAGTCGGCCGTCGAGCGGTCCGTCGTCGTCCACGCCGACCGGGGCCGCGTGCAGGCCGAGGGCGGGGATCAGGTCGAGCAGGCCGCCCCAGCCGGGGTCCTCGACGGCGACCGTGTCCCCCGGCTTGAGATGCGCGGTCAGGACGCGCTCGACGGCGTCGAGGGAGCCGGAGGTCACGGCCAGCGGGCCCGCGGGAACGCCGTCGGCGTCGAGTTCGGCGCGGGCCACCCGCGCGAGGTCCGCGTCGACCGGGTCGTCGCCGTACAGGACGGGCCGTCGGCCGGCCACCTCGGCCGCGGCGGTGAGCGCCCGGGCCAGGCCGGGCAGCAGGGCCGGGTCCGGGTTGCCGGTCGACAGGTCCCGGCCCCCGGCGGGCACCTCCACGCGCAGCTGCTCGCGTCCGGTGGTGGCCGGCCGGGGACGGACGCGGCTGCCCCGGCGGCCGGCCGTCTCGATCACGCCGCGCTCGCGCAGGCTGCGGTAGGCGGCGGCGACCGTGTTGGGGTTCACCCCCAGCCGGGCCGCCAGCTCCCGCATGGCAGGCAGGTGCTGGCCCGGTCGCAGCTCCCCGGTGCCGACCGCGCGTTCGACGTCGGCCGCGATCTCGGCTGCGCCACGCCCACTGATCCTATATTCTCCTAGCACAAAGAACATTATGCACTAGTGCAATCACGATGACACGCGCAGGCCGCCATGGAGGGGACCGTCATGCAGGGCACGACCGAGGACACACAGCCCACCGCCTACACACCGACCGACCGGACCGTGCCGACGCGCTCCGCGGACCGGGCGTCGTACGACCGGGAACTGGTGCACGCGATACTGGACGAGGGGTACGTCTGCCACCTCGGTTTCGTGCGGGACGGCGCCCCGGTGGTACTGCCGACGCTGTACGGCCGGGTGGGCGAGCGGCTCTACGTCCACGGCTCCACCGGCTCCCGTCCGCTGCGGATGACCGGCCAGGCCGACCCGGGCCTGCTGGTGTGCCTGACGGTCACCCACGTCGACGGGCTGGTGCTGGCCCGCTCCGCCTTCCACCACTCGATCAACTACCGCTCGGTGGTGGTGCACGGCACCGCCCACGAGGTCACCGACCCCGAGGAGCGGCGCCTCGCCCTGGACGCGCTGGTGGACCATGTCGTCCCGGGCCGGGCCGCCGACTCCCGGCCCGCGAACAAGAAGGAACTGGCCGCCACCGCGGTGATCCGCCTGGACCTGGAGGAAGTTTCCGCCAAGGTCCGCACGGGCGACGCCAACGACGAGCCCGAGGACCTCGGCCTGCCGCACTGGGCCGGGGTCGTCCCGCTCCGCAAGGGGTACGGCACACCGGTCCCCAACGCCGACCTGGCGCCCGGTACCGGTCTGCCGGACTACCTGGCGGCGCGATGACGGCGCGGCCTCACACCGGGACCGAAGCCGACCGGCCGGCTCCGCGGGCCTCGCTCACGGCGAGGCCGGCCACGGCGCCGAGGAGGAGCAGGGTGCCGGCCACGGTGGCAACCGTGAGCCGCTCGCCGAGCAGGGCGACGGCGAGGACGGCCGCGGTCACCGGCTCCAGCAGCATGACCACGGAGACCGTGGCGGACCGTACGACGGCGGCTCCCGCGAAGTAGAGCGCGTACGCGAGGGCCGTGGGTACGGCGGCGACGTAGAGCAGCAGCCCCAGCAGCCGGGCCGGGTGGGCGGTGTGCGGGAGCAGTCCCTCGTGCACCGCGAACGGCAGCAGGCACAGGGTGGTCACCGCGAAGGCGCCCACGGTCGTACCGGAGGCGTCGGCGTTCCCGTCCCGGCCCCACCACCGGGTGAGCAGGGTCATGGCGCCGTAGCCCGACGCGGAGACGAGCGCGAGGAGCACACCGGCCGGGTGGACCGTCGCGGCGGAACCGCCGAGGGTCAGTACGGCCAGCCCGGCCGGTGCGCCCGCCACGGCCACGACACCGCCCGTGCCGAGCCGCTCGCCGAGCAGCAGCCGGGCGCCGAGCGCGATGAGCACGGGACCCGCGCCGAGCGTGACGACGGTGGCCACGGCCAGTCCCGTCGAGGCCACGGCGGCGAAGTAGGCCGTCTGGAAGACGGCGAGCCCGGTCCCGGTGGCCACCGCGCGGGCCATCCTGCGGCGTACGGGTACCGGCGCGGGCCCGGCTACGGCTCCGGCCTCGCCCGGCCGGACGCGCGGGCGCAGCAGGCGGCCGGCCGACAGGAAGGCGAGCCCCAGCGCACAGCGCCAGAACGACAGGCCGAAGGCGCCCATGTCGCTGGCCCGGAAGACCAGCGAGGCGGCGGCGCCGGCGGTGCCCCAGGCGGCACCGGTGATGATCAAGTAGAGCAGGCCACGCCCGACGGGCAGGCCGGAAACAGCGTTCGACAAGGGAATCTCTCCGCAGAAACGCACGCGAGGTGCGGAAGCTCGGGGCGCCCCGCTTCGGCGGGACGCGCGGACTTCGTCTGCGGGCAGCACCGTCCGGCCCTGCGCGGATGGCGCGGGACCGATCTCCCGGAGGCCCGCCTCAGGCGGCCGGGGGCGGAAGGACGAGTGCGTTCGACGGCATGGGGAGACCCTATGCGGCGGTACCGCGGGCGGACAACTCCCGTTCCGCACCGCCCTCGGCGACCGGCTCCGGATCGCCCTTGGCGGGGGCCGACGTCTGGGCGATGAACGCACCGGCGAGGACGACCGCGCCGCCGAGGACCTGGGGCGCGGAGAGGTGCTCGCCGAGCAGCACCCAGGCCAGCACGGTCGCGATGACCGCCTCCAGGCAGGCCACGACTCCGGCGACCTGCGGGGAAAGCCGCCGCACGGACAGCACGCCGGTGACGTACGCCAGGACGGTGGCGACCAGGACGATCCAGGCCAGCAGCGCGAGAGCGGGCACGGCGGCGCCGTTCAGCCGGGCCGAGCCGGCCAGCACCGACCAGTCCATGCGCCAGGGGCGGGCGACGGCCGTCAGCACGGCGGCGCCGACGAGGAGTCCGTAGGCGATGACGCCGAGCGGATCGGGCGCTTCGGCGCCGGCGTCGCTGCCCTGGTCGGACAGCACGAAGTAGCCGACCTGGCAGCAGGCGGCGCCCAGGGCGAGGAGCAGGCCCACCGCGTCGAAGCTCAGGCCCGACCACACCTCCACCACACAGGCGAGACCGCCGGCCGCCAGGACCACACCGGCCGCGGCGGCACGCGTCACGGGCCGTCGCTGCACGAACCGGACCCAGCCCAGGACCAGCGCGGGCGCCAGGTACTCGATGAGCAGTGCCACGCCGACCGGGATGCGGGAGAGCGCGGCGAAGTAGCAGGCCTGGACACCGGCGACGGCGAGCAGCCCGAACCCGGCGAGGAGCAGAGGCCGGCGGCCCGGCAGGGCGCGGTGCCGCACGGCGAGCGGCAGCATTATCAGGGCGGCGCCGGCCACCCGCAGCCACACCACCTGCAGCGGGTCGAGTCCCGCCTCGATCAGCGGCTTGGCGGCCACCCCGGACCCGCCGAAGGCCAGCGCCGAGACGAGCGCGAGGCCGAGCCCGGCGCCCTTGCCGGGGCTGTCCTGACTGCTCACAGACGTATGCACCGGCACATGATGACAGGCGACGACAGCAGCGTCACGCGTGTTGACACCTGTCTCAGGTCGTGGACGGGGGGAGGGGTCAGGGGGCGGCCCCGCCGCCTGTGAGGGATGGCAGGGGAGGTGAAGGGCGGCCCCGCCGTCGGCGAGGGATGGCAGGAGAGGTGAAGAGCGGCCCCGCCGTCGGCGAGGGATGGCAGGAGAGGTGAAGAGCGGCCCCGCCGCCGGTGGGGGATGGCGGGAGAGGTGAAGGGCGGCCCCGCCGTTGCCGGCGGACGGCGGGGGGATCAAGGAGCGGTCTCGTCGTCCGCGGCGCGCCGCGTGAAAGGGTCAGCCCGCGGCCCCGTCGCCTCGGCCGACAGTGGGAGGGATCAGGGAGCGACCCCGTCGCCTCGGCGGACGGCGGAAGGGGACCGAAGGGCGGCCCCGTCGCCTCGGCCGACAGTGGGAGGGGACCCGGGGGGCGGCCCCGCCGGCAGCGGACGGTGGGAGGGGACCGGAGGGCGGCCCCGCCGCGGCGGACGGTGGAAGGGTCAGCCCACGGTTCCGTCGTCGTCGGCGGACTCGTCGGGGCCGGTTACGGCCCGCGCGGCCAGCTCGGGGGCGGAGATGCCGGCGCGCGCCAGGACCTCGACGGCCCGGGAGCCCGGATCCGTGACGAGCGCCGTGAGCAGGTCCGCGCCGGCGACTTCGATCGCACCCCGCCGCCGGGCCCGCCCTCGGGCATCCGCGAGAGCGGCCCACGCGGCGGGAGACCACCCGTCAACCTCCCTGGCCCCACCGTCATGGCCGGCCGGATCGGCGCACGTGGCCGGAGCGGCGTCGTCCGCCGGGTCCGCGCTGTGAGTGGGGCCAGGGGGACCGGCGGGGTCCGCCGGTGGCGGTACGACGGTGATCGGCCCGGAGTCCTCCACGCTGCCCTGCCAGCGCAGCCCGTAGCCGATGCTGCGCTGAACGAGGTAGCCGAGGAGCCGGGCGAGCCGCGCGGGGCCGCCCACGGCGGCGCGGACCTCAGGGTCGTGTTCGAGAAGGGAGTGGAGCAGATGGGCGGTGTCGGTCTGCCGGTCCCCGTCCCGGACGGCCCTGCGACGGGCACCGGTGACCACCGCCGCCAGCTCGGCACCGAGCTCGGCGGCGCCGTCCTGGTGCGGCACCGACTGGTCGTGGGCGGTGCGGTGGGCTGTACGGGTGTGCACGTCCTCTACCCCATCAGGCGGAAGCGCACCGGTCATCCACGGGGGGAACCATTCTCGCGTCCCACGGAGAGTGGACATCGGCTACCGGAAAGTCATCCTTGCGGAGGAGATCCAGCCGGCACTCATCATGGGGCGCACGCGGACCGCCCGTGCGCCCCGGCCACACAGGTCCCCCATGACCGACCTGATCGTCCGTCAGCACGCAGACGCCCCGCGCGGATACCGCACGGGGCGCCCGGGCACGTACGAGCGTCACTGCTCGTCGGCGAGGATCAGGTACAGCTTCCTGCGGGCGTCGTTGATGACGGCCAGCGCCTTCTCGCGCTGCTCCTTGCTGCCGGTCCTGAAGACCTGCCCGAAGGCTTCCATCAGGCCCGATCCGGCCTGGCGGATCTCGCCGAGGGCCTCCCAGTCGACCCCGCGCGAGGCCTCTTCCCAGGGCGCTTCCGCGCCTTCCTCGGCGGCGGTGCGTCCGCTCTCGGTGAGGGAGAACAGCTTCTTGCCGCCCTCGCTCTCGCTGGTGATCAGCCCCTCGTCCTCCAGCAGCTGGAGGGTGGGGTAGACCGAGCCGGGACTCGGCTTCCACGCGCCGCCGCTGCGTTCGGCGATCTCCTGGATCATCTCGTAGCCGTGCATGGGCCGGTCCTTGAGCAGGGCCAGGATCGAGGCGCGCACGTCACCGCGCCGCGCCCGTCCCCGTCCACCGCCCCGGCCTCGTGACCCCCAGCCGCCCGGCCCGAAGCCGGGGCCGCCGGGACCGAATCCCGGTCCACCCGGCCCGAAGGGCCCGAAGGCGGCCCGCCGGCCCTCGAAGCCGCCCATGCCGCGGCGGCCGGGGCCCTCGTGCCGATGTCCACGCTCGAATCCGTGGGTACGCATCGCGTTCACTCCATTCATCAGTGACCTGTCATGTGTGCATCGCGTATCGTTCGCGATGTCTCAACGATATATCGGCGAAATTCGCATGGCAATACCCCTCCCGAAGCGGGTGTCCTGGCATACCGGCAGCGGAAGACGCGGCCGGCCTCCGCGTGCGTGATCGATTCCAAGGGGTTCAGTGGTCGTAGGCGATCAGTACGCGCATGACCGGCTGGCCGCGCATGCACCTGGCTCCACTCATCAGTTCCCCTTGGAATCGATCATCTAGGCTGGCGCGATGGCTGATGAGCAGGAGCGGTTGCAGCCGTCGGGAGTGTGGGCCACGGCGGTGGGGGTGGCCCGGGTGCGGGCGCTGGAGACCGAGCGGGAGAACTCGCTGTTCCGCGACCCACTGGCGCAGGCTTTCGCCACCGCCGGCGGCCTGTGGCCCTCCTCGCCGCCGCTGCCCGATGACGAGGCCGCGCGCCGCCGAAGGCTGGCCGTGTCGTTCTCCATCGTCATCAGGACGAAGTTCCTCGACGACCTGTTGCAGCAGGCCTCCGCGTCCGGGGTCCGGCAGGTCGTGCTGCTCGGCGCCGGCATGGACAGCCGGGCCTTCCGGATGGACTGGCCCGAGGGCACCCGGCTGTTCGAGGTCGACACAGCCGCCCCACTGGACTTCAAGGCTTCGGTGCTGCGCCAGGAGCGGGCCGTCGCGCGCTGCGAGCGGATCACCGTCGCGGTGGATCTGCGTGAGGACTGGCCAGGCGCACTGGCCGCCGCAGGGCACGACCCGGCCGTGCCGACCGTGTGGATCGCCGAAGGACTGCTGATCTATCTGCCCGAGGACGCGGTGGAGCTGCTGCTGGCCCGGATCAGCGCGCAGTCGGCGCCAGGCAGTCGGATGGGGCTGACGTTGGGCTCGCGCGGCGTGATCGAGCGCTTCGGCGCGGACGCCGAGCCGGGATCGGCGGCGTCCATGTGGGTCTCGGAGATGCCCGACGACCCGGCTGGATGGCTGGCCGGGCACGGCTGGGAGGCCGACAGCCACACCCTGCGCGAGCGCGCTGCCGCCTACGGCCGCCCGATCAGCACCCCGCCGCAGCGCGAGGAGCGGCCCGGCGGACTGATCTCGGCGGTCCGCCGGTAGAGCGCCTCCAGGCGGTCGGACTTCAGCGGCAATCGGTCAAGGTTCACTGTCACAGGACAGCGGACACCCCATCTCCAACGCGCAGGCAGCCAACGGGAGATGAGCAGGAGAGCCCCCTGCTATGGTGCGCCGATGTCATCGATCAAGCAGTTCCAGGTCACCTTCGACTGCGCAGAACCTGAGCACGTCGCCCGTTTCTGGTGCGAGGTGCTGGGGTACGTCGTATCGCCGCCGAAGGGGTTCGCCACCTGGGAGGAGTTCGACCGCTCACGGCCGCCTGAGGATCAGGGGTCATGGTGGGCATGCACTGACCCCACGGGTGTGGGCCCGCGACTGTTCTTTCAGCGCGTTCCCGAGGGCAAGACCGTCAAGAACCGGGTGCATCTCGACGTGCGGGTCGGCACCGGCCTCGTGGGTGAGGAGCGTCTGGCCACGCTCGAAGCCGAGTGCGCGCGGCTGGTGGAGCTCGGCGCGGTACGCGTGCGACTCCTGTACGACGGCACCGATTCGTGCATCTGCATGCAGGACATCGAGGGCAACGAGTTCTGTATCGACTGAGCAGCGGCAGCCGGCGGCGCCCGTCGCGGTGATGCCCTCGGAAGGAGACCAGTTCACGTGGATTGGCCGTGGGCCGGGGACCTGCGCGGGCGCTAGCGTCGGCGGCATGCGTATGCGAATCGTGGATGCCTTCACCGACCGCCCCTTCGCCGGCAACCCGGCCGGGGTCCTGCTCCTGGACGATGTCTTCCCGGACGACGACTGGCTTCAGAACGTCGCCATGGAGGTGAACCACGCCGAGACGGCGTTCGCGCACCGGCTGCCCGCCGGCGGCGCGGCGGACTGGGCGCTGCGCTGGTTCACGCCCGTCGCCGAGGTCGCGATGTGCGGCCACGCCACGCTGGCCACCGCCCACGTGCTGCACACCACCGGCGCCCACACGGGTTCCGTGCGGTTCGCCACCCGCAGCGGGGTCCTCGTCGCCACGCCCGCCGCCGACTGGTCGATCACGCTCGACTTCCCGACCGCCCCGCTCACCCCCGTCGAGTTGCCGGCCGGGGTCACCGAGGCGCTGGGCGCGGCGCCGGTCGGCGCCTTCGACACCGGGCCGAACGTGGGTGACCTGCTGGTGGAACTGGCCGACGAGAAGACCGTCCTCGGTCTCTCCCCCGACCACAGGGCTCTCGGCGCGTTCTCGTCCCGCGGCGTCATCGCCACCGCCCGCGCCGACGACCCGGCCCGCGGCTACGACTTCGTCTCCCGCTGTTTCTTCCCGAACGTCGGTATCGACGAGGACCCGGTCACCGGCAGCGCCCACACGGCGCTCGCCCCGCACTGGTCCGCGCGCCTCGGCCGTGACGACCTCACCGGACTCCAGGCCTCCCGCCGCACCGGACTGGTCCGCACCGGGCTGCGGGGCGAGCGGACGCTGCTCACCGGCAGTGCGGTCACGGTCATCGACGGCGAACTGCGCGCCTGACCGGTCCGGCCGCCGGTGCTCAGGCCGTCGGCAGCCAGCCCACCTTGCCGGCGAGGAGGGCGTAGCCGACGAACGCGCCGATGTCGAGCAGCGAGTGCGCGACGACCAGCGGCCCGACCCGGCCCCAGCGCCGGTACAGGTACACGAACACCACGCCCATGACCATGTTGCCGAGGAAGCCGCCGATGCCCTGGTAGAGGTGGTAGGACCCGCGCAGGACCGCGCTGGCCACCAGCGCGGTCCCCGGGGTCCAGCCCAGCCGGCCCAGCCTGCGCAGCAGGTAGCCGACGACGATGACCTCTTCGAGGATCGCGTTCTGGAGGGCGGAGAGGATCAGTACCGGGTACTTCCACCACACGTCCGGCAGTGCCTCGGGGACGACGGTGAGGTTGAAGCCGAGGCCGCGAGCGGCCAGGTAGAAGGCGATGCCGGTGCTGCCGATCACGGCCGCGACGCCGGCGCCCCGGGCCAGGTCGGGCCCGGGGCGGGTGCGGTCGAAGCCGAGCGTCCGCAGGCTCGCGCCCTCGCGCAGCAGCAGGTGCGCGACCAGGGCCACGGGGACCAGGGCGCTGGCGATGCCGAAGAGCTGCCAGGCCAGGTCGAGCCATGGGCGGCCGGGCGCGGCCGAGGCGTTGAGGGTGGCCGCCTGGTCCTTGAGGCCACCCGGCCGGGTGACCGAGCCGATGAAGCTGATGAGCGCGGACACGCCGCTCGCCCCGAGCGAGAGGGCGAGTACGAGCAGTGTCTCGTCCCGCAGTATCCGCCGCGGGTCCCTCGCCCGCGCCGGGGAACCGGCCACCGAGTCAGCCTCCACCTGCACCCCTGCCTCCAGCCGCCTCACGGGCCTCCGGCCCGCCTTCGCCCGGCAAGGATTACAGAAGGCGCCCCAGGCAACGCGCACCGGGCCCGCCACGGAGGGGCCCCCGGCTGCCCGCCCGGGGACCACGGCCGGCACCCTGCCCAGCGCCCGGCACCCTGCACCCTGCACCAGAGGCCAACGCCCTGACCGGGGGGCCTCACGCGAGGCCAGGTGCCGGCGCAAGCCCCAGGGCCACCCAGCGCCGTGCGCGAGGGCCCGGGCACCCAGCGCCATGCCACGGGGGCCGGCGCAGTACCCCGGATCCGGCGCCATGCCCGGGAGCCCCGCGCGATACCCCGGGCCCAGCGCCATGCCCGGGGGGAACCCAGCGCCGTACGCGAGGGCCCCGCGCAAGGCCCGGGAGCACCCAGCGCCATGCCCGCAGGCCCGGCACCACGCCCGGAGACCCGGCGCACAGCCCGGCGACCCGGCGCAACACCCGGCAGCCCCGCCCATACCGGGAGGCCCGACGCCACGCCGAGAGACCGGGCGCAACACCCGGGGCCCCGGGCAACACCCACGGACCGGTGCAAGGTCCGGCAGCCCGGTTCAATAGCCGGGGACCCGGGCAACACCCACGGCCCCGGCCAAGGCCCGGAAGCCCGGCGCCCCGCCCGAGGGTCCCGGCGCCACGGCGCCCCGCCGAGGGACCCGGCGCCGCACCCACGGACCCGACGCAAAGCCCGCGAGCACGGCCCAATACCCGGAGGACCGGCGCCACACCCGAGGGGCCCGGCGCCCCGCCCGGGGCCCGGATCAACACACACGAACCGGCGCAACACCCGGCAGCCCCGCCAAGACCCGGCGCCCCGGCGCCACGCCGAGGGACCCGGCGCAACACCCAGGGCCCCGGGCAACACCCACGGACCGGTGCAAGGTCCGGCAGCCCGGCGCCCGCCCGAGGGTCCCGACGCCATGCCGACGGACCCGGCGCAAGGCCCGCGAGCACGGCCCAATACCCCGAGTACCGGCGCCCCGCCCGAGGGGCCCCGTGCAACACCCACGGACCCGACGCAAAGCCCGCAAGCCCGGCCCAATACCCCGAGTACCGGCGCCCCGCCCGAGGGGCCCGTGCAACACCCACGGACCGGTGCAAGGTCCGGCAACCCGGCGCCCGCCCGAGGGTCCCGGCGCCATGCCCACGGACCCGGCGCAAAGCCCGCAAGCCCCGCGCCGCGCCCGGCGGTCCGGGTTTCTGCGCGCGGCCTTCGGCGCGCGGCTCAGGCGCCGCGGCGCGGGCCGGGCGTCAGCCGAGCGGTACCGGGTCCGGCAGGCCCACCGGCCACGTGTGGACCGGTTCCCCGACATGCATCAGCTCGGCGTACCGCCGCGTCGTCGCCGCCAGGGCCGCGTCGCGCGACATCCCCTTCTCCAGCGCCCGGTGGAACGTGGCCGCCTGCCAGGACGCCCCGTTCACGCGGCGCCGGCAGCGTTCCTCGATCACGCCCAGGTAGAGGTCCCGGTCCGCGGCCTCCACGCCCCACGCGTCCAGTCCGGCGGCGGCGAGCGGAAGCAGCTCGTCGCGGACCAGTGTGACCGCGTCGACCTCGCCCGTCCCGCCGTACCGGCCCCGCTTCGGCCAGACGAAGCGGGCGTCGATGCCGTGCCGGCACGCCGCGTCGAAGTTCGCCTCGGCCGCGGCGAACGGCAGGCGCGTCCACACCGGCCGGGGTTCCTCGGCGAGGGCGCGGACGAGGCCGTAGAAGAAGGCCGCGTTGGCGATGATGTCGATGATGGTCGGCCCGGCGGGCAGCACCCGGTTCTCCACGCGCAGGTGCGGGACACCGTCCGCGATGTCGTACACCGGCCGGTTCCACCGGTAGATGGTGCCGTTGTGCAGGACGAGTTCGGCGAGCTTGGGCACCCCGCCGGCCTCGATGACCTCCAGCGGTTCCTCCTCGTCGCAGATCGGCAGCAGAGCCGGGAAGTAGCGCTGGTTCTCCTCGAAGAGCTCGTACGCGGACGACACCCACCG
The DNA here is from genome assembly GCF_040613095.1 of Streptomyces sp. NPDC006309. Taxonomy (NCBI): domain Bacteria; kingdom Bacillati; phylum Actinomycetota; class Actinomycetes; order Kitasatosporales; family Streptomycetaceae; genus Streptomyces; species Streptomyces sp. NPDC006309. The sequence goes on along the minus strand of NZ_JBEXRO010000022.1, from coordinate 25,134 downwards.
CTCGCCGAACCACGTCCGCGGCCGTACGCCCTGCGCCTGTAGCTCGGGCGGGCGGGTGTCGGTGGACTGCGTGAACAGCGGGGGCCGGGACTCGCGCCACAGTTCGTGACCGAAGAGGAACGGGGAGTTGGCGCCGACGGCGATCTGCGCGGCGGACGCGGCCTGCGCGGCGTTCCACACGTCGGCGAACCGCTCCGGCGTGACCTGGAGGTGCAGCTGCACGGACGTGCACGCGGCCTCGGGGACGATGGACTTCGACGTGCACACGAGGTGCTCCACGCCCTCGATGTCGAGCCGGAAGTCCTCCCCGCGCGCGGCCACGATCTGATCGTTGAGCAGGGCGTACCGGTCGGCCTCCGAGAGGTTGGAGGAGACCAGGTCGTCGCGGCCCAGCGTGGGCAGGATGCCGATCATCACGATGCCCGCGTCCACCTCACCGGCCTTCCGGTCGGCGTAGGCCAGGGAGGTCCGCAGCTCCTCGGCGAGCTGGTCGAACACCCGGCCGCCCAGGCGGTGCGGGGCTATGTTGACCTCCAGGTTGAACATGGCGAGTTCGGTCTGGAAGTCACGGCTTGCGATGCGTTCAAGTACCTGTCCGTTCAACATTTTCGGCATGCCGTCACGGCCGGCGAGATTCAATTCGATCTCGACCCCCATGAGGTTCTTGGGACGGTCGAATCGCTTCTCCGCCAGCAGTCGCTCCAGCCCCGTCAGGCACTTCTGCAGCCTTTCGCGGTAGCGCTGGCGATCGGACAGGTCGAACTGCCCTGCCACGACCTTCTCCCCCATGGAAGAGTCCCTCCTCGGACGGGCGGGCCGACGATCCGTTTCGCCGGGCTCCCACGTCAGGAGGGATGATGCCCAGCCGAAGCGATCGATAACGTCCCGTGTCGGCCCGCCGCCCGCTACTCTGTCGGAATGTTCCCCGCGGCACATTCACGGGGCATGCCGCAGCTCGCACCTTCGGGTGCCCCGTACGCCTCGTGAAAAACGCCGACGACATTCGGCCGACCGCTACCGGCGCGTACGACGAGGTCAGCGGCGACGGATCCCCCGCGAAATCGGGATTTTCTCCGCGAATCAGCGACCCAATTCCGCCTTGTCCGTCACGCGGAATTGGGATAGCCGAAACACCGGCCGAACACGCGTCGTATAAACTCCGTCCACAAGGCACAAGGTTGGCGCCCTCGGTCCTGGTTTTTGCCGCGTTTCCGCCGTCACGGTTGACGGGCGAAAGACAGAGCCGCACCCTCGTCCAGACCCGACCAGGGCCCCCACCTCTCCGGCCTTCCGTGAGCAGACAGCGCCGTCCGCCCCACCCTCCTCGCGCCGCCGCGCCTGTCGAATGAGAGGCGACCCACCATGCCGTTGCATGTTCCCCCTGCCCCCGCGCCTGCCCTGCGCTCCGTCCTCACCGCCCTCGGTTCCCCCACCGCGGTGCGTGAGGCGCGTACCCCTTCCCTGCGTGCCGCGCAGGGTCCCGCGACGCCCGAATTCCCTTTGCCCGTCCACGTGTTGGACCGGATCACCGCGCAAGGTCTGTCCGCGACACGACTGGCCGGCTGGCGCTTCCTGATCCGGTGCGGCGATCGCGCGGTGGCCGCGGCCGAGACCATGCTCACTCCCGACGGCTGGGCCTTCTCGCACTTCTTCGAGGGTCCCTACGTCGCCTCCACCGAACGCGCCCTGCACCAGGCCGAGGCGCTCCAGCACCCGTACCAGGCACGGCTGCTGTCGCTCCCCGGCCTGTACATGCTCACCCTCTGGCTGCACGACGACTGCACCGGTGACGGCACCGAGGGTCACCCGGCCGCCGGTGACCTGCTCGTGCCGCTCGCCCCGGCGCCGCCCGGCATCCCGGCGCACCGCCCGTTCCGGGTGGCCGAGTTGCTTCCGGTGCTGACCCATCGGGCGACTCCCCTCCCGCTGCTCGGCTCGCCCGCCTGACCCACGCCCGCGTACCCCGTCGCCCGGGAGGGAAGCGGGGTACGACTCTTTTTCCACGGCCGCCACGCGGCCGTCGGTGCCCGGCGCCCGGCGCCTGGCACGAGCGTTCGGGATGGGCATATGCCAACGGATCTCTTCCGTATGGACTAGCCCTATCCGGTCAGCCTGAACCACCCAAAGGGACAGTGCAGTTCGACTGAACCGACCGGGCGGGTGACGCGTCCTGAACCAGTGAGAAGCGGTGCCGTGAAATCCCTGCGGAATGACGCCCAGAGGACAACACTGGATCCGACCGACTCACCACCACGGGGGACGGACATGACCACGACCCAACGAGAGATCCCGCCCATGTGCCAGCACCAGCCGCCGTGCCCGACAGCCGAATCCGCCGACCGGGAGTCCGCCCGCCTCACGGCGCACCATCCGGAGCAGGGATGGAGCCTGCTGTGCAACGGCGTCCTGTTCTTCGAGGACACCGGCGAGCTGCTGCCCGACGGCCGCGTCATCGCTCCGCACCGCCCGCTCGGTGCGGAGCGGGTGATGACCGCCGCCTGAGAGCGGCACGGCAACCGAGGGGCCGGCCGTACCCACCGGGTGCGTACCGGCCCCGAGACATGTCCTCGAGGATCAGGTCGTGGCGTCCGCGGGCAGGTAGTCGAACCAGTCGAAGGCCGCCCGGCCCTCGGTGACGTACATGCCGATGACACGGCCGGTGAAGCCGGTGGCCACCTGGGTCGACAGATAGCGGCCGTCGAGTTCGGCCAGCCGGAGGGTCCCCTCGCCGGCCCCGACGGTGAAGAGGAGGGTGTCGGGGCCGTTCCGCGGTCCGGGGTCGCGGCTCGCGCGGATGTCGACGGCCAGGGTGAGAGGACCCGCCGGCACCGGCTGTTCGGCGACCGTTCGGCGCAGTGGGCCGATGCGCGCGATCACGGCCGCCGTTCCTCCGCTCACCTCCAGGTCGTAGTGGTGCGCCTCGTCCAGCCGGACGGACAGCCCGGCCCGTGCCGCCCCGGGCTCCAGCAGCGCGGCCGCCCGGCAGTCGTGGTGCTGCTGGCGGCGGCCGACGAAGGTGTGCCCGGGCCGGTCGAGGCTGTCCCCGGTGGCCGCCAGGGTGAGCCGGCCGGGCCGTTCGGTCAGCGACCAGCAGCCCTCGGGCCTGCGGTGCGGGGATATCCAGTGCGGCGCGAGCTCCGTGCCGGTGAAGTCGTCCCGTACGGGTGGCTGTTCGACGGGTGCCCAGACGGCCGGCGCCGGATGCCGCTCGCGCACCGCTCCCGCCTCGGGCCAGCCGTCGGACCATTCCACCGGCACCAGGAAGGTCTCCCGCCCGAGCACGTGGAACCCGGGGAACCAGCCGCGGGGCCGGGTGCCCAGCAGCACCATCCACCAGCTGCCGTCGGCCGCCTGGACCAGGTCGCCGTGCCCCGTGCACTGGACGGGCAGGCCGGTGCCGCGGTGGGACAGCAGCGGATTGCCGGGCGCCGGTTCCCAGGGGCCGCGCGGCGAGCGGGCCCGCGCGACCGACACTCCGTGCCCCAGGCCGGTGCCGCCCTCCGCGAGCAGCAGGTACCACCGGTCACCGATCCGGTACAGGTGCGGGGCCTCGGGGTCCGCGAGACCGGTCCCGGACCACATCGGCAGCGGGCCCTCCAGCACCTTGCCGGTGCCCGGGTCGATCCGGGCGACCGTGACCCCGGCCATCGCACACCAGCAGTTGCCGTCCTCGTCCCAGGCGAGGTCGGGGTCGATGCCCGGCAGGTCGATCCACACCGGGTCGGACCACGGCCCTTCCGGGCGGTCGGCGGTGACGAGGAAGGTGCCGCCGGCGCCGACGGCGGTGGTGATCACGTAGAACCGTCCGTCGTGGTGGCGGATCGTCGGCGCGTAGATGCCGCCCGAGGCCGGGACGTCGTCGGACAGCGCGAGCTGCTCCGGCCGGTCGACGACGTTGCCGATCTGACGCCAGTGCACCAGGTCCCGGCTGTGGAAGAGGGGAACGGCGGGGACGTACTCGAAGCTGGAACACACCAGGTAGTAGTCGTCCCCGGCCCGGCACACACTCGGGTCGGGGTGGAAACCGGGGAGGACGGGATTGTCGTAGGTCCGCATGCTCGCTCCCGAAGAGGTTCGAAAGTTTCGAATTCAACAACGAATTCTATCGAGGAGCCGTGGTCCCCGAGGGCGGAACGGCTGCGTGAATGATCGGCGTGCGGCCGGCACCGGTCCCTACGGGTACGGCGGGGGCCTACGGGCGTCGGGAGTGGCTCCCCGATGCCCCGCCGGGGGCGGCGCTCAGGGGTTTACGGCCGGGAAGTGACGCTCCGTGGTCGTCGGTCGGCCGGCGTGAGCCCTCCCCCACGCGCCCGCCCCCTCGGCCGTCGCGGGCCTCCTGCCTCGCCATTTGGTGCGGTCTCTCCCCTCACGGGCCATTCTTAACGCAAGTTTGACGCCGTCCGGGGTCTGATCCCCATGCCTCGGCATCACGCTCTGCTTACGCTGTTGCCGCCGTCCCACGTGATGGCCGGAAAAAGCTGAGCCGCACGTCAGGAGCACGCCGATGGTCACGACCGAGCGCCCTCCCAGTACCAGCCGCCTGCGCGCCTGGATGCTCGAGGGGTTGTCCGACATGGGCAAGGGCGGTGGCCACACGGGGCCGCACGCCGAGCCCGGGCCGCCGCACCAGGGACAGCGCTGGTGGCGGGTGATGTGCCTGACCGGTGTCGACTACTTCTCCACCCTCGGTTACCAGCCGGGCATCGCCGCGCTGGCGGCCGGTCTGCTCTCCCCGGTGGCCACCATCGTGCTGGTCATAGTGACCCTGGCCGGCGCCCTGCCGGTCTACCGCCGGGTGGCCGAGGAGAGCCCGCACGGCGAGGGCTCCATCGCCATGCTGGAACGCCTGCTGTCCTTCTGGCAGGGCAAGCTGTTCGTGCTCACACTGCTGGGCTTCGCGGCGACCGACTTCCTGATCACCATGACGCTCTCCGCCGCCGACGCCGCCACCCACCTGGTGGAGAACCCGCACCTGACGAACGCCCTCCAGGGCAAGCAGATGCCGATCACCCTGTTCCTGGTGGCACTGCTCGGCGCGGTCTTCCTCAAGGGCTTCCTGGAGGCGATCGGGGTCGCCGTCGCCCTGGTCGGCGTCTACCTCGGGCTCAATGTCGTCGTCGTGATCGCCGGCCTGTGGCACGTCGTCACCGCCGGCCACCTGGTCACCGACTGGGCCGGTGCCCTGACCACGGAACACGGCAACGTCTTCGCCATGGTCGGCGTGGCACTGCTCGTGTTCCCCAAGCTCGCCCTGGGCCTGTCCGGTTTCGAGACCGGTGTCGCCGTCATGCCGCACGTCCAGGGCGACCCCGGCGACACCGAGCAGCGGCCGGCCGGCCGCATCCGCGACACCAGGAAGCTGCTGACGACGGCCGCGCTCGTCATGAGCTGCTTCCTGATCGCCACCAGCTTCATCACCACGCTGCTGATCCCGGAACGGGAGTTCAAGACCGGCGGCAGTGCCAACGGCCGCGCGCTCGCGTACCTCGCGCACGAGTACCTCGGCGGCATCTTCGGCACGGTGTACGACGTCTCGACCATCGCCATCCTGTGGTTCGCGGGCGCCTCCGCCATGGCCGGTCTGCTGAACCTGATGCCGCGCTACCTGCCCCGCTACGGCATGGCCCCGCACTGGGCGCGTGCCGTACGCCCGATGGTGATCGTCTTCACGCTGGTCGCCTTCCTGGTGACCTGGATCTTCGACGCCGACGTCAACAAGCAGGGCGGCGCCTACGCCACCGGTGTGCTGGTGCTGATCAGCTCGGCCGCGATCGCGGTGACCATCGCCGCGCGCAAGGCGGGGCAGCGGGGCTGGACCATCGGGTTCGCGGTGATAGCGGCGGTGTTCCTGTACACGACCGTCGTCAACGTCATCGAGCGCCCGGACGGTGTGAAGATCGGCGCCTGCTTCATCGCGGGCATCATCCTGGTCTCCCTGCTGTCCCGGCTGGCCCGCGCGTTCGAACTGCGGGTGACCAGCGTGACGCTGGACCCGCTGGCGGAACGGTTCATCCGGGACATGGCCAGCCGGAAGATGCGGTTCATCGCCAACGAGCCGGACCGCCGTGACAAGGCCGAGTACCGCGAGAAGATCGAACAGATCCGGGCCGACAACGACATGCCCGAACAGGAGGACTTCGTCTTCGCCGAGGTCACGGTGACCGATCCTTCCGAGTTCGAGACGGGCCTGACCGTGCGCGGCGAGGTCCTGCACGGCCGCTACCGTGTGCTGACCCTGGAGCACTCCTCCATCTCCAACGCCCTGGCCGCGCTCCTCCTCCACGTCCGGGACGTCACCGGCTGCACCCCGCACATCTACTTCGAGTGGACCGAGGGCAGTCCGTTCACCAACTTCCTGCGCTTCTTCCTCTTCGGCCAGGGCGAGGTCGCACCGGTGACCCGGGAGGTACTGCGCGAGGCGGAACCGGACCGGACACGCCGGCCGCGCGTGCACACCGGGTGACGGTACGGCCGTCAGGCCCAGGTCCGCGGTGCCCTATCGTGACCGGCATGCAGTCCTACACGATCGGCCAGGCCGCGCGGCTGCTCGGCGTCAGCCCGGACACCGCCCGCCGCTGGGCCGACGCCGGCCGGATGACCACCCACCGCGACGAGTCCGGACGGCGCCTCATCGACGGCCGGGACCTGGCCGCGTTCTCGGTGGAACTGGCCCGGGCGGGCGGCAGCGGTGAGGAGGACGCCTCCCACACCTCCGTGCGCAACGCCTTCCCCGGCATCGTCACCGCGATCAAACTCGGGGACGTCGCCGCCCAGGTGGAGATCCAGGCGGGCCCGCACCGGCTCGTCTCGCTGCTCACCCGGGAAGCCGTGGAGGAACTCGGCCTCGAGGTCGGCGTGGAGGCCACCGCCCGCGTGAAGTCCACCAACGTGCACATCGACCGGGTCTGACCGGCGGCGCCCACCGGCCGGCCGGTGGGCGGCCCCGTTCCTCGTCCCCCCTTCCGCCGTCCGTGCGGCCCGGCGCCCGCCGGGCCGCCTTCCGTCGTACCCGGGGGCGGGACACAGCCGCCCCCGCCCGGAAGCACCGCAAGAACGCACATGCAAGCTACAAGGCGCGAGTTCATGGCTCGTGCGATGCGACAGGAGACTCAACGCTGGCAGATGCGGCAGTATCATCACCACACGGCCGTAGCCCGGCCGTTCAGGGGCGCGACAGGTTGGTCCACCGAACCGAGGAGTAGAACCGTGATGACCCGTTCCGTGCGCCGTACCCGGCGGATGCTGAAGCCGGCCGGCGTGGGGGCAGCCGCCCTGATGGCGCTCAGCGCCTGCTCCTCCTCTGACTCCTCGACCGACCGGGCGGACAAGCCCGCCCCGAAGCTGTCCGGCACGGTCACCGTGTTCGCCGCCGCCTCCCTGAAGGAGAGCTTCACCGCGCTGGGCGGGCAGTTCGAGAAGCAGCACCCCGGCACCAAGGTCAGTTTCAGCTTCAACGGTAGCGACAGCCTGGCCGCGAGCATCACCGGCGGAGCCCCGGCGGACGTCTTCGCCGCCGCCAGCCCCAAGACGATGGCGGTCGTGACGGACAAGAAGGGCACCGCCGGCACCCCGGCCACCTTCGTCCGCAACCAGCTGGAGATCGCCACCGTCCCGGGCAACCCGCACAAGCTGTCCCACCTGAAGGACCTCGCCCAGTCCGGTCTGAAGGTCGTCCTGTGCGACAGGACGGTGCCGTGCGGCGCCGCCGCCCAGAAGGCCCTGGCCGCGGGCAGGGTGAAGCTGACCCCCGTCTCCTACGAGCAGGACGTCAAGGGCGCCCTGACCAAGGTGGAGCTGAAGGAGGCCGACGCGGCCCTGGTCTACAGGACCGACGTGAAGGCAGCGCACGGCAAGGTGGAGGGCGTGGAGTTCCCCGAGTCCGCCGACGCCGTCAACGCCTACCCGATCGCCCTGCTCAAAGACGCCCCCAACGCCGGGGCCGCCAAGGCGTTCATCGCCCTCGTGCGGTCCGCCGAGGGCCAGAAGGTGCTGACCGGGGCCGGGTTCCTCAAGCCGTGACCTCGCTCGACAAGCCCGGTACCGCGACCGGCCCCCGCACGGGCCGGCCGCGGCGCCGCCGCGCCGGCACGGGGGGCCGGCGCGGAGTGCCGCTGCCGCTGCTGCTGCCGGGCCTGCTGGCCCTGGCGTTCCTGCTGCTGCCGCTGCTCGCCCTGCTCGTCCGGGCGCCCTGGCGCAGCCTGCCGGACCAGCTGACCAGCGCCGAGGTGTGGCAGGCGCTCCAGCTGTCCCTGGTCACGGCCACCGCGGCGACCGCCGTCTGCCTCGTCCTCGGCGTACCGCTGGCCTGGCTGCTGGCCCGCACGGACTTCCCCGGCCGCGGCCTCGTGCGCGCCCTGGTGACACTGCCCCTGGTGCTGCCGCCGGTCGTCGGCGGTGTGGCCCTGCTGCTCGCCCTCGGCCGCAACGGCGTCATCGGCCAGTGGCTGGACTCCTGGTTCGGAATCACCCTGCCGTTCACCACCGCGGGCGTCGTGATCGCGGAGGCGTTCGTGGCCATGCCGTTCCTGGTCATCAGCGTGGAGGGCACGCTGCGCGCCGCCGACCCGCGCTACGAGGAGGCGGCCACCACACTGGGCGCCTCCCGCTTCACCGCGTTCCGCCGGGTCACGCTGCCGCTGATCGCCCCCGGCGTCGCGGCGGGCGCGGTCCTGGCGTGGGCACGCGCGCTCGGCGAGTTCGGCGCGACGATCACGTTCGCGGGCAACTTCCCCGGCCGCACCCAGACCATGCCGCTCGCGGTCTACCTCGCCCTCCAGAACGACCCCGAAGCCGCCGTCTCCCTCAGTCTCGTCCTGCTGACGGTGTCCATCGCGGTGCTGGCCGGGCTCAGGGACCGCTGGACAACCACCTCATGAAGAACACCGGCCCCGAGCACCCCGACGCCCCCGCCCACGCGCCGAACCCAGGTGTACCGGCAACCGCCGACCGTCCCGCCGGACCGGCGGCCACCGGCAACCACACCGCACAGCCACCCCTGCACCCGGACGCACCCGCGGCCGCCGACGGCGCTCGCGCCCCACACGGGCCACCGGCAAGCGACGACGAGACCCGCACCGGTGACGCGGGGAGGAACCCGAGCCCGGCCGAGGGCCGGCCGACCACCCCCCGCCCGCACCCAGAGGCCGCCCCCGACGAGGGCCTGGACGCCCGCCTCGTCGTCGACCGCCCCCCGTTCCGCCTGGACGTGACCCTGACGGCCGCCCCGGGGGACGTCATCGCCCTGCTCGGCCCCAATGGCGCCGGCAAGACCACCGCCCTGCGCGCCCTCGCCGGTCTCACCCCGCTCACCGACGGCCATCTGCGCCTGGACGGCACCCCGCTGGAGCGCACTCCCCCGGAGTCCCGCCCGGTCGGCGTGGTCTTCCAGGACTACCTGCTCTTCCCGCACCTGTCCGCCCTGGACAACGTCGCCTTCGGCCCCCGCTGCCGGGGGACGGGCAAGGCCGAGGCCCGCGCCCAGGCGGCGGCCTGGCTGGAGCGCATGGGCCTGGCCGGTCACGCGGGCGTCCGACCGCGCCGTCTCTCCGGCGGTCAGGCCCAGCGCGTGGCGCTCGCCCGCGCCCTCGCCACCCGTCCCCGGCTGCTGCTCCTGGACGAGCCGCTGGCGGCCCTGGACGCCCGTACCCGCCTGGAGGTCCGCGCCCAGCTCCGCCGCCACCTGGCCGAGTTCGAGGCGGTCTGCGTACTGGTCACCCATGACCCGCTGGACGCGATGGTGCTCGCGGACCGGCTGGTGGTCGTGGAAGACGGCCGGGTCGTGCAGGAGGGCACGCCCGCCCACATCGCCCGCCACCCGCGCACGGACTACATCGCCCAGCTCGTCGGCCTCAACCTCTACCGCGGGCAGGCCGCGGGCCACACGGTACGGCTCGACCCCGGGCCCGAGATCACGACCACGGAGGAGTTGTCGGGACCGGTCTTCGTGGCGTTCCCGCCGTCGGCCGTGACCCTGTTCCGGGACCGGCCCGCCGGTACGAGCGCCCGGAACGTGTGGCGCTGCGAGATCGCGGGCCTGGAGACGCACGGCGACCGGATCCGCGCCGACCTCACCGGCGGACTCCCGCTCACCGCGGACCTGACGACGGTCGCCGCGGCCGAGCTGGACCTGCACCCCGGTGCACCGGTCTGGGCGATGGTCAAGGCGACGCAGACGCACGCGTACCCGGCCTGACCTCCTCGCCCACTACGGTGAGGGGCCATGAGCCTCAGCATCCGCAACCAGTTGCCCGGCACCGTCACCGAGGTGCACCCCGGCGAGGTGATGGCGACCGTCGGCGTCCGCCTGGCCGGGGGCCAGAACCTGACGGCGGCCATCACCCTGGAGGCCGCCGAGCAGCTCGGTCTCGCCCCGGGCTCCGCCGTGCACGCCCTGGTGAAGTCGACGGAGGTGTCCCTGGCCACCAACCGGGTCGCGGGCCTGTCGATCCGCAACCAGCTGCCCGGCGCGGTCACCCACCTCGTGGTCGGCGACGTCATGGCCTCCGTGAAGGTCACCGTGGACGGCGGCGAACTCACCGCCGCCATCACCAGGGACGCCGCCGAGGACCTCGGCCTCTTCGTGGGCTCCGACGTCGTCGCCCTGATCAAGGCGACCGAGGTCTCCCTGGCGACGGCGTAGCAGAAACGCGAGGGTCCCGCCCGGATTCCGGGCGGGACCCTCACCAGCGGCTCGCTCAGTCCTCGTACGCGTCCAGCGGCGGGCAGGAGCAGACCAGGTTGCGGTCACCGAAGGCCTGGTCGATGCGGCGCACCGGCGGCCAGTACTTGTCGGCGGCCGAGACGCCGGCCGGGAAGACGGCTTCGTCGCGGCTGTAGGCGTGCGCCCACTCACCGCCGAGCGCGGCGGCGGTGTGCGGGGCGTTGCGCAGCGGGTTGTCCTCGGCGGGCCACTCGCCGGAACCGACCTTCTCGATCTCCGCGCGGATGGTGATCATCGCATCGCAGAAACGGTCCAGCTCGGTGAGGTCCTCCGACTCGGTCGGCTCGATCATCAGCGTGCCGGCCACCGGGAACGACATCGTCGGGGCGTGGAAACCGTAGTCGATCAGGCGCTTGGCGACGTCGTCGACGCTCACGCCGGTCGCCTTGGTCAGCGGGCGCAGGTCGATGATGCACTCGTGCGCGACCAGGCCGCCGGGGCCGGTGTAGAGGACCGGGAAGTGCGGCTCCAGGCGCTTGGCGATGTAGTTCGCCGACAGCACGGCCACCTGCGTGGCCCGCTTCAGGCCCTCGCCGCCCATCAGACGGACGTACGCCCAGGAGATGGGCAGGATGCCCGCGCTGCCCCACGGGGCGGCCGAGACCGGGCCGACGCCGGTCTCCGGTCCCGCGGCCGGCTGGAGCGGGTGGTTGGGCAGGTACGGCGCCAGGTGCTCGCGGACGGCGACCGGGCCGACGCCCGGACCACCGCCGCCGTGCGGGATGCAGAACGTCTTGTGCAGGTTCAGGTGGGAGACGTCGCCGCCGAAGTGGCCCGGCTTGGCCACGCCGACCAGGGCGTTGAGGTTGGCGCCGTCGACGTACACCTGGCCGCCGGCCTCGTGGACCCGGGCGCAGATGTCGGCGACGTGCTCCTCGAACACACCGTGCGTGGACGGGTAGGTGATCATCAGCACCGACAGCTCGTCACGGTGCTTCTCGATCTTCGCCCGCAGATCCTCGATGTCGATCTCGCCGTCGCCGGCGGTCTTGACGACGACGACCTTCATGCCGGCCATCACGGCGCTGGCCGCGTTGGTGCCGTGCGCGGAGGACGGGATGAGGCAGACGGTGCGCTGCTCGTCGCCGTTGGCGCGGTGGTAGCCGCGTACGGCGAGCAGACCGGCCAGCTCGCCCTGCGAACCGGCGTTCGGCTGGAGCGAGACCTTGTCGTAGCCGGTGACCTCGGCGAGCCGCTCCTCCAGCTCACGGATGAGCGTCAGATAGCCCTCGGCCTGCTCGGCGGGCACGAAGGGGTGCAGCTGCCCGAACTCGGGCCAGGTGACCGGCTCCATCTCCGTGGTCGCGTTGAGCTTCATGGTGCAGGAGCCCAGCGGGATCATGCCGCGGTCGAGCGCGTAGTCGCGGTCGGCCAGGCGGCGCAGGTAACGCAGCATCGCCGTCTCGGAGCGGTGCTGGTGGAACACCGGGTGGGTGAGGTAGGCGTCGGTGCGCAGCAGCGCCTCGGGCAGGGTGTCCTCGGCGGCCGCGTCCAGCGCCTCGACGTCGGCCTCGACACCGAACGCGGACCAGACGGCGGCCAGCTGGGCCCGGCCCGTGGTCTCGTCGCAGGCCATGGAGACGTGCTCGGCGTCCACCAGACGCAGGTTGACACCCTTGTCCCGGGCGGCGGCGACGACCTTGGCGGCCCTGCCGGGCACGCGTGCGGTGACGGTGTCGAAGTACGCGCCGTGGACGATGTCGACCCCGCCGGCCTTCAGGCCCGCGGCGAGGACCGTGGCGTAGCGGTGGGTGCGGCGGGCGATCGTCCGCAGGCCCTCGGGACCGTGGTAGACGGCGTACATGCCGGCCATCACGGCGAGCAGCACCTGCGCGGTGCAGATGTTGCTGGTGGCCTTCTCACGGCGGATGTGCTGCTCACGGGTCTGCAAGGCCAGGCGGTAGGCCCGGTTGCCGTCGGCGTCGACGGAGACACCGACCAGACGGCCGGGCAGGCTGCGCGCGAACTTCTCCTGGACGGCCATGTAGCCGGCGTGCGGTCCCCCGAAGCCCATCGGCACGCCGAAGCGCTGGGTCGTACCGACCGCGATGTCCGCGCCCAGTTCGCCCGGGGAGGTCAGCAGGGTCAGCGCGAGCAGGTCGGCGGCGACCGTCACCAGGGCGCCCAGCTCGTGCGCCTGGTCGATGACCGCCTTGATGTCCCGTACGGCACCGGAGGCGCCCGGGTACTGGAGCAGCACGCCGTTGATCTCGCGCTCGGCGATCCCGGCCGGGATGCCGTCGCTGAGGTCGGCGACGACGACCTCGACGCCGGCCGGCTCGGCACGCGTCTCGATCACGGCGATGGTCTGCGGCAGCGCGTCCGCGTCGACCAGGAACAGGCCCTTCTTGTTCCGGCCCATGCGCCGGGAGAGCGCCATCGCCTCGGCGGCGGCGGTGCCCTCGTCCAGCAGGGAGGCGCCCGAGGTGGGCAGGCCGGTCAGATCGGCGACCACCGTCTGGAAGTTCAGCAGGGCCTCCAGACGGCCCTGGGAGATCTCCGGCTGGTACGGCGTGTAGGCCGTGTACCACGCCGGGTTCTCCATGACGTTGCGCAGGATGACCGGCGGCGTGAACGTGCCGTAGTACCCGAGTCCGATCATCGAGCCGAGGACCTGGTTGCGGTCGGCGAGGGAACGCAGCTCGGCGAGCACCTCGGCCTCGGTGCGGGCGTCCGGCAGATCGAGGGCGTCGACGTTCTTGATCACGTCCGGGACCGCGGCGGCGGTCAGCTCGTCCAGCGAGCCGTACCCGACCTGCGCGAGCATCTTGGCCCGCGCCTCCTGGTCAGGGCCGATGTGGCGCTGCTCGAACGGGATACCCGCTTCGAGTTCGGAGAGCGGAATGCGATGGGCGGTCATTGCGGAGGCCTCCTGGTCTGACGCGACCTTCGAGGGGCACCCCGGTACGGATACCCCGACGGCCTCCCCCTCTGTCATCTGACCTGAGAGCTTCACCGGGCCCTCGCGGGCACCGGCTTTCACCGTCGGTGAGAGCGGACGCCGTGCACACCCGCCCTGCTTTCCAGAGTGACCTCGTCCGCGCGGTACGTGAGCCTGAGAGATTCCGGGGAGGATTTGCTCCTTCGGCGCCTCCGACGTGGTCGGAGGACTCTCCCGCGCGGGGTCAGCAGCCGCTGTCAGCCTACCAGCGGGGTCAACGCCTGAGCCCTCGAGTGGCCGCCTCCCTGAATCTGCTCTTTTGTAGTGCTTACGGATGTGTTGCGACCACGTGGAGAGAGAGGGACCGTGCGAACCGACATCGATCCGCGCAACCTGATCGGCCGCAAGGCGTTCGACGTCAATGGCGCCAAGATCGGCACCATCGACGAGGTGTACCTCGACGACGCGACCGGCGTGCCCGCGTGGGCGGCCATACGGACCGGTCTCTTCTCCCGGGACGCCTTCGTCCCCCTGGAGCCCAGCGAATTCCTCGACGGCACGCTGCACATCCCTTTCGACCGCGCCCTGATCAAGGACGCCCCCGACTTCGGCGTGGGCCGCCATCTCTCCCCCGAGCAGGAACTCCAGCTCTACCACCACTACGGCCTGGACACGGCGCCCCCGCCCAGCGTCCCGGACCACGACTTCGGCACCCTGGCGCCACCGGAGGAGTCCCGGCCCGCACCGGGCCCCTGAACTCCTCCGCCGGATCGCCCGTCGTACCCGTCCGGGTCCGAGGCCGGACGTCCGGGATGCTCACCCGAAGCCGGCCGGGTGGCCGAGGCCGGCCGGGTGGCCGAGGCCGGCCGGGTGGCCGAGGCCGGCCGGGTGGGCGAGGCCGGCTCCGGGACCAGCGGCAAGGGCTCGGCCGGTGCCAGCGCGGGATCGTCGACCCGGAACGTCCGGACCCGGCCCGGCTCGGACTGCGGCGTCTCGAAGCGCACGGTGACCCGGCCCAGCCCGCTGCCCTGCACCCATCCGTGTCCCCAGTCGTCGTGCCGCACGTCCTGCCCGGCCCGCCACTGTCGCTCGGCCGGGTCCACCTGCTCCGCCGGGGCCTGCGGCACGGCCTCCTCGGCGAGGTCCACCGCCCGCTCCCCCGCCGCCTGCGCGAACAGATCCTCCTGCGTGTAGTCGGCGAGCCCGGACACGCCGACGCCGAGCAGCCGCACCCCGCCCGTGGTGTCCACGGAGTCCAGCAGCCGCGCCGCCGCCTCACGGATGACCGAGGGATCGTCCGTGGGCCCTCTGAGCGTCTCGGAGCGGGTGAGCGTCGAGAAGTCGTACCGCCGCACCTTCAGCACGATGGTCCGCCCGGACAGCCCGGCCTCGCGCAGCCGCCGGACACACCGGTCGGCCAGCCGCTGCACCTCCATGCCGACCCGCAGCCGGTCGTGGATGTCCACGTCGTACGTGTCCTCCACCGACACCGACTTGGTCTCCCGCTCGGCCACCACCGGCCGCTGGTCCCGGGCCAGGGCCATGGCGTACAGCGCGTGCCCGTGCGCCTTGCCGAGCATCCGGACCAGTTCGTCCTCGCCCGCCTCGGCCAGCTCCTCGACCGTGGTGATCCCGGCCCGGCGCAGATGGTCCCCGGTGGCCGGGCCGACCCCCGGCAGGGTCCGCACCGGCATCGGCCCCAGCAGCGCCCGCTCGGTCCCCGGCTCGATCAGCACCAGGCCGTCCGGTTTCGCCTGCTCGGAGGCGATCTTCGCGAGCATCTTGGACGCGGCGAGCCCCACCGACCCGGTGAGCCCGGTGACCGCCCGGATGTCCGCGCGGAGCCTCTCCCCGGCCCGCCGCGCCGACTCCTCGTCCCAGGCCGCTCCCCCGGCCTCCAGGTCCACGAACGCCTCGTCCAGGCTGAGCGGCTCGATCAGCGGTGACAGCTCCCGCAGCAGCGCCATCACCTGGTCGCTGATCGTCCGGTACAGCGTGAAGCGCGGCACCAGATAGGCGGCGTTGGGTGCCAGCCGACGCGCCTGCCCCATGGGCATCGCCGAGTGCACCCCGAACACCCGTGCCTCGTACGACGCGGTGGCCACCACCCCGCGCGGCCCGAGACCGCCCACGACGACGGCCTTCCCGCGCAGGCTCGGCTTGGACGCCTGCTCCACCGAGGCGAAGAAGGCATCCATGTCGAGATGCAGGACCGTGGGCGCGTTTCTCACATCTCCGATGCTGCACCACGGCACTGACAACGCGGTGACGGCGGAGGGCACCGCGGGGACTCCGGCGGTCAGACCGCCCGGTTGCGGCGCCGCGCCAGCTCGTCCGCCGGGTTCTGCCCGACCAGCGTCTCCCCCGTGTCGATACGCTCGCCGTGCAGCTGGGAGAGCGCGCCCTCCACGTCCCGCCACACCACGCCGACGGCGATCCCGAAGACGCCCTGACCGCCCTGGAGCAGGGCGTGGACCTCGTCCGGCGAGGTGCACTCGTACACGGTGGCGCCGTCGCTCATGAGGGTCATCCGCTCAAGGTCGCGGAAACCGCGTTCTCTGAGGTGCTGCACGGTCGTGCGGATGTTCTGGAGCGACACCCCGGTGTCCAGGAACCGCTTCACGATCTTCAGGACGACGACGTCCCGGAAGCTGTACAGACGCTGGGTGCCCGACCCGTAGGCGGGCCGCACGCTGGGCTCGACCAGCCCGGTGCGGGCCCAGTAGTCGAGCTGCCGGTAGGTGATGCCGGCGGCCGCGCAGGCCGTGGGCCCGCGGTAGCCGATCTCCTCGGACGTCATGGACGCCACCCCTCCGCCGTTCGGCACCGCCGTCGGCAGCTGCGGAGCGTGCTCGGCCGCGCTGCCGGGATGGGGGTAACCCCCGCTCGAGCGCAGCCGCGAGTCCGGGGGCGGGTACGGACCGCTCTCCCCGAAACCGCGTCCGGGGGCACCCCCAGCCGTACCGTCGCCGCTGGTTCTCACGCCGACCTCCGTCCTTGACCTGCCTTCTCGACGGTAGGCAGTCACCAGGGGTGCGTCAACGATCGCCACACTCGGCACGCCGAGTGATAATCACCCTAGGAGTGGTTTCCCGTATCCCACCGCGGGGAAAGGCTAGCCGAATGCGCTCGCGGGAAGCCGTAGGACGCTCTCACTGGCCGGAGGCAATTGCCGGGGCAACGGCCCCGCGGAACCGCCCACCGCCCGGGAGGAACCCGGGGTCCGGCAGGCCGGCGCCGCGTCTCACTGGCTGCTGCTGCCGAAGTCCTCGGGCGAGATCTGGTCGAGGAACTCGCGGAACTTCTCCACCTCGTCCTCCTGCTCGTCCGGAATGGCGATGCCCGCGTCGTCCAGCACCGTGTCACTGCCGTAGATCGGCGTTCCGGTGCGCAGGGCCAGCGCTATGGCATCGGAGGGGCGGGCGCTGACCTCGACCCCGCTGGCGAACACCAGTTCCGCGTAGAAGACCCCTTCCCGCAGGTCGGTGATGCGGACTTCGGTCAGCTCCTGGCCGACGGCCTCCAGCACGTCCTTGAACAGGTCGTGGGTCAGCGGTCGCGCGGGGGCCATGCCCTGCTGGGCGAAGGCGATCGCCGTCGCCTCCCCCGGCCCGATCCAGATAGGGAGGTAACGATCGCCTCCCACTTCGCGCAGGAGCACGATCGGTTGGTTGGAGGGCATTTCGACCCGGACACCTACGACATCGAGCTCGTTCACACAGCAACCCTAGGCCGTGCCCGGGACGTTTGGGTAGTCGGGCCGGGAACAGGTGCCCGATCCGGCCGCCCGGACCCCCGCCGCTCCCCCCTCCGGGCCCGGTCCCCACCGGGCTCAGCCCGGCCCCTGGGCCGGTTCCGGTGGCCCGTAGGACTCAGGGGAGGCGTACGCCGAGAGCGGTCTTCACGAGAGCGGCGTGCAGCTTCGTCGTGACCGCCGCCAGTTCCTTCGTACGGGCCTCGGCGAGTGCCCTGGTCTGCGGATTGCGGTGGCGCTTGAGCGGGGCCACCACCTGGTCCACCAGCCCCGCCTCGCGGTCCGCGGCGGCCTTCATCACCCGGAGGTGGCGCGGCTCGATGCCGAAACGGCCCAGCTCGGCGATGAGCTCGGCCACGGTGACCGCCTCGGCGTCGTACGCCCCGTCCGCCAAAGGAGCGATGAGCCCGTAGGACTCCCACTCCTTCAGGTCCGCCTCGTCGATGTCCGCGGCGGCCAGCAGCTCGGCCTTGCCGACCCGGGCCACCGTGGGCGTCTCCGCAGGCTCCGGGCCGTCCTCCGCGGTGCGCTGGCGCCCGACCAGGGGCAGCGGGGCGGCCTCACCCCGCTCCATGGCGTCCAGGTACTCCCGGATCACCTTGAGCGGAAGATAGTGGTCCCGTTGCATCCGCAGGACGTGACCGAGGCGCTCGACGTCCCCCGCGCTGAACTTGCGGTACCCCGACGGCGTCCGTTGCGGCTCGATGAGCCCCTCCGCCTCCAGGAAACGGATCTTGGAGATCGTGACTTCGGGGAACTCGTCGCGCAGCGTGTTCAGCACCGTGCCGATGCTCATCAGCCCGCTGTCCCTGGCGGCGGTACCGCTTCCGGCACCGCCGCTCGGTGTTCGCAGCATGGACCTTCCCTGGGGGTCCCCCCGGACGTCGGTCCGGGGGTGGGTCAGATGCCCTGCCGGCTCGCGTAGAACACCAGCCGGTACTTGCCGATCTGCACCTCGTCGCCGTTCGACAGAGCGACCTGGTCGATGCGCTCCCGGTTGACGTACGTGCCGTTCAGACTGCCCACGTCGGCCACCGTGAAGGAGCCGTCCGCGGAGCGCCGGAACTCCACGTGCCGCCGGGAGACCGTCACGTCGTCCAGGAAGATGTCGCTCTGCGGATGACGGCCGGCCGTGGTCAGGTCGCTGTCCAGCAGGAAGCGGCTGCCCGAGTTCGGACCCCGGCGCACCACCAGGAGCGCCGAGCCCAGCGGCAGCGCGTCCACCGCGGCCTGCGCCTCCGGGGAGAGCATCGGCAGCGGCGTCTGGCCGGTCACCTCGGAGTCGTAGGCCTCGAGGCCGGAGATCGAGATCGTGGACGTCGTCTCGGAGGCCCGCTCGGGCGCCACGCCGGGGCGCAGCGGTGCGCCGCAGTGGGAGCAGAACCGGGCGTTCTCCGCGTTGCGGTTGCCGCACCTCGTACACACCAGGACCGACATCGACGGATCCTCCTGCCGCGGCTGCCCCGCCGGGGCGTTGGACGCGTACGGGCCGGGGGCGAACCCTCCACCCGCACCTGAGGTTGACGGTTGCCCGAAACCTATGCCGCCGGCCTGGGCAGGGTCAACAGACGCCGCGCCCTGACCACCGGAAATGTCACCGCCCGGACCAGCGACCTGGTCCCGGAACAGCGGGCGCTGGCCCTCCGCGTCAGGCTGCGCACGATGACGGGCGGTGGCGTTGTCGCCGCCCTCTCGCGCGCTCTTGCCGAACAACTTCGCAAACAACTTCACGGGCGATTCCCCTTGACCGAAACAGACCCGCCCGTGGGGCAGGACGAACCCTGATTGCCTACACCGGCCGAGCCGGACATCTTCACAACGTCCGTATCCACCAAACAGTTTCCATCACGCGCCACCTCTTCGGTGCGCCGACCCCCCGCAAGCTCATGCCCGTACGCGACAGCCGCCATGCACCGCCGGTTCACCGGGAGGACGACCGAGCGTAGTCAGGCCGCTTCACCTGCCGCAAGGCAGCCACGACGATCTTGTCGGACTGCTGCACGGTCGCCGTGGCCTGCTCCTTCTCCAGGGTCTGCACCACGCCCCCGGGGATGTTGAGCGCCGGCTCGAGGTCCTGCGGCTTGCCGATGACCTTGAAACGATAAGGCGCGCCGATCTTGTTCCCGTCGACGCTCACGCTCTTGCCGGAGTCGGTGAAGTAGGTGCCGGCGACCACCCGGACCCCGTTGACCTGGATCGCCTCCGCGCCGGCCGCACGCAGCTCCTGGATCGTGTCGAGCAGCATGTCCGCCTTGACCGTCCCCTTCGTGTCCTCGATCGTCATGGTGATGCCGGGCCCCTGCGCCGCCACGGTGCCCGCCAGGATGCCGAGTTGCCTCTTCTTCTCGGCGGTCTGCCTGCGCGCCTCCGCGGCCTGGTCGGAGCTGCTCTGGAGCTCCTGGCGCTGCTTCTCCAGTCCCTGCTTCTCGTCCTCAAGACGCTGGGTACGCGAATCCAGTTCGTCGAGGATGCGTACGAGATCTTCCTGACGGGCTCCGCGCAGCGCGCTGTCGGTGTCGCTGTTGGACGCCACCTGGACGGCCAGGCCGAAGCCGAGGCCGAACAGCAGCACCGCGACGATGAGTTGGGCGCGGGTGAAACGCGGCGGCCACAGGCCCTTGACGAGCCGCTGCCGTCCGGTCAGCGGCTGCTGGGGCTGCTCCCCGGCCGGCCGGCCGGCCCCGGGCGGGGACGCGGACGCGGGCACCTCGGCCGGCAGTTCCCTGCGCAGCCCGTGCTCGGGCGGGCGGCTCTGCGGCAGCCGGCTCTCCGGCCGGTCCTTGCCGTCGTTGTGTTCGCTCATCAGTGTCACGCCCGGAAGACGTGTCGCCGGATCGCCGCGGCGTTGGAGAAGATCCGGATGCCGAGGACCACGACGACGCCCGTGGACAGCTGTGCGCCGACGCCCAGTTTGTCACCGAGGAAGACGATCAGGGCGGCGACGACCACGTTCGACAGGAACGAGACCACGAAGACCTTGTCGTCGAAGATGCCGTCGAGCATGGCCCTCAGTCCGCCGAAGACGGCGTCCAGCGCCGCGACGACGGCGATCGGCAGATAAGGCTCGACGACCGCCGGAACCTCGGGCCGGACCAGCAGGCCGGCCACGACTCCCACGACGAGACCCAGTACGGCGATCACGATGTGCCCTTCTCGCTGTTCTCGTTGCTCGGCTGCGCTGTACGTACGATCACACTGGGGGCGGCGGGCAGCCGGACGTCACCCTCCGGGGAGATGGTCGCGCGGATGCCGTAGTTCTCCACCAGCGCGTGCAGATACAGGCCGTCGGCGCTGTTCTGGAACCTGGTGCCGAGCCTCTGCCCGTCCCCCACCGCCAGCACCGTGTACGGCGGCACCAGCGGCCTGTTGTCGACCAGGATCGCGTCCCCCGCGGCCCTGATCGCGGACAGGGCCGTCAGCCGCTGCCCGTTGATGGAGACCGCCTCGGCCCCCGAGGCCCACAGCCCGTTGACCACGCGCTGCATGTCGCGGTCGCGCAGCCGGCCGGTGTCGGAGAAGCCCGACGTCTCCCGTGGATTGGACCCGTCCCCGCCGCTGGTGGCTTCCTTGGCGTCGTTCACGACGAGCCTGACGCCGGGCCCGTGCACGGCGGACGCCCCGGACAGCACACCCACCAGGTCCGCCGCCGCGCTGCCACCGCTGGACCTCAGGGCCGCCCGCTGGCGCGCACCCACGTCGTCGCGCAGCTTGTCGACCGTGCTCTCGAGCTTGTCCGCGTCCTTGGTCTCGCTGTCGACGCGGTCGATCAGTTCCTGGCGTTCCTTGGCCACCACGGGCGCCGCCACACGCGCCTGGGCCGCGCCGACGGTGACCACCAGCGCCGCGAGGACGAGGCCGGCGGCCAGGCCCAGTCTGGCCCGGAGCGTCTTCGGCAGACCGCCCTCACCCTGGGCCTTCTTCCGGGCGGCGGCCTCGGCGTATCCGTCGTCGAGGCTGTGATCCATGACGTTGGTGATCAACGACATGGAGGCGTCCGGGCGCTGCGGCCGCGCGGGGCTGCTCCGAACGGGGGGTTGCTGCGGCATGCCGCACATCGTCGCATGTCGCGAGCAGTACCTCCGAACGGCCCCACCGGCGTGCCGGACAGGCCCCTTCCGGGGCGCCTGTCCGGCACGCACGCGTGCAGCGGCTCACGCCGTTCCCGGTACTACCGGCCGGCGCTGTCCACGACGGCAGCCCACTCGTCCAGCAGGGCCTGCGCGGAGGCGTCGTCCGGCCCCTCGGCCCACAGATGCGTGACCGCCTCGGCCGGGTCGGGCAGCACCATCACCCAGCGGCCGTCGGTCTCCACGACCCGCACACCGTCGGTCGTGTCGACGAAGCGGTCCCCGGCCGCCTCGACCACCCGCCGCATCACCAGGCCCTTGACGGCCCACGGCGTCGCCAGGTCCCGCTTGAGGACGTGCGCCCGCGGGATCCGCGCGTCGATCTGGCTGAGGGTGAGCTGGGTGCGCGCCACGAGCCCGATGAGCCGTACGAAGGCCGCTGTGCCGTCGTAGACGCTGCTGAACTCGGGGACGATGAACCCGCCCTTGCCGTCACCGCCGAAGATGGTGTCTTCCTCGCCGCCCACGCGCGTGAGGTCGTCGGGCGAGGTGGTGGTCCACTCGACCTGGGTGCCGTGGTACGCGGCCACCTGCTCGGCGATCCGGGTCGTGGTGACCGGAAGCGCCACCCGCCCGCTGCGCCGCTCGGCGGCCACCAGGTCCAGCATCACCAGCAGGGCCCGGTCGTCCTCGATGATCCGGCCCTTCTCGTCGACGAGCGACAGCCGCTCACCGACCGGGTCGAACCGGACGCCGAACGCGGCACCCGACGACGCGACGATCTCGCCGAGCCGCACGAGGCCCTTGCGCCGCATCTCCGCCGTCTCCGTCGGCCTGGACTCGTCGAGACCCGGGTTGATGGTCAGCGAGTCCACACCGAGCTTGCCGAGCAGGCTGGGCAGCACGAGCCCGGCGCTGCCGTTCGAGGCGTCCACGACGACCTTGAGGCCCGCCTCCGCTATACCGGTCGTGTCCACGTTGCGCAGCAGCGACCCGGTGTACGAGTCGAAGACGCTCGCCGGGAAGTGGAGATCGCCGATCTCACCGGGGAACGCCCGCCGGTACTCCTGCCGCGCGAACACGCGGTCCAGCTTCCGCTGACTGCCCTGCGACAGGTCCGCGCCCTGCGAGTCGAAGAACATGATGTCCACCGAGTCGGGGATGCCGGGCGAGGTACGGATCATGATGCCGCCGGCGCTGCCGCGCGCGGTCTGCTGCCGGGCCACGGGCAGCGGCACGTTCTCCAGGTCGCGTACGTCGATGGCGCTGGTCTGGAGCGCGGAGATCACCGCACGCTTGAGCGCGCGGGCACCTCGCGAGTGGTCACGGGCCGTGGTGACGGTGGCGCCCTTCTTCAGGGTCGTCGCGTAGGCACCGGCGAGCCGGACCGCCAGCTCGGGAGTGATCTCGACGTTCAGGATGCCGGAGACGCCACGGGCGCCGAACAGGTTCGCCTGTCCCCGCGACTCCCAGATCACCGAGGTGTTGACGAAGGCGCCGGCCTCGATGGTCTTGAACGGGTAGACGCGGACGTTGCCCTGGACGATCGATTCCTCACCGATCAGGCACTCGTCACCGATGACCGCGCCGTCCTCGATCCGGGCGGCCCGCATGATGTCGGTGTTCTTGCCGACGACGCAGCCGCGCAGATTGCTGTGCTGACCGACGTACACGTTGTCGTGGACGACCGCCTTGTGCAGGAAGGCACCGCTCTTGACGACGACGTTCGAGCCGATGACGGAGTGCTCGCGGATCTCCGCGCCGGCCTCGACCTTCGCGTAGTCGCCGATGTACAGCGGTCCGCGCAGCTCGGCGTCGGGGTGCACCTCGGCGCCTTCCGCCACCCACACGCCCGGGGAGATCTCGAAGCCGTCGATGTCGACGTCGACCTTGCCTTCGAGCACGTCCGCCTGGGCCTTCACGTAGCTCTCGTGGGTGCCGACGTCCTCCCAGTAGCCCTCGGCGATGTAGCCGTAGATCGGCTTGCCTTCCTTCATCAGCTGCGGGAAGACATCGCCGGACCAGTCGACGGGAACATCGGGGTCGACGTAGTTGAAGACCTCGGGCTCCATGACGTAGATGCCCGTGTTGACCGTGTCGGAGAAGACCTGTCCCCAGGTCGGCTTCTCCAGGAAGCGCTCGACCTTGCCTTCCTCGTCCACGATGGTGATGCCGAACTCCAGCGGATTGGGCACCCGGGTCAGGCAGACCGTGACCAGCGCACCCTTCTCCTTGTGGAAGTTGATCAGCTCGGTGAGGTCGAAGTCGGTCAGGGCATCGCCGGAGATCACAAGGAAGGCGTCGTCCTTCAACGCCTCCTCGGCGTTCTTGACGCTTCCGGCGGTACCGAGTGGCTTCTCCTCGTTGGCATAGGTGAGCTCCATACCGAGCTCTTCGCCGTCACCGAAGTAGTTCTTGACCAGCGAGGCCAGGAACTGCACGGTGACGACGGTCTCGTTGAGCCCGTGCCTTTTGAGCAGCCGTAGCACATGCTCCATGATCGGGCGATTCACCACGGGCAGGAGCGGCTTGGGCATGCTCGAGGTCATGGGGCGCAGGCGTGTGCCTTCGCCACCGGCCATCACGACGGCCTTCATGTCGGAAGCGTCCTCCTCAGAGACGACGGTCTAGCCGACTTCACCCGTCCAGATTGTCCCGCACTTTTCCATCGCGGGCCAACGAAGCGTTACGCCAGGACTCACGTCAGGACAATCGCCGAGTTCGATCGACCGTGGCGTCCGCACGCACCAATCGGCGGACTTGCACCACGTAAAGCACTCCTGCCCACCAATAGAGGGTTGTACCCCATCCGGCGAACGCCCATCCGAAAATCGCAGCGAGTGACGCGATCCAGCCGTGTCCGTCACTGAGGAGCAGGAGGGGGAAGGCGTACATCAGGTTGAAGGTGGCGGCCTTCCCGAGGAAGTTCACCTGCGGCGGCGGATACCCGTGCCGGCGCAGGATGCCCACCATGACCAGGAGGACCAGTTCTCGGGCCAGCAGCAGGCCGGTCAGCCAGAGGGGGAGGATCTCCCGCCAGGTGAGCCCCAGCAGCGTGGAGAGGACGTACAGGCGGTCTGCGGCGGGGTCAAGGAGCCGGCCGAGGCTGCTGATCTGGTTCCAGCGCCGTGCCAGCTTGCCGTCGAGGTAGTCGCTGATCCCGCTGAACGCCAGCACCAGGAGGGCCCATCCATCGCTCTTGGGGCCCCCGAACTCCGGCCTGAGGATCAGCCACAGGAAGAGCGGTACGCCGACGAGCCGCGCCATGCTGAGGATGTTGGGGATGGTGAGGACCCGGTCTGTCTGGACGCGGGTCTCTTGGACCTCCACCCGGGGGCCTCCTGTGCGAAATGAGTCAACGATGCCCCCTGACCCTACCTCAACGCAAAAAAGCTCCGGCTCTTGGGCAGTACTGCCCAAGAGCCGGAGCTATAAAAGGAGTTCGGCGGTGTCCTACTCTCCCACAGGGTCCCCCCTGCAGTACCATCGGCGCTGTGAGGCTTAGCTTCCGGGTTCGGTATGTAACCGGGCGTTTCCCTCACGCTATGACCACCGAAACACTATGAAACACTTCAACCGAAACACCCCGAACAAACTCGAGGTGACGTGGTCGTGGTCTCAGAACCAACACAGTGAACGCGAGCATCAATGGACAAGCCCTCGGCCTATTAGTACCGGTCACCTCCACACGTTACCGTGCTTCCAGATCCGG
>NZ_JBEXRO010000021.1:0-149011 GCF_040613095.1 Streptomyces sp. NPDC006309 | reverse complement strand
TAAGAGCTGCCGGGCCGGTGCCGTCAGGTGCTGGTGGTCATGGCCGGCCGGTGGAGACAGCAGGTCACGGGCCTCTTGTTCCCGTGTGGCGGCGCCAGGATTCGAACCTGGGAAGGCTGAGCCGGCAGATTTACAGTCTGCTCCCTTTGGCCGCTCGGGCACACCGCCGGGGTTGTGCTGCCGTTCGCACCCGCTTTCGGCGGTGCTCCCCGGCAACGACGTAAACAATACCCGATGCGCAGGGGTGCTTCGCCACCCGATTGATCGCCGCGTCCCGGCCCGCGGGGTGGCTAGGCTGGTGCGGATGCGGCCCGGTGCCCACCGGGCCCGGTGGCCGCCGCCGCGCACGCCGGCACGCATCCGACACGCACCCCGATACAAGGAGCCACAGGACATGGCCGACTCCAGTTTCGACATCGTCTCGAAGGTCGAGCGGCAGGAGGTCGACAACGCCCTCAACCAGGCCGCCAAGGAGATCTCGCAGCGCTACGACTTCAAGGGCGTGGGCGCCTCGATCGCGTGGTCGGGTGACAAGATCCTGATGGAGGCGAACTCCGAGGACCGGGTGAAGGCCGTCCTCGACGTCTTCCAGTCCAAGCTGGTCAAGCGCGGCATCTCCCTGAAGGCGCTGGACGCGGGCGAGCCGCAGCTCTCCGGCAAGGAGTACAAGATCTTCGCGTCGATCGAGGAGGGCATCTCCCAGGACAACGCGAAGAAGGTGGCGAAGATCATCCGCGACGAGGGCCCCAAGGGCGTGAAGGCGCAGGTCCAGGGGGAAGAGCTGCGGGTCAGCTCCAAGAGCCGCGACGACCTCCAGACCGTGATCGCCCTCCTGAAGGGCAAGGACTTCGACTTCGCGCTCCAGTTCGTGAACTACCGGTAGGCCGGGGACGACGAAGCGAGAAGGGCGGGCGCCCGGGGGCGCCCGCCCTTCTCGTGCTGCCGTGCCGTGCTCAGTCCCGTGAGTTGCCGAACAGCAGGCGGTAGACGATCAGCAGCACCAGGGAGCCGCCGATGGCCGCCGCCCAGGTGGGGCCGTCGTAGAAGTGCTTGCTGATCGGGTGGTCGAGCCAGCGGGAGGAGATCCAGCCGCCGATGAAGGCGCCCGCGATGCCGATGAGGGTCGTACCGATGAAGCCGCCGGGGTCGCGGCCCGGCAGCAGAACCTTGGCGATGGCTCCGGCCAGCAGTCCGAGGATGATCCAACCGATGATGCTCATGCCGTGAACCTGCCCTTCCGCGCTGTGTCCGCACGGTCCGGCCCCCGGGTTCGTGCCGAGGACCGCCGCGCGTCGCGCGGGTGTTCGTGCCGTGTCGGTGAAGAGGACGTCACGGGACCGCCCGGCGGTTGCCGCGATCAGTAGGGTGCGGCGCATGACACGTACCGGGACCGGTCTGCGCCGCACCCTGGGCGTGCGGGACGCCGTGGTGGTGGGGCTCGGCGCCATGGTCGGCGCCGGTGTCTTCTCGGCTCTGGGGCCCGCCGCGCGGGCGGCCGGCCCGGGGCTGCTGCCCGGACTGGCCGTGGCCGCCGTGGTGGCCTACTGCAACGCCACGTCCTCGGCCCGGCTCGCCGCCCGCCATCCGGCGTCGGGCGGGACGTACGTGTACGGCCGGGAGCGGCTGGGCGCCTTCTGGGGGTATCTCGCCGGCTGGGCGTTCGTGGTCGGCAAGACCGCCTCCTGTGCGGCCATGGCGCTCACCGTGGGGGTGTACGTCTGGCCGGGACAGGCGCACGTGGTGGCGGTCGCGGCCGTGGTGGCCCTGACGGCCGTGAACTACGGCGGTGTCCAGAAGTCGGCGTGGCTGACGCGGATGATCGTGGCGGTCGTGCTCGCCGTGCTCGCGGCCGTGATCGTCGTGTGTCTCACCTCCGGCCGGGCCGACGCCGGCCGGCTGGCCGTCGGTCCGCCGTCGGGGGCCGGCGGGCTGCTCCAGGCGGCCGGGCTGCTGTTCTTCGCGTTCGCCGGATACGCGCGGATCGCCACCCTCGGGGAAGAGGTGCGCGATCCGGCGCGCACGATCCCGCGGGCGGTCCCGACGGCCCTCGGGATCGCACTGGCCGTGTACGCGTGCGTGGCCGTCGCGGTGCTCGCCGTCCTCGGGGCGGACCGGCTCGGGCAAGCGGCGGCGCCGCTGGCCGACGCGGTGCGGGCGGCCGGGGTGCCTGGGCTCGTCCCGGTGGTGCGGGCCGGGGCGGCGCTCGCCGCGCTGGGCTCGCTGCTGTCGCTGATCCTCGGCGTGTCCCGTACGACGCTCGCCATGGCCCGGGACGGGCACCTGCCGGGCGCGCTGGCCGCCGTGCACCCGCGTTTCGGGGTGCCGCACCGGGCGGAGGCGGCCGTGGGCGCGGTGGTGGCCTTGCTGGCCGCGACGGTGGACGTGCGCGGCGCGATCGGCTTCTCGTCCTTCGGCGTGCTGGCCTACTACGCCGTCGCCAACGCCTCGGCCTGGACGCTGAGCCGGGCCCCGCTGTCGCGCGTGGTGCCGGCGGCGGGTCTGCTCGGCTGCGCGCTGCTGGCGTGCGCGCTGCCCGTGGCGTCGGTGGCCGTGGGCGCCGGGGTGCTCCTGGCGGGCGTGGCGGCCTACGGCGTACGGCGGCGGTGGGCGGGCGGGCACGGGCTGTGACGCGCCGTCAGGGCGCCCGGCAGGCGGCGCTGTCAGCGGGTCAGCGAGGTCAGCGGGGTCAGCGGGCCGCGAACGGTTCGTCGGTGCGGACGATGTCGCGGCCCAGCGGCAGCAGGGAGACCGGGATCAGCTTGAAGTTGGCGATGCCGAACGGGATGCCGATGACGGTGACGCACAGGGCGATCCCGGTGGCGATGTGAGCGAGTGCCAGCCACCAGCCGGCCAGGACCAGCCACAGGATGTTGCCGACGCAGGAGGGGGCGCCCGCGTCGCGGCGCTCGACCGTGGTGTACCCGAACGGCCACAGGGCGTAGACGCCGATGCGGAACGCGGCGACGCCGAAGGGGATGCCGATGACCGTGACGCACAGCAGGACACCGGCGAGCGCGTAGGCGAGGAACAGCCAGAAGCCGCTCAGGACGAGCCAGATGACGTTCAGGATGGTTTTCACTGACGGCCTGCCAACTTCTCGAGCCGGGCGATGCGCTCCGCCATCGGGGGATGCGTGGAGAACATCTTGGACAGCCCCTGGCCCGGGCGGAACGGGTTGGCGATCATCATGTGGCTCGCCGTCTCGATCCGGGGCTCGGGAGGCAGCGGAAGCTGCTGGGTTCCGGTCTCCAGCTTGCGCAGGGCACGGGCGAGGGCGAGCGGGTCACCGGTCAGCTGGGCGCCCGAGGCGTCCGCCTCGTACTCCCGGGAGCGGCTGACGGCCAGCTGGATCAGGGTGGCGGCGAGCGGGCCGAGGATCATGATCAGGAGCATGCCGAGCAGGCCGGGACCGTCGTCGTCGTCCGACCGGCCGATCGGGATCAGCCAGGCGAAGTTGACCAGGAACATGATCACCGAGGCGAGGGCGCCGGCGACCGAGGAGATGAGGATGTCCCGGTTGTAGACGTGGCTGAGTTCGTGGCCGATGACGCCGCGCAGTTCGCGTTCGTCGAGCAGGCGCAGGATGCCGTCGGTGCAGCACACGGCCGCGTTGCGCGGGTTGCGGCCGGTCGCGAAGGCGTTGGGGGCTTCCGTCGGCGAGATGTACAGCCGGGGCATGGGCTGGCGGGCCTGCGTGGACAGCTCGCGCACCATGCGGTACAGCGCCGGGGCCTCGAACTCGCTGACCGGGCGGGCCCGCATCGCGCGCAGCGCCAGCTTGTCGCTGTTCCAGTACGCGTACGCGTTCGTACCCAGGGCGACGAGGACCGCGGCGATCAGTCCGGCGCGTCCGAAGAAGCTGCCGATGACGATGATGAGTGCGGACAGTCCGCCGAGGAGTACGGCGGTCCTGAGCCCGTTGTGCCGGCGGTGCACGGTGCGCCCTCCAAGTCGTACAGCTGGGGAACACTCTGATCCAGTGGACCCTCCCGCTGGTGACAACGCCAGGCGGCTCTCGCGAGTTCCCCGGTGCCTGCGGTGGCGCGCGTCGGCCGTACGGGTGGCGGGCCGGTACGGCGTGGCGCGCGCGAGGCCGCATGAGTGCCCCGCGCGCGCGTGGCGACTCCTCAGAAAAGTCCGGTGGCCGCGAAACGGAGGACCAGTTGCGGTGCTCCGGACAGGACGACGCCGAGCACTCCGGTGAGGGCGAGGGCGGCCGTGAGGGGGGCCGGGACGCGGTGCCGGGCGGGCTCGCCCTCGGGGGCGCGGAACAGCAGGGCCGTCCACTGGAGGTAGTAGAAGAGGGCGATGACGACGTTGACGGCCATGACGACGGCGAGCCAGCCGAGACCCGCGTCGACGGCCGTCGAGACCACGGTGACCTTGGCGAACAGGCCGATGACGCCCGGCGGGAGGCCGGCCAGGCACAGCAGGAAGAAGGCCAGGAGCAGCGCGGTGAGCGGGTTGGTGGCGTACAGGCCCCGGTAGTCGCTGATCCGGTTCAGCGGGCGGCCGCGGCCCACCAGGGCGGCCACCGCGAAGGCGCCGAGGTTCACGGCGGCGTACATCAGGGCGTACGCGACCGTGGAGCCGATCGCCTTCTCGGCGTCCCGGGTGTATCCGGCGGCGGCGATCGGCACCAGCAGGTAGCCGGCCTGGCCGACGGAGGACCAGGCGAGCAGCCGTACGGCGCTGTACGCGCGCGTGGCCTGCTGGCGCAGGGCGGCGACGTTGCCGACGGTCATGGTGAGGGCGGCCAGGACGGCCAGCGCGGGTCCCCAGACGTCGGCGTACGACGGGAACGCGACGACGGTGACGAGGATGAGGCCGGAGAAGCCGACCGCCTTGCCGACGACCGACAGGTAGGCGGCGACGGGCAGCGGGGCGCCCACGTAGGTGTCGGGCACCCAGAAGTGGAAGGGGACGGCGGCCGTCTTGAAGGCGAAGCCGACGAGGGTGAGGACGACGCCGGTTCGGGCGAGGGTGTGCAGCTGCCCGTCGACATGCGGCAGCCCCTGGGCGATCCGGGTGAGGTAGAGGCTGCCGGTGGAGGCGTAGACGAAGCTGACGCCCATCAGGCTGACCGCGGTGGCGGTGACCGAGGACAGGAAGAACTTCAGGGCGGCCTCGGAGGACCGCTTGTCGCCGTGCCGGATGCCCACGAGGGCGAAGGCGGGCAGGGAGGCGACCTCCAGGGCGACGATCAGGGTCGCGAGGTCGCGGGAGGCGGGCAGCAGGGCGGCGCCGGCGGCGGACGACAGCAGCAGGAACCAGAACTCGCCCGGCGGGACGCGCCGGCGCTCGTCGTCCAGGTGGGTGACGGACAGCAGGGCGGCGAGCAGGGCGCCGCCGAGGACGAGGAACTGGATGACGAGGGTGAAGTGGTCGGCGGTGTAGCTGCACGCGCGCGCGTGGCCGTCCGTGCAGAAGGTGCTGCGGTCGCCGTCCAGGAGGGGCAGGAGCAGCAGGGCCGCCGCGACGAGACCCCCGACGGCCACCCAGCCGAGGACGGCCTTGCGGGGCTCGGGCAGGAACAGGTCGGCGACGAGGACGACGAGGGCGACGGCCGCGGTGACGACGGGCGGGGCCACGGCGAGCCAGTCGACGGACTGGATCACCGACTGGGCCAGCGGCTGGGCCAGGGCGCTCATCGGGTGCCTCCTGCGAGGAGCTGCTGCACGGCCGGGTCGGTGAGGCCGAGCAGGGCCCTCGGCCACAGTCCGGCGACGACGGTGAGGGTGACGAGCGGGGTCCAGGCGGCGAACTCGTACCCGTGGACGTCGGCGAGGCGCGGGACTTCCCGCTCGGCGCCGCCCATGCAGACGCGGCGGACCACGATCAGCATGTACGCGGCGGTGAGCAGCGTGCCGAACGCGCCGATCGCCATGAAGGTGAGGAAGGCCGGCCGGCTGAGGCCGGCGGCGGGCCGGAACGACCCGAACAGCGCGAGCATCTCGCCCCAGAACCCGGCGAGGCCGGGCAGGCCGAGCGAGGCGACCGCGCCGAAGGCCAGCAGACCGCCCAGCCGCGGTGCCCTGCCGTACAGCGCGCCACCGGTGCCCTGGGCGAGGGTGCCGAGGTCGGTGGTGCCGGTGCGGTCCTTCACCCCGCCGACCAGGAAGAACAGCAGGCCGGTGATGAGGCCGTGGGCGATGTTGGCGAACAGGGCGCCGTTCACTCCGGTCGGGGTCATGGTGGCGATGCCGAGCAGGACGAAGCCCATGTGGCCGACGGAGGAGTAGGCGATGAGGCGCTTGAGGTCGCCTCTCGCGCCCCGCCGGGCGAGGGCCAGGCAGGCCAGGGATCCGTAGATGATCCCGACGACGGCGAACGCGGCGAGGTACGGCGCGAAGGTGTGGAAGCCGTGCGGGGCCACCGGCAGGAGAATCCGGACGAACCCGTACGTACCCATCTTCAGCAGGACTCCGGCCAGCAGGACGGAGCCGACGGTCGGCGCGGCGGTGTGGGCGTCGGGCAGCCAGCTGTGCAGCGGCCACATCGGCGTCTTCACCGCCAGCCCGATCCCGATCGCCAGAACGGCGATGACCTGCACGGACGCGGTCAGCGACCGGCCGTTGTCAGTGGCGAGTGCCACCATGTCGAATGTGCCCGCCTTGATACCGATCAGGAGCAGGCCGAGCAGCATGACCACGGAACCGAGCAGCGTGAACAGGATGAACTTCCACGCGGCACGGGTCCGGCCCTCGCCGCCCCAGCGGGCGATGAGGAAGTACATCGGGACGAGCACCGTCTCGAACGCGAGGAAGAACAGCAGCAGGTCGAGGACGGCGAAGGTCGCGAGAGTGCCGGACTCGAGCAGGAGCAGCAGCGCCACGTACGCCTTCGGGGACGGGCCCGTCGGCGGCTTGAAGTAGGAGTACAGCGCGCAGAGGAAGGTCAGCAGCGCGGTCAGGACCAGGAGGGGGAGCGAGATGCCGTCGGTGCCGAGGTGGATCCGCACGTCGAGCGCGGGGATCCAGCTGATGTCGGTCGTGGCCTGCATCTTCGACGGGTGGTCGTGGTCGAAGCCGAGCGCGAGGACGACCGCGGCGACGAGGATCACGCCGGTGACGGTCACGCCGTGCCGGAGCACGGCCTGCTCGGGTGACTTCCCCTTCAGTCCGGGCGGGGCCGGGAGGAGGGCGGCGACGGCGCCGAGGAGCGGGCCGGCGACGACGAATGCCAGAAGGAACTGCATCACGGACTCGTTGATATCGATCACGGCTGCTCAGGCTCCCGAGGCGACGAGGAGGACGGCGACCGTCAGGACGACGGTGCCGGCGAGCAGCGCGCTCACATAGGTCTGCACATTGCCCGTCTGGGCGCGCCGCACGGCGGACCCGAGAAGCCGGGGCAGGGCGGCGGCGCCGCGTACGTAGGTGTCGACGACCTCGCGGTCGAGGAACCGGACGAGACGCGCCCCGGCCTGGACCGGGCGGACGAACAGCGCCGCGTACACGGCGTCCAGGTGGAAGCCGTCGGCCGCGTGCCGGTGCAGCGGGCCGAGCAGCAGCCGCCCGGGGTCGGCCGGGTCCGGGGCGTGGGCGATGTCGCCGTAGGCCGGTTCGTGGGTGGCGATGGCCTCGGCCTCGACCAGCCCGGCGTCGCCCCCGGGATGGGCGGCGACGGCGCCCATCGGGGTGCGGGCGGCGAGCGCGGCGGTGCGCTGCCAGGCGCCGTAGGTGAGCAGCCCGCCCACCAGCGCCAGACCGGTGCCGAGGATGGAGGTGAGGAGGGTCGGGGTGAGGTCGCGGCCGTCGAACCAGTCGGGCAGCGCCCGGTAGGCGAGCCCGCCGAAGGCGAGGGAGGGGATGGCGAGGACCCACAGCACCACGGTCATGGCCAGGGGCTGGCGGCCGTGGTCGGGGGCCTCGGCGCCCCGGCCGCGGAAGGCCAGCAGCCACAGCCGGGTGGCGTAGGCCGCGGTCAGCAGGGCGGTGACCAGGCCGGCGACGAGCACGATCCAGCCGGCGGCGCCGGGGGCGGGCCCGGTGTGGCCCGACGTCACCTGCTCGGCGGCGCCGAGGACGGACTCCTTGGAGAAGAAGCCGCTGAAGGGCGGGATCGCGGCGAGCGCGAGCAGCGCCACGGTCATCGTCCAGTAGGCGTCCGGGACACGGTCGCGCAGGCCGTGCATGCGGGACATGGCGGCGAGCGAGTTGGTGCCGGCGGCGTGGATGATCACGCCGGCCGCGAGGAACAGCAGCGCCTTGAAGGCGCCGTGCGCGAGGAGGTGGAAGACGGCGGCACCGCGGTCGCCGACGGCGAGGGCGCCGGTCATGTAGCCGAGCTGGCCGATCGTCGAGTAGGCGAGGACGCGTTTGATGTCGTCCTGGGCGAGCGCGGCGAGACCGGAGCCGGTCATCGTGACGGCGGCCATGACGGCGAGGACCACCATCGCGGCCTGCGAGGCCTCGAAGACGGGGAGGAGACGGGCGACGAAGTAGACACCGGCGGCGACCATCGTCGCGGCGTGGATCAGCGCCGAGACGGGTGTCGGGCCCGCCATCGCGTCCGGCAGCCAGGTGTGCAGCGGGAACTGTGCCGACTTGCCCGCCACGCCGGCGAGCAGCAGCAGCGCGATCACGGTCGGATGGTCCAGGCCCCCGCTCGCGACGGTGCCGAGGACGCGGGTGATGCGGAACGATCCGGCGTCGGTGGCCAGCGCGAACAGGCCGATCAGGAACGGCACGTCACCGAGCTTGGTGACCACGAACGCCTTCAGGGAGGCGGCTCGGGCCTCGGGGGTCTCCCAGTAGTGGCCCACCAGGAAGTAGGAACAGATGCCCATGACCTCCCAGCCGACCAGCAGCACGATCAGGTCGCCGGAGTAGACGACCAGGAGCATCGCGGAGGTGAACAGGGAGACCAGAGCGGCGTACGAGGGGTAGCGGGGGTCGTCGCGCAGATAGCCCGTCGAGTACGTCTGCACACAGGCCGCGACGAACGCGACCAGGACGGCGACGAGTGCGGCGAAGCCGTCGATGTGCAGGGCCAGCTCGATGGGGACGGATCCGGTGGGCGTCAGTTCGGTGTGGGCGTCGACGGCCGTCCCGCCGCCCTGGCGCACGGCCACCAGCGCGGCCAGCACGAGGGAGGCCAGCGGTGGCAGCACCGCGAGCGGGCGGACGAAGCCGGGGGCGGTGCGGCCGAGCAGCAGGCCGGCCGCGGCACCCAGGAACGGCAGGAGGGGGACGAGGACGGCGAGGGTGGTCGTGGTCACGCGGTGGCCTCAGCCTTCTCGCCCGCCGGGCCGCCGGGGCCCTCGGTGCCGGGGCCTTCCGTCTCGGGGCCCTCGGCGGTGTCGCGGAGCTTGTCGATGTCGGAGGTGCCGCGGTTGCGGTACACGGCCAGCACGATCGCCAGGCCGATACCGATCTCGGCGGCGGCGATCGCGACGGTGAACAGGGTCAGCGCCTGGCCGGAGTGCAGCGTGTCCCGCGCGGTCCGGCTGAGCCAGACGTCGAAGGCGACCAGGTTGAGGTTGACGGCGTTGAGCATCAGCTCGACCGACATCAGCACCAGGATGGCGTTGCGGCGGGCGAGGACGCCGTAGAGGCCGGTGCAGAAGAGGAGGGCGGAGAGCACGGCGGGGTAGGCGAGGTGCATCAGCGGGCGCCTTCCTTGCCGGGGGCCACGGGGGCGGCGGTCGCGTTCCCGGGGGCCTCAGGTGCCGCGGA
This sequence comes from Streptomyces sp. NPDC006309, assembly GCF_040613095.1. Classification (NCBI taxonomy): domain Bacteria; kingdom Bacillati; phylum Actinomycetota; class Actinomycetes; order Kitasatosporales; family Streptomycetaceae; genus Streptomyces; species Streptomyces sp. NPDC006309. Next base: position 139,331 of record NZ_JBEXRO010000021.1, on the reverse strand, counting down.
CGCGTTCCCGGGGGCGGCGGGTGTGGGCGACGCGTTCCCGGGGGCGGCAGGCGTGGCGGGCTCGTCCGCGTCCGCCTTGCGGGAGAGGACGATCGCGCCGACCAGGGCCGCGAGGAGCAGCACGGACAGGGCCTCGAAGGGCAGCACCCAGTGCCGGAACAGGCTGGAGCCGGTGACCCGGGTGGTTCCGGCGGCCGGGCCGTCCAGATCGATCCAGGTCGTGCGGAAGGCGTCCACGACGACCCACACCAGGGCGACGGCGGCGGTCACCGCCACGGCCAGGGCGGCCCAGCGGTTGCCGGAGTCCGCGTCCGGGGAGCGTCCGATGGGGGCCCGGGTGAGCATCAGGCCGAACAGGAGGAGGACGACGACGGAACCGACGTAGATCAGGACCTGCACCCAGGCGATGAACTCGGCCGTGAGCAGCAGGTACTCAACGGCCAGGCCGCCGAGCGCGACCACCAGCCACAGGGCGGCGTGCACCAGCTGCCGGGTGGTGACGGTGACGAACGCGGCGCCCAGGGTGACCAGGCCGACGAGCAGGAAGGCGATCTCGACACCGGCCGGGGACAGGAAGCCGTGCCCGGCCGCGGCGAGGTGCGCGCCCGGGCCGGCCGCGGCGAGGGACCTGGTTGCGGCGAGGCTCACGACGCACCTCCCTGCGGCTGCTCCGGTGCGGCCTGCGCGGCGGCCAGTTTCTCGGCGGTCCTGCGGGCGGCGGCGATCTCCTTGGGCTCCTCCGCGCCGGGGTCCAGGGCGGGCGGGGCCGGGACGGTCCACATCCACTCGCGGAGCTTGTCGCGCTCGTGGGTGAGGTCACGGATGTCGGTCTCGGCGTACTCGAACTCCGGGGACCAGAACAGCGCGTCGAAAGGACACACCTCGATGCAGATACCGCAGTACATGCACAGGGCGAAGTCGATCGCGAACCGGTCGAGGACGTTGCGGCTGCGCTCACGGCCGCCGGGGGCGGCCGGCGGGACCGTCTCCTTGTGGGAGTCGATGTAGATGCACCAGTCCGGGCACTCGCGGGCGCACAGCATGCAGACCGTGCAGTTCTCCTCGAACAGGCCGATCACCCCGCGGGTGCGGGGCGGCAGCTCGGGCAGGGCGTCCGGGTACTGCTCGGTGACCGTCTTCCTGGTCATCGTGCGCAGGGTGACGGCCAGGCCCTTGGCGAGGCCGGAGCCGGGGATGGGGGCCATGGTTAGCCGATCACCACCTTGACGACGCCGGTGAGGGCGATCTGGGCGAGGGAGAGGGGGACGAGGAGGGTCCAGGAGAGCTTCTGGAGCTGGTCCTCTCGCAGCCGCGGGTAGGTGACGCGGAGCCAGATGACCAGGAAGGCCAGGACCGCGGTCTTCAGCAGCGTCCAGACCCAGCCGAGGCCGTCGGTGCCCCAGGGGCCGTGCCAGCCGCCCAGGAAGAGCACGGTCGTCAGACCGCACAGGACGACGATGCCGGCGTACTCGGCGAGCAGGAACAGGGCGAAGCGCAGACCGGTGTACTCGGTGTACGCGCCGAAGATGATCTCCGAGTCGGCGATGGGCATGTCGAACGGCGGGCGTTGCAGCTCGGCGAGCCCGGCGACGAAGAAGACGACCGCGCCGACGATCTGCCAGGGCACCCACCACCAGTGGAACGAGTGCAGGATCCCCGGCAGGGAGACCGTGCCGGCCGCCATCGCGACCGAGGCCGCCGCCAGCAGCATCGGCAGTTCGTAGGCGAGCAGTTGGGCGGCCGTGCGCAGGCCGCCGAGCAGGGAGAACTTGTTCGCGCTGGCCCAGCCGGCCATCAGCGAGCCGAGCACGCCGACGCCCATCACCGCGAGCACGAAGAAGACGCCCGCGTCCAGGACCTGGCCGACGGCGCCCTCGCCCGGGCCGATGGGGATGGCGAGCAGCACGAGGAGGTACGGCAGCAGGGACACGGCCGGGGCGAGCTGGAAGACGCGGCGGTCGGCGCCCGCCGGGACCACGTCCTCTTTCTGCGCGAACTTCACTCCGTCGGCGACCAGCTGGGCCCAGCCGTGGAAGCCGCCCGCGTACATCGGGCCGAGGCGGCCCTGCATGTGGGCCATCACCTTGTGTTCGGTCTGGCCGATGATCAGCGGGAAGGTGAGGAAGACGACGAAGACGACCAGAAGTCGCAGGGCGACGTCCGACGCGCCGTTCACTGCGGGCCTCCTGCGGGGTGGTCGGGGGTGCGCGGGTCCGGGTTTGGGTTCGGGTCCGGGCTCGGGTCCGGGTCCGGTTCTGGGTCGCGGGGGGTTTCCGGGTCGTTCGACGTGTTCGGGTCGTCCGACGTGTTCGGGTCGTCCGACGTACTCGGGTCGTCCGGGGTGTTCGGGTCGGCCGGGTCGTCCGGGGTGTTCGGGTGCTGGGGCTCTTCGGCGGGCGGCTCCGGCTGCGGCTGCGGCTGCGGCTGCGGCTGCGGTTCCGGCTGCGGGTGCGGCTGCGGTCCAGGAGTCCGGGCGGGCCCGGCGGCCTGTCCGGGTTCGTCGAACGCCGGACGGGCGTGGTGCCAGGGCGCGTCCGAGCTGCGCGGGGCCGCGCTCCGGCCGGCGGGGCGTGCGGCGGCGTCCGGTTCCGTCGGCGCCGGCTCGGTGGCCGCGGGTTCCGTCGGCTCGGAGCGGGCCGGTTCGGGGGTCTGCGCACGCTGGGTGGCCGAGCCCTGTGAGGCGCTGCGTGTGCGGCGCGGCCGTGCGGACGGCGGCGCCGGACCGGGCTCGTACGCCACCGAGGCCTCGGCGGCCGGACCTTCCGCCGGGCTCTCGGCCGCCGCGCGGGTGGCGTCGCCCTGGGCCGCGGCCTGCTTGCGCGTGGCCGCGTCCCCGGTCTGCGCCGCCTGTGCCGACTCCTCGCCCCCCGCGACCTGGCCGGTCCCCGGGGCCTGGCCGGCCGATCCCTCCGACGCCGAGCGGGTGCGCCGGGGCGGGCGTTCGCCTGCGGCGCGGGCCGGGCGTTCCGTCGCCGCGCGGCCCGCCGTCCGGGCGGGGCGGGCCGGGGCAGGGGGGAGCTGGCCCTTGAGGGGGCCCCACTCGTTCGGGTCGGGGACGCCCGGGGGCAGCATCTGGCGCCGCTTGGGTCCGCCGTGTTCGGACTCGCCGGGTTCCTTCGCGCCGGGCCAGGCCTTGGCGACGCGGGCGGCGAGGACGAAGTCCTTGCGGAGCGGGTGGCCCTCGAAGTTCTCGGGGAGCAGCAGGTGGCCGAGGTCCGGGTGGCCCTCGAAGACGACCCCGAACATCTCGTGGGTCTCGCGCTCGTGCCAGGCGGCGCCCGCGTAGACGCCGATCGCGGAGGGGAGGGCCGGGGCGTCGTGCGGGACCGTCGTGCGCACGAGGAGACGGCGGACCGGGTTCAGGGCGACGACGTGGGCGGCGACGCGGAAGCCCGTGCCCGGTTCGTCGACCGCGCTGAGCCAGTCGAAGTAGGTGCACGACAGGGTCGTACGGGCCGTCTCCAGGGCGGTGAGCCAGGAGGACGGCGGTACGTCCACGGTCAGGAGGCCGTAGGACTCCTCGGCCGTGGCGTCCGTGCCGAAGAGTTCCCCGGCGGGGGCGGGCAGCCAGCCGGCCGTGCTCATCGGGCTTCCCCCTCCGGGGCCGGGACCGGGGGCCGGACCAGGTCGCTCTGGAGCGCGGCGGCCGACGGCCGGGCGGGCCCGGTGCCGTACCGCTCCCCCAGCGACTCGCGGGCGATCTTCTCCTGGAGCTTGAGGATGCCCTGGAGCAGCGCCTCGGGGCGCGGCGGGCAGCCGGGGACGTACACGTCCACCGGAATGATCTGGTCGACGCCCTTGGTGACGGAGTAGGAGTCCCAGTAGGGGCCGCCGCAGTTGGAGCAGGCGCCGAAGGAGATGACGTACTTCGGCTCGGGCATCTGCTCGTACAGGCGCTTGACGGCGGGGGCCATCTTGTCCGTGACCGTGCCGGAGACGACCATCAGGTCGGCCTGGCGGGGGCCCGGCGCGAAGGGGATGACGCCGAGGCGGATGAAGTCGTGGCGGGCCATCGACGCGGCGATGAACTCGATCGCGCAGCAGGCGAGGCCGAAGTTGAAGACCCAGAGCGAGTAGCGGCGGCCCCAGTTCAGGACGACCTTCATCGGTTCGGGGGCGAGCCGGGCGAGTGTGCCGAGCCGCTTCGGCTCCGGCAGCGGCACGGGCTCCGGGACAGCCGGGTTCACGTCCATGTCAGGACGCCCTTCTTGTATGCGTACAGCAGGCCCACGGCGAGGAAGCCGAGGAAGACGAACATCTCCACGAGGGTCGCCGCGCCGTAGCCGGGGGCGGCGAAGACCGTCGCCCAGGGGAACAGGAAGACCGAGTCGACCGCGAAGATCACGTAGAGGAAGGCGTAGACGTAGTAGCGGACCTGGGTGTGGGCCCAGCCCTCGCCGACGGGGTCGACGCCGCACTCGTAGGTCAGGAGTTTCTCCGGTGTCGGCACGACCGGGCGCAGCAGGCGGCCGGCGCCGAAGGCGGCCGCGACGAACAGCACGCCGACGAGGGCGAGCAGTCCGACCACCGAGTAGGACCGGAAGTAGCCGGCCGCGACGACGTTCGCCGCGGCGGTCGTCGAGTGCCCCAACGTCTCCCGCACGTCCGTCCCTCGCTCCCTGACCTCATGACCTGAGTGAACTCTGTGATGCAACGTGATTCGAGGATCTGTACGCACGGGAGTCTAGGCCCTGATAAAGAACCGGTAAGCAGCCCGTCACGCCGTGGGACGGGCGGAGCCCGGCGGGGTGGGGTTTTCCCCCGGCGGCGGAGGGCGGCGTACCGCATGGCGGAAGCGGCGCCGCGCACGGCAGGCTGACCACCATGACCGCTCCCAGCCCCGCCGCCGGCCGGACCGACGGCACGCACGGCACCGACGGCACCCACGGACGTGACGGACACGACGGCCTCGGCCTGCTGCCTCCGCCCCGGCCCGCCTACGACGCGCACACCTGGAAGGAGATCGCGTATCTCCTGTTGAACCTGCCGGTGGCGGTGTTCGGGTTCGCGTACGCGGTCACGGTGCTGGTGGCCGGCGGCACCCTCAGCCTCACCGTGATCGGCCTCCCGCTGCTCGCGCTCTGCCTGCTGGGCGCCCGGCAGCTGGGCAAGCTGGAGCGGGCCCGGGCCCGGAAACTGCTCGGGGTGCGGGTGGAGGAGCCGACCCCGCTGCCGCTCTCCAGGGGCGGGGGGCCGGTGCAGCGGCTGTGGCTGGCGCTGAAGGACCCGGTGGGCTGGCGGACGCTGCTGTACGACGCGATCCGGCTGCCCTGGGGTGTCGTCACCTTCTGCACCGTGCTGATCTCGCTGTTCGTGCTGTGGCCGGTGCTGCCGTATCTGGCGCGGCTCCTCGCCAACGCCGACCGGGCGATGGTGCGCGGGCTGCTGTCGCCGTCGGACGAGCTGGAGCGCCGGATCGCCGAACTGGAGTCCGACCGCGGGATCGTCGTCGACGCGGCGGCGGCCGACCTGCGCCGGATCGAGCGGGACCTGCACGACGGTGCCCAGGCGCGGCTGGTCAATCTGGCCATGGGGCTCGGCCTGGCCAAGGAGAAGCTGCTGGAGGACCCCGACACGGCGGCCTCGATGGTGGCGGAGGCGCACGGCGAGGTGAAGCTGGCCCTTCAGGAGCTGCGTGACCTGGCCCGCGGCATCCACCCGGCCGTGCTCACCGACCGCGGCCTGGACGCCGCCCTGTCCTCGGTCGCCTCCCGCTGCACGGTGCCGGTGACGGTGACCGTGGACCTGGTGGGCCGGCCCGCGGCCGCCATCGAGGGCATCGCCTACTTCACCGTCTCCGAGCTGCTCCAGAACATCAGCAAGCACAGCCGGGCCCGGACCGCCTCCGTGGATGTGTGGCGCGCCGACGACCGGCTGCTCGTCCAGGTCCGCGACGACGGCCGGGGCGGCGCCCGGCCGGACGCCGGCAGCGGCATGCGTGGTCTGGCGGACCGGCTCGGCGCGGTGGACGGCCTGTTCGTCGTCGACTCGCCGGACGGTGGCCCGACGGTGGTCACCGCGGAGCTGCCGTGGCGCGACCGGCAGGAGTAGCCGGCGGCACCGCGGCGCACACGCGTGCGGGGCGGCCGGGCCTCCGACGGCCGCCCCGCACGGTCACGCGCGCGTGCGGCCCGGCCGCGCGACCGGCCACGCACGCGTGCGGCCCCTGTCGGGCGCTGGCCACGCGCGGGCGGGAGCGACCATCACGCGTGCGCCACGCGAACACGGCCGCCTCCCGCGCCGTCCCGCCCGGCGCCCGCCCTGGGCACACGGGGCACCGGGCCGCCGGGCCCCGACCGGATCCGCCGGGCCCCCGGACCCCGGGTCCAACCGGGCCCCGGGGCCCGCCGGTCCCCCCGACCCCTGGCCCCCCGCGTCCACCGGACTTCCCCCCGGCCACCGGGACCCCTGGCCCCCGGGGCCTCGGCCCCCGGGTTCGCTGGACCGCCCGACCGCCCGGACCCCCGACACCACCGCCGGCCCCCTGGGGCCCAGGGACCCCTGGCACTCCCCCGGGTCCACCGCACCCCGGACCCCCGGGTCCACCGCCCGGCCCGCCGGTCCCCCCGGGGCCAACCGGACCCGGGGCCCCCGGGTCGCCGGACCCCCCGACCCCCGAACCCCCGGGTCCACCACCGGGCCCCCGGGCCCCCGCACACCCGAACCCCCGGCCGCCGGGACCCCTGACCCCGGGGCCTCGGACCCCCCGGCCGCCGGGACCCCTGACCCCGGGCCTCGGACCCCGGGTCCGCTGGACCGCCCGACCGCCCGGACCCCCGACACCACCGCCGGCCCCCCGGGTCCGCTGGCCCCCCGGCTCGCCGGTCCCCGGGTCCAGCCGGGCCCCGGGCCCCCTGGGCCGCCGGACCCCCGCACCCCCGAACCCCCGCGTCCACCGGCCGCCCGGGCCCCTGGCCCCCGGGGGCCTCGGACCCCAGGTCCACTGCCCCCCCGACCACCCGGCCCCCCGGGTCCACCACCGGGCCCCGGAGCCCGCGGGATCACCGCACCCCCCGCACCCCCCGCACCCCCCGAACCCCCAGGTCCACGCCCGGCCCCCGGCGCTTCCCGGCCCCCCGACCCGGCCCCCCGGCGCTCCTCGGTTCCCCTGGGCCCGTCGGGAGGGTGGGGAAAACCCCCCGGTCGAGACGCCGACGGACGCCATGGCCCGGGGGCCCGGGGCGGGCGACCCTGGTGGGGCGGCTGACGTGCCGCTCGGACGAGGAGAACGGGACGGCATCGATGGCCACGCAGTACGGGCGGGTGTACGGACGGGGTTACGGGCAGGGACGCCGGGCCGGAGGCCGGTACCGGCTGCCCGCCGCGCTGCGGGCGCCCGTCGAGGGGCGCGCCTGGCGTGAGCTGGGCTACGTGCTGCTGAGCCTGCCGGTGTCCCTGGTGCTGTTCACCTGGACGGTGACGACGGTGGCCCTCGGCGCGGGCCTGCTGGTCACCTTCCTCGGCATCCCGGTGCTGGCGGCGGCGCTCGCGGGCTGCCGGGGCTTCGCCGTGCTGGAGCGGGCGCGGGCGCGGGCGCTGCTCGGCCTGGACGTGGCCGGCCCGGAGCCGCTGCGGATGCGCAAGCCGGGCGCGGCGGCCTGGATGGGGGCGGTCCTCAAGAGCGGCACCTCCTGGCGGAACGCGCTGTACGCGCTGGTGCAGCTGCCGTGGGCGGTGTTCACCTTCTCGGTGGCGGTCGCCTTCTGGACGCTCGGCTGGGCCCTGCTGACCTACCCGCTGTGGTTCTGGGCGTTCCCGGCGTACGCCGGCCAGGGCGGCCTCCAGCTGTACGGCGACGCCCACCACCGCATCTACCTCGACAACCCGTTCGAGATCACGGTGACCGCGCTGGTCGGGATGGTGTTCACGCTGGTGACGCCGTGGCTCGTCCGGGCACTGACGACGGTGGACGGGCTGCTCGTGCGCGGGCTGCTCGGGCCGTCGCCGCTGTCGGCACGGGTGGTGGAGCTGGAGTCGGACCGCGGGACCGTGGTCGACGCGGCCGCCGCCGACCTGCGGCGCATCGAGCGTGATCTGCACGACGGTGCCCAGGCGCGGCTGGTCGGCCTGGCCATGGATCTGGGGCTGGCGAAGGAGAAGCTGCGGGAGGACCCGCGGGCGGCGGCGCGGATGGTGGAGGAGGCGCACGGCGAGGTGAAGACGGCCCTTCAGGAGCTGCGTGACCTGGCCCGCGGCATCCACCCGGCCGTGCTCACCGACCGCGGCCTGGACGCGGCCCTGTCCTCGGTCGCCTCCCGCTGCACGGTGCCGGTCACCGTGGACGTCGACCTGCCGGCCCGGCCCGCGGCCGCCATCGAGGGCATCGCCTACTTCACCGTCTCCGAGCTGCTCCAGAACATCAGCAAGCACAGCCGGGCCCGGACCGCCTCCGTGGACGTGTGGCGCGCCGACGACCGGCTGCTGGTGCAGGTGACCGACGACGGTGTCGGCGGCGCCGGTCCCGCCGGCGGTTCGGGACTGGCCGGGCTCGCCGCGCGCCTGGACGCGGTGGACGGCGTCCTCGTGATCGACTCCCCCGCCGGCGGCCCCACCCGGGTGATCGCGGAACTGCCCTGGCGGCCCTGAGGACGGACGCCGGGCCGGGTATTCGCCGAGGACGGCGGCGGTCCGGCACGAATGCTGGAATGCTGGACCTCCGTAGGACGTCACGGACGCACGTCACCGCCCGGTACCGCGGCGGGCGTGGTCGCCGGATCGGGCTGTGGGGGGCCGAAAGATCGTGGAGAACAGAGTGCGGGTGGTCATCGCCGAGGACTCAGTGCTGCTCAGAGAGGGCCTGACCCGGTTGCTGACCGACCGCGGGCACGAGGTCGTGGCCGGTGTCGGGGACGCGGACGCGCTGGTGAAGACCGTCTCCGCGCTGGACGAGCAGGGGCAGCTGCCCGACGTGGTCGTGGCCGACGTGCGGATGCCGCCGACCCACACCGACGAGGGGGTCCGGGCGGCCGTACTGCTGCGCCGGCTGCACCCGGGGCTCGGGGTGCTGGTGCTGTCGCAGTACGTGGAGGAGCGTTACGCCACCGAGCTGCTGGCCGGATCCAGCCGTGGCGTGGGCTATCTGCTGAAGGACCGGGTCGCGGACGTACGGGAGTTCGTGGACGCGGTGGTGCGGGTCGCCGAGGGCGGCACGGCGCTGGACCCCGAGGTGGTGGCGCAGCTGCTCGGCCGCAGCCGCAAGCAGGACGTGCTGGTGGGGCTGACCCCGCGGGAGCGGGAGGTGCTCGGGCTGATGGCGGAGGGGCGGACGAACTCGGCGATCGCCCGGCAGCTGGTGGTCAGCGACGGGGCCGTGGAGAAGCACGTCAGCAACATCTTCCTGAAGCTCGGCCTGACCCCGAGCGTCGGGGACCACCGTCGGGTTCTGGCCGTTCTCACGTACCTGAACTCCTGACCGGACGGCCCGGCGTCAGCACCGCGTCAGCGTGCCGTCAGTGCGCCCGGCTTCCGTTGGGGGCGGGCACCGGAGGGAGCCCCGGAACGGGAACCCCGCGGACGCGCGGCCGGGTGAAAGGTCCGGGAGAGAACCGGGAACGCGCGGAGAGTGCCTGGCCGGCGGCCCGGTGACGGGGGACATGATGTGCCTCAGCGCGACAGGCCGTCTCGAAATGTCGACCGATCCACGGAAGACCTCGGGAAGGCGACCCTAACCGACGTAGGGTTGATCCGGGATGGTCCGTGGGACGACCGCGCCCCGGACAGCCGCCTCGAAGGAGGTCCAGTTCAGTGACCAGCCAGGTCAGCAGCCCAGCGGAGCAGGCCGACGACGGATCCGTCATGGGAGAGCAGCGCAAACCGGGCGGCGCCAAGGACGTGCGGCGCCTGGACCGAGTGATCATCCGGTTCGCGGGGGACTCGGGTGACGGCATGCAGCTCACCGGTGACCGGTTCACCTCGGAGACCGCCACCTTCGGCAACGACCTCTCCACCCTGCCGAACTTCCCCGCCGAGATCCGCGCACCCGCCGGCACCCTGCCGGGTGTCTCGTCCTTCCAGCTGCACTTCGCCGACCACGACATCCTCACTCCCGGAGACGCGCCGAACGTTCTGGTCGCGATGAACCCGGCCGCCCTGAAGGCCAACATCGGCGACCTCCCGCGCGGGGCCGAGATCATCGTCAACACCGACGAGTTCACCAAGCGGGCCCTGCAGAAGGTCGGTTATGCCGCCTCTCCGCTGGAGGACGGCTCGCTCGACGGCTACAGCCTCCACCCGGTGCCGCTGACCACGCTCACGGTCGAGGCGCTGAAGGAGTTCGACCTCTCCCGCAAGGAGGCCGAGCGCAGCAAGAACATGTTCGCGCTGGGCCTGCTCAGCTGGATGTACCACCGGCCCACCGAGGGCACGGAGACGTTCCTGCGGAGCAAGTTCGCGAAGAAGCCGGAGATCGCCGCCGCCAACATCGCCGCGTTCCGGGCGGGCTGGAACTTCGGCGAGACGACGGAGGACTTCGCGGTCTCCTACGAGGTCGCCCCGGCCGCCCGGGCGTTCCCGGTGGGCACCTACCGGAACATCTCCGGGAACCTCGCCCTGGCCTACGGCCTGATCACCGCGTCGCGGCAGGCGGATCTGCCCCTGTTCCTGGGGTCGTACCCGATCACGCCGGCCTCGGACATCCTGCACGAGCTGAGCCGGCACAAGAACTTCGGCGTGCGCACCTTCCAGGCCGAGGACGAGATCGCGGGCATCGGCGCGGCCCTGGGCGCGGCGTTCGGCGGTTCGCTGGCGGTGACGACGACGTCGGGGCCGGGTGTGGCGCTGAAGTCGGAGACGATCGGTCTCGCGGTGTCGCTGGAGCTGCCGCTGCTGGTCGTCGACATCCAGCGCGGCGGCCCGTCCACCGGCCTGCCGACCAAGACCGAGCAGGCCGACCTGTTGCAGGCGATGTACGGCCGCAACGGCGAGGCGCCGGTGCCGGTGGTCGCGCCGAGGACTCCGGCCGACTGCTTCGACGCGGCCGTGGAGGCGGCCCGGATCGCGCTGACGTACCGCACGCCGGTGATGCTGCTGTCGGACGGCTACCTGGCCAACGGTTCCGAGCCGTGGCGCATCCCCGAGGTGGACGAGCTGCCCGACCTGCGGGTGCGGTTCGCCTCCGGCCCGAACCACATGCTGGAGGACGGCACGGAGGTCTTCTGGCCCTACAAGCGGGACCCGCACACCCTGGCCCGGCCCTGGGCGGTGCCGGGCACCGAGGGCCTGGAGCACCGGATCGGCGGCATCGAGAAGCAGGACGGCACGGGCAACATCTCCTACGACCCGGCCAACCACGACTTCATGGTCCGCACCCGGCAGGCCAAGATCGACGGCATCGACGTCCCGGACGTGGAGGTCGACGACCCGCACGGCGCCCGGACCCTGGTCCTGGGCTGGGGTTCCACCTACGGGCCGATCACGGCGGCGGTACGGCGGCTGCGGGCGGCCGGCGAGCCGATCGCGCAGGCCCATCTGCGCCACCTCAACCCCTTCCCCCGCAACCTCGGCACGGTCCTGAAGAGCTACGACAAGGTCGTGATCCCCGAGATGAACCTCGGGCAGCTCGCCACTCTCGTCCGGGCGAAGTACCTGGTCGACGCCCACTCCTACAACCAGGTCAACGGCATGCCGTTCAAGGCGCAACAGCTCGCCGCGGCACTGAAGGAGGCCATCGATGACTGACGGCGCCCACGGGCTGCTGCACCTGGTCCCCCGGGCCGAGGCCAAGCAGTCGATGAAGGACTTCAAGTCGGACCAGGAGGTGCGCTGGTGCCCGGGCTGCGGCGACTACGCGATCCTCGCGGCCGTGCAGGGCTTCATGCCGGAGCTGGGCCTGGCGCGCGAGAACATCGTCTTCGTCTCCGGCATCGGCTGCTCCTCCCGCTTCCCGTACTACCTGAACACCTACGGGATGCACTCCATCCACGGCCGTGCCCCGGCCATCGCCACCGGCCTGGCCACCTCGCGCCGCGACCTGAGCGTCTGGGTCGTCACCGGTGACGGCGACGCGCTGTCCATCGGCGGCAACCATCTGATCCACGCCCTGCGCCGCAACGTCAACCTGAAGATCCTGCTGTTCAACAACCGGATCTACGGCCTCACCAAGGGCCAGTACTCGCCGACCTCCGAGGTCGGCAAGGTCACCAAGTCCACGCCGATGGGCTCGCTCGACGCCCCCTTCAACCCTGTCTCCCTCGCCATCGGCGCGGAGGCGTCGTTCGTGGCGCGCACGATCGACTCCGACCGCAAGCACCTCACCGAGGTGCTCCGGCAGGCCGCCGCCCACCCGGGCACGGCCCTGATCGAGATCTACCAGAACTGCAACATCTTCAACGACGGCGCCTTCGACGCCCTGAAGGACAAGCAGCAGGCCGAGGAGGCGCTGATCCGCCTGGAGCACGGGCAGCCGATCCGCTTCGGCGCCGACGGGGCGAGAGGCGTCGTACGGGACCCGCGGACCGGTGATCTCAAGGTGGTGGCGGTGACCGAGGACAACGAGGCGGACATCCTGGTGCACGACGCCCACGCCGCGTCGCCCACCACGGCCTTCGCCCTGTCCCGGCTGGCCGACCCGGACACCCTGCACCACACCCCGGTCGGCGTGTTCCGGTCCGTCGAACGGCCCGTCTACGACACCCAGATGGCCGACCAGCTCGACACGGCCGTCGAACAGCACGGCAAGGGCGACCTGAGCGCCCTGCTCGCCGGCGGGGACACCTGGACGGTCGTCGGCTGACCCGTCCGCCGGTTCACGAGGCCCGGGGCGGGATGCCCCGGGCCTCTTCGTTCGCGCGGCGGCGCTCGTCGTAGGCCCGGCGGGCCCGCTCCACCTCGTCGATGCGGTGCCGCGTCCAGCCGGCGAGGGCGCTCACCTGTTCCGCCGCCTCGCGGCCGAGGCCGGTGAGCGAGTAGTCGACGCGGGGCGGGATGACCGGCTTGGCGTCGCGGTGCACCAGGCCGTCGCGTTCCAGGGTCTGGAGGGTCTGGGTGAGCATCTTCTCGCTGACGTCCCGGCCGCCGTCACGGCTGACCGTCCGGCGCAGCTCACCGAAGCGGTACGGCCGTTCGAGGAGTGCGATGAGGACGAGGACGCCCCAGCGGCTGGTGACGTGCTCCAGGACGAGCCGGTAGGGGCAGAGCGCCTCGGTGTCCACGGCCCGCCTGGTTACTGTCATGCCAGTACCTTACTTCAAAGTGGGTACTTTCCATTTGTTAGCGCCACTCCTACGGTGAGTGTCACCAAGCCATCCCCCGAGAAGCCCCAGGAGTGCTGAACCATGAGCATCATCGTCACCGGAGCCACCGGACAGCTCGGCCGTCACGTCGTGGAGCAGCTGCTGGAGAAGGTGCCGGCGGAACAGATCACCGCCGTCGTGCGCGACGAGGCGAAGGGTGCCGGCTTCGCGGCCCGGGGCGTGCGCCTGGCCGTCGCCGACTACAACACGCCGGAGACCTTCGACGGCCTGTTCGCCGCCGGTGACAAGGTCCTGCTGATCTCCGGCAACGAGTTCGACAAGGACCGGGTGCGCCAGCACGGTGTGGTCATCGGCGCCGCCGCGGCCGCCGGGGTGGCGCTGCTCGCCTACACCAGCGCCCCGGGCACCCTGACGGCCGCGCTGGCCGACGACCACCGGGCCACCGAGGAGGTGCTGCTCGCCTCCGGCCTGCCCTACAGCCTGCTGCGCAACGGCTGGTACCACGAGAACTACACCGAGCACCTGGCCCCGGTCCTGGAGCACGGGGCGGTCGTGGCCGCCGCCGGTGACGGCCGGGTCTCCTCGGCCGCCCGCGCCGACTACGCCGCCGCCGCGGTCGCGGTGCTGACCGGCGAGGGACACGAGAACACGACGTACGAGCTGGGCGGCGACGAGGCGTGGAGCTTCGCCGAGTACGCGGCCGAGCTGAGCCGCCGGACCGGCCGGGAGATCGCCTACACCCCGGTCACCGTCGAGGCCCTCACCGGCATCCTGACCGGCGCCGGGCTGCCCGCGCCGGTGGCCGGGATCCTGGCCGGGGTGGACGCCTCGATCGAGAAGGGGGAGCTGGTCGTCTCCTCCGGCGATCTGTCCCGGCTCATCGGCCGGCCGGCCACCCCGCTCACCGCGGCCGTCGCCGCCGCGCTCCAGGGCTGACCCCGGCATTCCCCGGACTGTCATGACCGTATGGCGATACGGGCATGACATCCGGAGGTGTCCGGCGCTACCTTTTTTCTCGCGCGCGTACGCCGGGTTGCGCGGGCGGAAGGAGGGGACGTGGCCGGGACGTCCGAGGGTGAGCACCGCACAGGCCTGCTGAACGGCTTCGCCGCCTACGGCATGTGGGGGCTGGTCCCCCTGTTCTGGCCCCTGCTCAAGCCGGCCGGGGCCGCGGAGATCCTGGCCCACCGCATGGTGTGGTCCCTCGCGTTCGTGGCCGTCGCGCTGCTCTTCGTCCGCCGCTGGGCCTGGGCCGGCGAGCTGCTGCGCCGCCCGCGGCAGCTCGGCCTCATCACCGTGGCGGCCGCCGTCATCACCGTGAACTGGGGCGTCTACATCTGGGCGGTGAACGCCGGCCACGTCGTGGAGGCCTCGCTCGGCTACTTCATCAACCCGCTGGTCACCATCGCGATAGGCGTGCTCGTCCTCAAGGAACGGCTGCGGCCCGTGCAGTGGGCCGCGGTCGCGGTCGGCCTGACCGCCGTCGTCGTCCTGACCGTCGGCTACGGCCATCCGCCGTGGATCTCCCTCTGCCTCGCCTTCTCCTTCGCCGCCTACGGGCTGGTGAAGAAGAAGGTCGGCCTCGGCGGCGTCGAGTCGCTGGCCGCCGAGACCGCGATCCAGTTCGTCCCGGCGCTCGGCTATCTGCTGTGGCTGACCACGCGCGGCGAGTGCACCTTCGTGACCGGGGGGACGGGCCACGCCGCCCTGCTCGCCTCGACCGGCGTCGTCACCGCACTCCCCCTGGTCTGCTTCGGCGCGGCGGCGATCCGGGTGCCCCTGTCGACGCTGGGCCTGTTGCAGTACCTCGCCCCCGTCTTCCAGTTCCTGCTCGGCGTCGTCTACTTCCACGAGGCCATGCCGGCCGAGCGGTGGGCCGGGTTCGCGCTGGTCTGGCTGGCACTGATCCTGCTCACGGGCGACGCGCTGCGCACCGCGCGGCGGACGGCACGGTTCGCCGTACCGGCACCGGCCGGCGCCACGGCCCCGGGACCGGCCGGCGCCGCGCCACCGGGACGGCCCGAGGCCACGGCTCCCGCGTCGGCCCCGGGGCCGACTCCGGGGCCGGCTCCGGCGTCGACTCCCGCTGACGTCTGACCGGCGCGGAACGGATCCCTCCGCCGCGGGTCCGGTTATAAGTGGGAGCCATGACCACACAGGCGCCCGCCCCGCTGCACTGGAAGCTCGTCATCGACGCGGCCGACCCGCATACCCAGGCCGACTTCTGGGCCGCCGCGCTGCACTACACGGCCGAGGACAACAGCGCCCTCATCGAACAGCTGCTGTCCCTGGGCGCGCTGTCCGGCGAGGCCACCGTCGAGTACCACGGCCGCCTCGCCTTCCGGGACCTGATCGCCGTACGGCATCCCGACGACCCGTACGACCCGCGGACCGGCACCGGGCTCGGGCGGCGGCTGCTGTTCCAGCGCGTGCCGGAGCCGAAGACCGGAAAGAACCGGCTCCACCTCGACCTGCACCCCGGCCCGGACCGGCGCGCGGAGGAGCTGTCACGGCTGGAGGCACTGGGCGCACGGCTGCTGCGGGAGGTGGCGGAGCCCTCCGGCCGGTGGACGGTGATGGCCGACCCGGAGGACAACGAGTTCTGCGTCCACTAGGGCTTTCTATCCTGATCAGTCCGGATCAGGCCGGATCAGCCGGATCGGGAAGACCGGGGTCACGGCCGGGCGGCGCGGGCCGCGCGGTCGGACAGGCGGACCATACGGGCGCGGGCGGACTCCAGGGGGCGCGGATCGTCGGCGGCGGGGCCCGGCTCGGCGCTGAGGTCCGTCCACAGGTCGATCAGGTCGCGGCCCAGCCGCAGGCCCTCCTCGGGGTCGCGCACCGCGCGCCAGGCGGTCGCCGCGCTCTGCACGTTGCCGTAGGCGGCCTCCCCGTCCCGTGCCTGGCGGCGCAGCCGGGCGAGGTCCAGGGACAGTTGGAAGGCACGGACCGGGTCGCCCCCCAGGTAGGCGATGTAGGCGGACAGTTCCCGCAGGTGCAGCACCTCGGCGTGCCGGGGGCCGAGCACGGCGGTGGCCTCGGCGAGCGTGCGGTCGGCCAGTTCCGCCGCCGCGTCGATACGGCCCGCCCGTACGGCCTCGTTGATGCGGGTCATCGGCTCGGTGAGCAGCTCGGCGCCCTCGGCGGTCTCGGTCAGGGGGCCGTCCCCGAGCACCTCCTCGGCGACGGCGTCGAACCCGCGGGCCGGGGTGTGGGCGACGGCCTCCCGCGACACGGCGAGGACGGCCTCCGGCGGTATGGCGGCGACGGCCCGCGCCGGTACGGCGGTGGCGGTCCCGCCCCCCGCACGGACGGCGTTGGCGGCGGCTGCCTCCGTACGGACGGCGGTGGCGGCGGCCGGGGGTACGGCGGTGGCGGTCCTCGTCGGTGTGCCCGCGCCCGGTCCAGGTGGCGCCGGCACCCGGACCGGCTCCCCCGTCGTCCGGCTGGAGCCGTCCGTCGCGACCTCCAGGGGCACCACCCAGCCCGTGCGGTCGTCGCGGACCGTGGCGCGTACGGAGGCGCCGACGCTGATGGCCAGACGCTGGAGATGGTTCAGGACGGCCTGCTGGATCTCCTCACCCGGTGCCGCCACGACCGGGGCCCCGTCCACCGACGCGTCCCCCGTGCCGAACACCTCGACGGACACCGCCGCCGGGTGCGCCACGGGCTGAAGCGCCCGCTTCTTCTCGAAGCTGACTCGAGCCATCGGTTTGCCCCTCACTCCCCAGGCGCCGCGATCCGGTCGTACGCGTCCTGCCACCCAGTCTGTCGGGTAGGCCGGGTTCCCGCGTCACCGCGACGTCACAGCCTCGCACCAGCCACACTCTGGTCAAATTTTCTTGCACATGCATAAGATGCACGTGCGTTAATTTGCGAGACGGCATCACCGGCATCACTCACCTGGGGGACCCATGACCCGTCGCTTCCTCTTCGTCCTGGGCAGCGCCCGCGCCGAGGGCAACACCGAACTGCTGGCCCGCGAGGCAGCCGAGCAACTGCCCGCGGACGCCGAGCAGCAGTGGATCCGGCTCGCCGACCACCCCCTGCCCGACTTCGTGGACCTGCGGCACGACAGCGACTACGTCCGGCCGTCACCGGACACCCCCGCCGGCCTGCTGCTGGACGCCACGCTCGCGGCGACCGACATCGTGATCGCTTCGCCGCTGTACTGGTACTCGGTGTCCAGCCTCACCAAGCGCTACCTCGACTACTGGTCGGCCTGGCTGCGCACCCCCGGCGCCGACTTCAGGGACACGATGGCCGGCCGTACGCTCTGGGGCGTCGCCGCCCTCGCGCACGACGAGCCCGCGGTAACCGCCCCCTACACCGGCACGCTCATCCACTCCGCCGCCTATCTGAAGATGCGCTTCGGCGGGGTCCTGCTCGGCAACGGCAGCGCGCCGGGTGACGTACGCGGGGACGCGGACGCGCTCGCGCGCGCGAAGACGTTCTTCGCGCGGGACGCTCCGCTCGCGCGCTTCCCCCACGAGACGGCCGGCGTCTGAGCCGCGCCCCGAGGTCAGGCGCTGATGTCCTTCGTCGTGAACCGCGCCCAGGCCGCCGAGCCGAACACGGCCGCGTACAACGCCTGGAGGCCGAGGTTGCGCGTCAGGCCGTCCCAGTAGACGGGGTCGCGCATCAGGTCGGCGAAGGACAGCCAGTAGTGCGGGAACAGATACGGCTGGAGCGCGTGCAGCTGGGGTATCTGGTCGACGATCTGGACGGTGACGAGCAGGCCGACCGTGGTAGCCATGGCCGCGATGCCGCTCTGGGTGAGCGTCGACACGAACAGGCCGACGGCCGCCACCCCGGCCAGTGAGGCCGCCACGACCAGGGCGATGAGCAGGGCCCGGCCGAATCCCTCGGCGAGGCCGATCCGGGTGCCGGAGATCGTGGTCAGCTCGCCCAGCGGGAAGAGCAGTACGCCGACGGCCAGCGCGGAGACCGCGACGACCAGGGTGGCGAGCAGGCAGAAGGCCAGTACCGTCGCGTACTTGGTGAGCAGCAGCCGGGTGCGGCCGGCCGGAGCGACCAGCAGATAGCGCAGGGTGCCGCCGCCCGCCTCCCCCGCGATCGCGTCACCCGCGACGACACCCACCGCCATCGGCAGGAAGAACGGCAGGGTGGCGGCCAGCGCGGTGAAGACCAGGAACAACCCGTTGTTGGTGACCTGCGTGAGGAACGCCGGGCCCGCGCCGTTCCCGCCCGCCGGGGCGCCGTCCCGCGTCTCGATCCGCACCGCGACCCCGATCAGCACCGGCACCGCGGCCAGCACCCCGAGCAGCGCGAGCGTGCGCCAGCGGCGGACGGTGGTGACCAGCTCGCTGCGCAGCAGTCCGAGCGTCCACAGCGGGTTCGGCTTGCGCGCGGCGCCCGCCGGGTCAGCGCGCGACATCGAACCCCTCCCCCGTCAGCGCGACGAACGCGTCCTCCAGCGAGGCCCGTTCGACGGTGAGGCCCCGGACCCGGACACCCGCGGTGACCAGGGCCGCGGTCACCTCGGCGAGGTCCCGGGCCGGCGGTTCGCCGGTGACCCGGTCGCCGTCGGCGGCCACGTCCCCGACGCCCTGCTCCTCGAGCACCCGGGCCGCCTCGGCCGTGTCCGGGGTGGTCACCACCAGCCGGCCGCGCGCCCCGGCCGCCAGGTCGGCCACCGGCCCCTGGGTGACGAGCCGGCCCCGCGTCATGACCGCCGCGTGCGTGCACACCTGCTCGATCTCGTCGAGGAGGTGGGAGGAGAGGAAGACGGTCGTGCCGTCGGCGGCCAGCTCCCTGATCAGGGTGCGGATCTCCCGCATGCCCTGCGGGTCGAGGCCGTTGGTGGGCTCGTCCAGGACCAGCAGTGCGCGGGGCCGGAGCAGCGCGGCGGCCAGACCGAGGCGCTGTTTCATGCCCAGCGAGTACGCCTTCGCCTTCTTGCCGGCGGCGGCCGTGAGACCGACCCGGTCCAGTGCGGCGGCGACGCGGGCGCGCCGGGTGCGGGGGTCGGCGGACGGGTCGGCGGCGTCGTAGTGCAGCAGGTTGTCCCGGCCGGAGAGGAAGCCGTACAGGGCGGGCCCCTCGATGAGCGCGCCGACCTGCGGAAGGACCGTGCGGGCGGCCCGGGGCATGGGCCGGCCCAGGACCCGGACCGTGCCCGCGGTCGGTTCGATCAGGCCCATGAGCATGCGGATGGTGGTGGTCTTACCGGATCCGTTGGGGCCGAGGAAACCGAAGACGCTGCCCGCCGGGACGGTCAGGTCGAGACCGTCGACGGCGAGCTGTCCGCCGCGGAAGCGCTTGGTGAGCCCGCGCGTGGCGATGACGCACGCCCGCGCCACCGCGGGCCCGGGCGCCACCGCGGGCCCGGGCTCCGGCGTGGGCCCCCGGCCGGGTTCCGCGGCGGACGGCTCGTCCATCGGCCCCCCTCGCTTCGTCGTGCCCGGACGGGTTACTTCGCCGCGTCGGCCGCCTTCACCAGGGCGTCCTTGGTGACCGCGCCGGCGTAGACCTTGCCGTCGTCGGTGATCAGGGCGTTGACCAGGCGGGTGGAGAAGACCGTGCCCTTGCCGAAGGCGCCGGAGACCGGCTCGCCGAGCGAGCCGAGGAAGCCGCCGAGGTCACCGCCCTTGGAGCCGGTGGGCAGGCCGCCCTTGGCACCGGTGTCGAAGGCGGCGACGGACGTCCAGCCCTTGCCGAGGACCGTGGCGCCGCCCAGCCCCTTGGCGAACTCCCCGCCGCCCCGCGGGCCGTGCTCCCACGCCGGGGACCCGTTCCTGGACTTCCCGTCCGCCTTCGGGGCGTGCCCGGGAACCTCGGCGCCGTCCTCGCCCTCGGTGACCTTCGCGCCCTTGGGCGGGGTGAAGTCGAAGGTGGAGGCGGCCGGTTCGGCGAAGGAGACGCGGGTGAAGCCGGCGTCGACCACGGCGGCGCCACCGCCGCTCGGGGTGAGCGTGAACTTCAGCGGCAGGCCCGTCCGCGCGTCCACGGCGATGCTGATCGCGCCGACGGTGGTACCGGACTGCCTGGGCTTGATCAGCAGCTTGTAGGCGTCGCGCCCGGCGACCTGGGCGGTGCCGTCGACCGTGACGGACGTGGTGGCGTCGACCGACTTCAGGGCCTGTTCGGCGAAGTCCTTCGGCGTGGCCGGCGGCCGGGTCCCGCGGTCCCCGCCGGAGCCGGCCGCGGTGGAGTGGTGGACCTCGTTGCTCTTGCTGTCGTAGCCCCAGACGTCCTTGCCGTCGTGGATCAGGCTGTACTCGGCGCCGCTCTCCAGCAGCGACAGTTTCTGCCGGTCGGGGCCGTCGGCGGCGACGCGCAGGGTGTGCGTGCCGGAGACCAGCTCGGTGAGCCTGGTCCGCGGGTCGGCGGAGGAGCCGTCGCCGGAGCCCTTGTCCGCCCCGGAGAGCAGGCTGCTCTCCAGGCCGCCGAGTTGGGGCAGCCCGAGGTCGGTGCTGATCTTCACGGTGCCGGACAGCTGCTGCACGTCCGACCTGGCGATCTTCTCGACGAGCTGCTGGGCGCTGATCCTCGGCAGGTCGGGGTCACCGGAGTCGGCGAGCGCCGGGACGAGCCCGATCGTGGCCGCGGCCACCCCCACCACCGCGACCGGGACGGCGTACCGGGCGGCCTTGCGCCGGCCGGTTCGCGGGTCCTCGTCGTGCGCGGCGCCCACTGCGTCATCGGATGCGTACGGTGCCATGTGTGCCTTACCTCCGTCGTCGGCGGCGGCTGTCCCCACGCTGGTCCACCTGAGCCGCCATTCTCACCCGAATCGGTGAGGAGTGGTGATTTCCGTAGTGACCATCTGACCAAATCGGCCGCGCGGAAGCGTCAGCCCTCGGGGCCAACTCCGTGTACGCCTGCGGTATGACATACGGAGGCGGCGTCTCCCCCGACCCGTAGGGGTCGTGCGGGAGGACGCCGCCCGAAGATGTGTCCGGCCGGTTCAGCCGGCGCGGTGCACCACCGCGTCGCACAGCTCCAGCAGCGCCGCCTTGGCGTCGCACTCCCGCAGCGGCGCCAGCGCGGCCCGCGCCTCCTCCGCGTACCGCACGGTGTCCCGGCGGGCCTGCTCCAGCGCGGGGTGCGCGCGCAGCGCGGTCAGCGCCTCGGCGTGCCGGGCGTCGTCGCTGAGGTCGGAGTCCAGCAGCTCGCACAGCGCGAGGTCCTCGGACCGGCGCAGCCGGGCGGCGCGTTCGCGCAGCCGGAGCACGGGGAGGGTGGGGATGCCCTCGCGCAGGTCGGTGCCCGGGGTTTTCCCGGACTCGTGGGAGTCGGAGGCGATGTCCAGGACGTCGTCGGCGAGCTGGAAGGCGACGCCGAGCCGTTCGCCGTACTGGGTGAGCACGTCGACGACCCTTTCGTCGGCGCCGGACATCATCGCGCCGAACCGGCACGCCACCGCCACGAGGGAGCCCGTCTTGCCGCCGAGCACGTCCAGGTAGTGCTCGACCGGATCGCGGCCGTCCGAGGGACCCGCGGTCTCCAGGATCTGGCCGGTGACCAGCCGTTCGAACGCGAGGGCCTGCACCCGGACCGCCTCGGGGCCGAGGTCGGCGAGGATCTGGGAGGCGCGGGCGAAGAGGAAGTCACCGGTGAGGACCGCGACGGAGTTGCCCCAGCGCGTGTTGGCGCTGGCCACGCCGCGCCGCACGGCCGCCTCGTCCATGACGTCGTCGTGGTACAGCGTGGCCAGATGGGTCAGCTCCACGACCACGGCGGACGGGACGATGCCCGGCGCGTAGGGGTCGCCGAACTGTGCCGCGAGCATCACGAGCAGCGGCCTGAACCGCTTCCCGCCGGCCCGTACGAGGTGCTGCGCGGCCTCCGTGATGAACGGGACCTCGCTCTTGGTGGCCTCGAGCAAGCCTTCCTCGACAGCCGTCAATCCGGCCTGGACATCGGCTTCCAGAGCCTGGTCCCGCACGCTCAGCCCGAACGGCCCGACGACGGTCACGAGGGGTCTCCTGTCTGCTGCTGTCTGCTGGCGATCACACGGTTTGTCGATAGGTCGCTGCCCTCACTCAACTCAGCGTATCCGGTCCCCTTTCGATCACCGATAGCGCCCACCGGTCCAGCCTGGGCGGTATCGGATCAGAACGGGCGTGAGGGTGATCAGGCGGTAAGAACGGACATTTATTGACTTAACAGCAATTCATATGTCGTTCCGCGACTCCTCCACCCCTTCCGTCGAACCTCGGGGCGGGAATGCGCCGATTCCCTCTTGTCTGTTTTGAAGTGTTTTGCCTTTTCGTGAATTGGGTCACGCGGCGTTCCGGCCGGCCCCTGCTCCCCCACCCTGCCGAACCCTTGCCCCGTGGGTGAGTTGAGGCTTGGCAGCCGCAAAGGATCAAGCACCCCATACGGCGTCTATCAAGGTCAAATAGTGCGTTGTGTGAATCCGGCACTTGTTCCCGACATGTGCTCTCGCATACGTTCCCGGCCGTCGGGCGGACGCCTAATCCTGCCGCCGCCCGCATCACCCATCGACGAACTCATTCGTACGGCAGGAGCGGGGGACCCAGGTAAGCCGCCGGGCCGGAACGGCACACGCCGCGCCGGAACGGCTAGGGGTGAAGCCGTGCCTCCTCCAGGGCACGGCCGGGCGCCTCCCCGCCCGAACCCGACAGCTCACCTCGCAGGCGTAGGAGAGGAACTTCCCCATGTCTGCCGCCGTTCAGCACCGCCGTTCGCGCAACAGCCGCCTCGTCCGCGCCCTCGCCGCCGTGGGCACCGGCGCCGCCGTCCTCGCCCTGCCGCTCATCGGCGCCACCAGCGCCGCCGCGGCCCCGGCCACCGCCACGACGGCCGCCACCACCCCCGCCGGCTACCCGAACACCCTCGACGGCTGGATCCGCGAGTCGCTCGCGATCATGGCCCAGAAGGGCATCCCGGGCACCTACAACGGCATCTACCGCAACATCATCCGCGAGTCGTCGGGCAACCCGGCCGCCATCAACCTGTGGGACTCCAACGCGGCCGCGGGCATCCCGTCCAAGGGCCTGCTCCAGGTCATCGACCCCACCTTCAACGCCTACCACGTGGCCGGGACGTCGTTCGACATCTACGACCCGGTCGCGAACATCACCGCCGCCTGCAACTACGCGGCCGCGCGGTACGGCTCGATCGACAACGTGTTCGGCGCGTACTGATCGGCACCGGCGGCGGCGCTGCTGACATCCCGGTCAGTCGGCCGGGAACAGTCTCTCGAGGACGACGGCGACACCGTCGTCCTCGTTGGACAAGGTGACCTCGTCCGCGACCGCCCTGAGTTCGGCGTGGGCGTCGGCCATCGCGACGCCGTGGGCCGCCCAGTCGAACATCGGGATGTCGTTGGGCATGTCACCGAAGGCGACGGCCCGTCCGGCGCCGATCCCCAGCCGCTCCGCGGCCAGCGCGAGCCCCGTCGCCTTGGTCACCCCGGTCGGCTGGAGCTCCACTGTCCCCGGCCCGGACATCGTGACCGTCGCCAGGGAGCCCACCACCGCGCGCGCCACGGCCGCCAGCTCGTCGTCCGACAGTTCGGCATGGCGCAGCAGCACCTTGCTGATGGGCGCGCGCCACAGGTCGTCCCGCCGGCCGACCCGCAGCGCGGGCAGCGTCGGATGCGGCATCCGGTAGCCGGGCTCGATGAGCGTGAGCCCGTCCACGCCGTCCTGGTCGACCGCCGCGAAGACCTGCCCCACCTCCGCCTCGATCTTGCCGAGCGCGGTCTCCGCCAGCTCCCGGTCCAGCCGGACCGACCACAGCAGGCGGCCGGTCCCGGCGTCGTAGAGCTGCGCGCCCTGCCCGCACACCGCGAGCCCCGTGCAGCCCAGGCGCGCCAGGAGCGGCCGTACCCGCGGGGCCGGGCGGCCCGTCACCACGAGGTGGCGGGCCCCGGCCCGCGCCACCCGCGCGAGCGCGGCGAGCGACCGGTCGGAGACGGTGTCGTCGCCGCGCAGCAGCGTCCCGTCCAGGTCGGTGGCGATCAGGGCGTACGCGGGGGTGGGTGCCATGATCAGAGAATACGGACACCGCACCCAGCCGACTCACCTCGTTCTCCGGGCACTTACATGCCGACCGGCCCCGACCGGCCGGTTCCGGCCGGTCCCTGCCGGCCCTTCGGCCGTGGTCCCCGGCGGCCCTTCGGCCGTGGTCCGCGGCGGCTCCGGCACCGCCTGCCCGGACGGAGGCGGAACAGGTGACGGACCCCGACGGGACGCCTCACCCGTGGGCCGCCGCCAGGTGCCTCGTCAGCCGCGGGGAGGCGAACTCCGTACCGCAGACGAAACGCATCACCGGGCCGTACGAGGACGCCGCCGGCAGGCCGGTGAAGTACAGGCCGGGCACGGAGGAGACGTAACCGGGGCCGAGTCTCGGCGTGCCGCGGCTCACCGCGAGCCGGGAGCGCAGTCCGGGGCCGAGGAAGTCCATCGCCGCGACGTCGACGCGGTAGCCGGTGGCGGCGATGACGTGGTCGGCGGTGAGCCGCTCGGTCCGTCCGGCGTGGGTGCGGACGGTGACCACGGGGCTGCCGTCCGGGGCCTCGGCGCCCACCACCCGCTCGACGTCCCGCACCCGCACACCCTTCTCGAAGCGCTCGCGCAGCCACCAGGCGCCGAGCGGACCGAGAACCCGGCGGACCAGGTAGTGGCGGGTGGGCTCGGGCAGGAAGCGGTACGGGTGCGGGTGGTGGCTGAGCGCCCACAGCGACCAGGCGCGGCCGAACGGGGACCGCGGCCGGAACGCCGGCTGCTGCCAGGGCGGGCTGCCGAAGGCGACCCTCCCGCGTCCGCGCGCGACCACGCGCACGCGTGCACCCGCCTCGGCGGCGAGCGTCGCCGTCTCCAGCGCGGACTGGCCGGCGCCGATGACGATCAGCTCCCGGCCGGCGAACCGGCCGAGGTCGTGGTGCTGGGAACTGTGCGAGACGGGACCGGACGGGGAAGGCCCGCCGGGCGCCGCTCCCGCCAGCTCCGGCGGCAGGTGGGCGAGTCCCGCCAGGCCGGTGGCGACGACGACCGCACGCGCGGTGAACAGCTCCCCGGAGTCCAGCCCGAGCGCGAAGCCGCCGCCCGGGCCGCGGTCGGCCGAGACGACACGCACCCGCTCCAGGCCGGGGACCAGCCGCTGCTGGAACCACTCGCCGTAGGCGGTGAACGTCTCCACCGGGATGATGTCCTCGTCGCTCACCAGGCGGCGGACGCCGGCCGCGTCGCAGTAGTCGGCGAGGGTGTGGCCGGGCTGGGGGCAGTCGAGGTTCGAGGCTGCGGGCGTCGACTTCAGGAGCATGCCCTCGGGCATGTGGTCACGCCAGCTGACCATGGGCTCGCCGAAGACGCGGACGGGGATGCCGCGCGCCCGCAGATGCGCGGCGGTGGACAGGCCGAACGGCCCCGCCCCGATGACTGCAACCGGTCGATTCACGAAGTCCCTCCCCAGGACGTGGTGCGCCACACCGTCGTGGCCTTGCCTGCTTCGTGCGTTGCCTGCTTCGTGCGTTGCCTGCTTCGTGCGTTGCCTGCTTCGCGCCTCGCCTACTTCGTGCCTGGCCCGCCGCTTCGTGCGGTGCCGTTGCCGCGGTGGTGGGCCCGCCACCGCTGACAGAGGTGCTTCGCGCCCGGGCGCACGAAGCGGGCGAGCATCGTGAGGAACGGCAGCGGGTCGTCACCCGCGAACCAGGCCAGCTCCGTCCCGCTCGCCCGCACCGGCGCGTGCGGTGTCGTGTAACCGCTGCGGCGGTAGGCGAGGAGGGCGGGCAGGTCGATGTTCTCCACGACGTAGCGGTGGCCGGCGCGCTGTTCCCCCCGCGGGACGGCGCGGCCGGTCAGGTGCAGGTGCAGCGCGCGTACGACGTCCACGCCCGACTCGTTCTCGAAGAGCCGGAACTGGGCGCCCACCCGCGGGTTGAAGTCGAGGAGTTTGTACCGTCCGTCGCGCCGGTCGAAGCGCAGGTCGAGGTCGAGGACACCGCTGAAGCCGATCTGCTTGACGAAACGTGCGGCGAGCCCGGCGAGTTCCGGGTTGTCGACGACGTACGCGTTCGTCGTCATGCCGGCGTGCGGTGGCCAGGAGCGCACCTTGACACCGGTGAACAGCGCGAGCGGGCTGGAGTCCTGGTCGAAGCAGGCGTGCACGATCCAGTCCTCGGCGTCCTCGCGCGGCAGGTACTCCTGGAGGATGACGCCGGGTTCCCCGCCCCAGCCGCGGGCCAGGCTGAGCAGTTCCTCGCGCGTGCCGATCCTCGTGGTGCCGTTCACCGCGGGCCGCCTGCGCCGCACGAACGCCTCACGGTTCTTGGCCACCACCGGGAAACCGGTCCGGTCCGCGAAGGCGACGACGTCCTCGTACGACCGCGGGAACGCAGCCGTGGGACTCGCGACACCGTGCTCTGCGCACAGTTCGTGCAGCCCCTGCTTGCTGGCCAGCCGGCGCGGCAGCACCGGGTCCACGCGCGGGAAGAGGAAGGGGCCGGCCAGGTGGTCCTGGTGCTCGGCGATCAGGACGGCGGCCTCCTCGTCCGTCGGGATCAGCACGGCCGGGCGGCCGATCCGGCGGCCGATCCGCAGCAGGCCCTCCACCAGGTGGTCCGGGTCCTCCGCACCGGTCGTCGGCCACACGAACGCCTTCCGCAGGTACCGGGAGGAGGCCGCCGGTGTGTACGGGTCCTCGGTGATCGCGTACATGGGCACCCCCAGGCGGCCCAGGCTGCGGATCGCGCCGACGCCTCCGTGGTGCAGCGGGTAGTGGCCGAACTTGACGATCAGGCCCGGCACGTCGCGGTCGGCTGTCCACGGCTCGCAGGCTGCGTCCTCGGCCACGGGTCCCCTCACGTGTTCCCCCAGATGGAACGGATCCGCCCCGTCCGCGTCCCGAAAGGACGCTAAGCCGGAACTACCGCCTCCGACAAGGCTTATCCGGACATGGCGAACTCTTTAGACACTGTGCGGGCAACCTCCCGGACGCCTCGGAAGGCACTGCCCAAGACACGTGGATCAGCCGTAACGTGTGGCGCGACCACATGGAACGCAGCGCCATGCATGGCCTGGATGAGAGCGAGGCAGCACCCCATGCCCCCCTTCGACGTCCCCGAGGGCGACCCCTTCGGCCCGCACAACCTTCCCTACGGCGTGTTCTCGCCCGCCGGCAGCACCGAGCCGAGGGTCGGAGTCCGGCTCGGGGACCACGTCCTCGACGCGGGCGGCGCCGCCGCGGCACTCGGCTCGCCCCACCACTCGCTGCTCGGGCGGCCCACCCTCAACCCCCTGCTGGCCGCCGGCCACGGCACCTGGTCGGACGTACGGCGCGACCTCGTCTCCTGGGTCACGGATCCCGCGCACCGCGCCACGGTCGAGCCGCTGTTCCACCCCCTGTCCGAGGTGACCCTGCACCTGCCCTTCGAGGTCGCCGACTACGTCGACTTCTACGCCTCGGAGCACCACGCCCGCAACGCCGGCCGGATCTTCCGCCCGGACGCGCGGGACTCCCTCATGCCCAACTGGAAGCACCTCCCGGTCGGTTACCACGGGCGTGCCGGCACGGTGGTGGTCTCGGGCACGGACGTCGTACGGCCGTCCGGACAGCGCAAGGGCCCGGGCGACCCGGTGCCCGTCTTCGGCCCGTCGGTCCGGCTGGACATCGAGGCCGAGGTCGGCTTCGTCGTGGGCGCCCCCTCTCGGCCGGGCCGCCCGGTCGGGCTCCGCGACTTCCGGGAGCACGTCTTCGGGCTGTGCCTGCTGAACGACTGGTCCGCGCGGGACATCCAGGCCTGGGAGTACGTCCCCCTCGGCCCGTTCCTCGCCAAGTCCTTCGCCACCTCGGTATCGGCGTGGATCACCCCGCTGGAAGCACTGGAGCACGCGCGCGTGGCACCCCCGGAGCGCACGCACCCCCTGCTGCCCTACCTGGACGACACGGTGCCCGGCGTGGACCCCGGCGGGTACGACCTGCGCATCTCCGTCGCGATCAACGGCCATGTGGTCGCGGAGCCGCCGTTCTCCACCATGTACTGGACCGGCGCCCAGCAGCTCGCCCACATGACGGTCAACGGCGCCTCGCTGCGCACCGGCGACCTGTACGGCTCCGGCACGGTCAGCGGCCCCGCCGAGCACCAGCGCGGTTCCCTGCTGGAGCTGACCTGGAACGGCCGCGACCCCCTCGAACTGCCCGACGGCAAGCGGACGTTCCTGGAGGACGGCGACGTGGTGACGCTCACGGCCTGGGCACCCGGCGCGGACGGACGCCGGGTGGGACTGGGCGAGGTCACCGGACGCGTCGTGACGGGCTGACCCACCGGCCGCCGACCCACGACCACTGCCCCGCCCGGGCCGCCCCCGGCCCACGGCCACTGCCCCGCGCCGTGTCCGCCCCCGCCACCTTCCGCCACCGCCACGGCGCCCGGCAGCGGGCCTCGGCCCGGGAGCGGCCTCGGCACGGGAGCGGGCCCGGCCCGGGCACAGGAGCGGGGGCGGACACGGCGCGGGCACGGGAGCGGGGGCGGACACAGCGCGGGCACGGCACGGGAGCGGGCCCGGCACGGGCACGGGAGCGGGGGCGGACACGGCGCGGGCACGGGAGCGGGGGTGGGAGTGGGAGCGGACACGGCGCGGGCACAGAAGCGGGCCCGACGCGGGCACAGGAGCGGGGTGTGAGCCGGCGGCGGGCATTACGCGGGCAGCCGCATGGCACCACGGAAGCCGCCCCCACGCGCGCCTGCCGGGGCCGGCGCCCGCACCGCCGGACGTCCCCTCCGGACACCCCGGGCCCCGCGAGTCGCCCCCCGCGCGTGCCGCGGTCCGCCCGGATCGGCGCCGACACCTGACTCCGGGCGCCCATGTTCGTCATACTGACAGGGACACGCACCACACGCGGCGCGCAGCCGCCCGCCGCGTGCCCGGCACCACCGACACCCACACACCTCTCCGACCAGGAACCGGAGCCCCGGCATGACCGTCTGCCTGCTCCTGCTGAGCGTCGTCGCCCTGACGGCCGCCGTGCCGGCACCGCGCGCGCTGACCCGCGCCGCCTGGCCCGAGCGGGACCCCGTGGTCGCGTTGTGGGTGTGGCAGTGCCTGGTCGCCACCGTCCTGCTGTGCTGCCTGACCGCGCTGGTCCTCGGCACGGCGGCCGTCTTCCACACCGTCCGCGACCGCGTGTTCGCGCCCGCGCCGCCCGCCGTCACCGCCGCGTACGACCTGTCCGCCGCGCCGGTGTGGGCCGCCGCGCTCACCGTGCTGCTGGCCTGCGGGGCCGCCTGGACGACGGCCATGCTGGGCCGGGAACTCGTCGACGCCCACCGCAGCCGCGGCCAGGCCAGGGCGCAGCTGCGGGAACGCGCCCCCGACCTCCCGGCCGGACTGCCGCCGGCGCGCGGGCCGATGCTGGTGCTGGAGGACGAGTACCCGGACGCCTGGTGGCTGCCCGGGCACCCGCCGCAGCTGGTCGTCACCACGGGGGCGCTGCACCGCCTCACCGACCACCAGCTGGACGCCGTCCTCACCCACGAGCGCGGCCACGCACGGGCCCACCACAACTGGCTGCTGCACCTGTCCACCGCACTGGCCACGGGCTTCCCGCGCGTGCCGCTCTTCGCCCACTTCTGCGACCAGACGCACCGCCTGGTCGAACTGGCCGCCGACGACACGGCCTCCCGGCGCTGCGGGCACCTCACCACGGCCCTCGCGCTGATCGAGCTGAACCAGCACCGGGGTGTCCTGTCCTGCGACTCCAGCCGCCGTCTGCTCGGCGAACGCGTGGACCGTCTGCTGGAGCCGCCGCCTCGGCTGCTGCGCCGGCACCGGGCCCTGACGACGACGGTGGCCGCGTTGGTGCCGCTGGTGCCGCTGCTGATCACCTTCGCGCCGGGTCTGACGGCACTGTCCTGACCGGCCCGCCGGGCGGCAGCTCCCGCCCGGCGGCCGGGGAAGGCCGGGGAAGGCCGGGGTCCGGCGCGGGTCCGCCGGGCCCAGGGCTCCCCTACCGGCTACATCCAGTCGTCGGGCTCCGGCTCGTCCTGCGGTTCGGGCCAGTAGTCGTCCGGGGACGCGGCGCCCGCCGGGGCGGTGGTGGCCGAGGTGGCGGCGGTCGGGGCGGTGTCCGGGGCCGGTCCGTCCAGGGAGGCCAGGACCTCCAGCACGCCTTCCCCGTACGTCACCAGCTTCTTCTCGCCGACGCCGTTCACCGCGCCCAGTTCGCGCACCGAGCCGGGCCGCTGGGTGACGATCTCCCGCAGGGTGGCGTCGTGGAAGATGACGTACGCCGGGACGCCCTGTTCCCGGGCCTGTTCGGCCCGCCAGGCCCGCAGCGCCTCGAAGGCGGGGAGCAGTTCCCCGGGCAGCTCGGCCGCGGCGGTCCTGGCCTTGCGGTCGCCTCCGGAGGCGCTGCCCGACCGCGACCGGGCGGCGGCCGGTTTCTTCGGCTCCTTGCGCAGCGGCACCTCGCGCTCCCGCCGCAGCACCGAGCCGCTCGCCTCGGTGAGCGTCAGGGTGCCGTACTCCCCCTCGACCGCGAGCAGGCCCTGGGCGAGCAGCTGCCGGATGACGCCCCGCCATTCGCCCTCGGTGAGGTCCTGGCCGATGCCGAAGACGGACAGCTGGTCGTGGTCGAACTGGATCACCTTGGCGGTGCGCTTGCCCAGCAGGATGTCGATGATCTGGACCGCGCCGAACTTCTGTCCGCGCTCCCGCTGCAGCCGCACGACCGTGGACAGCGCCTTCTGCGCGGCGACGGTTCCGTCCCAGGTCTCCGGCGGGGTCAGGCAGGTGTCGCAGTTGCCGCAGGCCACCGGCTCGGGGTCCTGGCCGAAGTAGGCGAGCAGCTGGCCGCGGCGGCACCGGGCCGTCTCGCACAGGGCGAGCATGGCGTCGAGATGGGCGGCGGCACGGCGGCGGAACGCCTCGTCGCCCTCGCCGGACTGGATGAGCTTGCGCTGCTGTATGACGTCGTTGAGGCCGTACGCCATCCAGGCCGTGGACGGCAGGCCGTCGCGGCCCGCGCGGCCGGTCTCCTGGTAGTAGCCCTCGATGGACTTGGGCAGGTCCAGGTGCGCGACGAAGCGGACGTCCGGCTTGTCGATGCCCATGCCGAAGGCGATGGTCGCCACGACGACCAGCCCTTCCTCGCGCAGGAAGCGGGACTGGTGGGCGGCGCGGACGCGCGCGTCCAGGCCCGCGTGGTACGGCACCGCCGCGATGCCGTTGGCGGTCAGGAACTCCGCCGTGCGCTCGACCGAGTTGCGCGAGAGGCAGTACACGATGCCGGCGTCCCCCGGGTGCTCCTCCCGGAGGAAGGCCAGCAGCTGCTTCTTGGGGTCGGCCTTGGGCACGATCCGGTACTGGATGTTGGGCCGGTCGAAGCTGGCGACGAAGTGGCGGGCCGTCGGCAGGTTCAGCCGCTCGGTGATCTCCTGGTGGGTGGCACGGGTGGCCGTGGCGGTGAGGGCGATCCGCGGGACGTCCGGCCAGCGCTCGCCGAGCAGGGACAGGGAGAGGTAGTCGGGGCGGAAGTCGTGGCCCCACTGGGCCACGCAGTGTGCCTCGTCGATCGCGAAGACGGAGATCTTGCCGCGGGAGAGCAGGTCCAGCGTGCTGTCCAGGCGCAGCCGCTCCGGCGCCAGGTACAGCAGGTCCAGCTCGCCGGCCAGGAACTCGGCCTCGACCGTGCGGCGCTCGTCGAAGTCCTGGGTGGAGTTCATGAAGCCGGCGCGGACGCCGAGGGCGCGCAGGGCGTCCACCTGGTCCTGCATGAGGGCGATCAGCGGGGAGACCACCACGCCGGTGCCGGGCCGGACCAGGGCCGGGATCTGGTAGCACAGCGACTTTCCGCCGCCGGTCGGCATGAGGACGAGGGCGTCGCCGCCCGCGACCACATGCTCGATGACGGCCTGCTGCTCGCCCCGGAAGGCGCCGTATCCGAAGACCCGGTGCAGCGTGGCCAGCGCCTCGCTGTCGGTGGCCAGTGCCTCGCTGTCGGCCGTGCCCGGCCCTTCGGTCACCTGTGGCATCTCGCTGATCCCGCCCGTCGCGCCCATCGTCGTGTCCCCCGTCGGTCCCCCGTGTGTCGTCTCTCGACCGCTGCCTCCACCATAGGGGCCCGGACCGACAGCGCCGGAGTTATCCACAGGCTCGGCCCCGGAATGGTGATCCTCGGTGCCCCGGACGCGCCGCTGCCCGGCGCCCTCGGAGCGAGGGTGCCGGGCAGCGGCGGGGACGGGGTCGAGGGCTCAGCGGACGAAGACTCCGGCCTGGCCGGCCAGGTCCAGGAAGTACTGCGGTGCCACACCGAGGACCAGGGTCACCGCCACGCCCATGCCGATCGCCACCATGGTCAGCGGTGACGGCACGGCGACTGTGGGGCCGTCGGGCCGCGGCTCGCTGAAGAACATCAGCACGATCACCCGGATGTAGAAGAACGCGGCGATCGCCGAGGAGATCACACCGACCACGACCAGCGGGGCCGCTCCGCCGTCCGCCGCCGCCTTGAACACGGCGAACTTTCCGGCGAAGCCCGAGGTGAGCGGGATGCCGGCGAAGGCCAGCAGGAACACCGCGAAGACGGCCGCCACCAGCGGGGAGCGGCGGCCGAGCCCCGCCCACTTGGACAGGTGGGTCGCCTCGCCGCCCGCGTCGCGGACCAGCGTGACCACGGCGAACGCGCCGATCGTCACGAAGGAGTAGCCGGCCAGGTAGAAGAGGACGGACGACACCCCTTCCTTCGAGGTGGCGATGACGCCCGCGAGGATGAAGCCGGCGTGCGCGATGGACGAGTACGCCAGCAGCCGCTTGATGTCGGTCTGGGTGATGGCGACGATCGCACCGCCCAGCATGGTGATGACGGCCACGGCCCACATGACCGGCCGCCAGTCCCAGCGCAGCCCGGGCAGGACGACGTACAGCAGACGCAGGAGCGCGCCGAACGCGGCCACCTTCGTCGCCGCCGCCATGAAGCCGGTCACGGGGGTGGGCGCGCCCTGGTAGACGTCGGGCGTCCACATGTGGAACGGCACCGCGCCCACCTTGAACAGCAGGCCCATCATGATCATGGCGGCGCCGATCAGCAGCAGCGCGTCGTTGCCCATGGTGCCGGCGAGGGCCGGGTCGACGTTGGTGGCGGTGCCGTCGACGACCTGGGCGATGCGCGCGTACGACACCGAGCCGGCGTAGCCGTACAGCAGGGCGATGCCGAACAGTGTGAACGCGGAGGCGAACGCGCCGAGCAGGAAGTACTTGACCGCGGCCTCCTGTGACATCAGCCGCTTGCGGCGGGCCAGTGCGCACAGCAGGTACAGCGGCAGGGAGAGGACCTCCAGGGCCACGAAGAGGGTCAGCAGGTCGTTGGCCGACGGGAAGACCAGCATGCCGCCGATCGCGAAGAGGAGGAGCGGGAAGACCTCCGTGGTGGCGAAGCCGGCCCGCACCGCGTCCTTCTCGCTGTCGCTGCCGGGTACGGCGGCGGCCTGCGCGGCGAAGGAGTCGACGCGGTTGCCGTGTGCGGCCGGGTCCAGGCGCCGCTCGGCGAAGGTGAACAGGCCGACCAGTCCGGCCAGCAGGATCGTGCCCTGGAGGAAGAGGGCCGGGCCGTCGACCGCGATGGCGCCCATGGCCGCGATGTGCGCCTTGGTGGTGCCGTACCCGCCGGCCGCGAGGGCGACGACCGCGGCGAACGCGGCGCACAGGGCCGCGGCGGACAGGATCAGCTGGGCGTAGTAGCGGAACCTGCGCGGGACGAACGCCTCGACGAGCACCCCGGCCAGCGCCGCGCCGATGACGATCAGGGTCGGTGACAGCTGTGCGTATTCGATCTTCGGCGCGTCGATCTTCGAGATCGGGTCGGCCGCGGTTGTCCACAGGCTGTGGACGGCTGCTGCGCTCACTTGGCCGCCTCCACCTCGGGCTTGGGGTCCTTCTTCTGGACGTCGGACATGGTGTGCTTGACCGCCGGGTTGACGATGTCCGTGACGGGCTTCGGGTAGACGCCCAGGCCGATCAGCAGCGCGATCAGCGGTGCGACGACCACCAGCTCGCGCACGCGGAGGTCGGGCATCGCCGCCACCGAGGGTTTCACCGGGCCCGTCATCGTCCGCTGGTACAGGACGAGGGTGTAGAGCGCGGCGAGGACGATGCCGAGGGTGGCGATGATGCCGATCACCGGATAGCGGGTGAACGTGCCGACCAGGACCAGGAACTCACTCACGAACGGCGCGAGGCCGGGCAGCGAGAGGGTGGCGAGGCCGCCGATCAGGAAGGTGCCGGCGAGTACCGGGGCGACCTTCTGCACCCCTCCGTAGTCGGCGATGAGCCGCGAGCCGCGCCGGGAGATCAGGAATCCGGCGACCAGCATCAGGGCGGCCGTGGAGATGCCGTGGTTGACCATGTAGAGGGTGGCGCCGGACTGGCCCTGGCTGGTCATCGCGAAGATGCCGAGGACGATGAAGCCGAAGTGCGAGATCGACGCGTAGGCCACCAGGCGCTTGATGTCCCGCTGGCCGACGGCGAGCAGCGCGCCGTAGAGGATGCTGATGAGCGCCAGTACGAGGATGACGGGCGTCGCCCACCTGCTGGCGTGCGGGAACAGCTGGAGGCAGAAGCGGAGCATCGCGAAGGTGCCCACCTTGTCGACGACCGCGGTGATGAGGACGGCGACCGGGGCGGTGGACTCCTGCATGGCGTTGGGCAGCCAGGTGTGCAGCGGCCACAGCGGCGCCTTCACCGCGAAGGCGAAGAAGAAGCCGAGGAACAGCCAGCGTTCCGTGCCGGTCGCCATGTGCAGGGAGCCGTTCGCGCGGGCCTCGGCGATCTGCTGGAGGCTGAAGTTCCCGGCCACCACGTAGAGGCCGATCACCGCGGCCAGCATGATCAGGCCGCCGACCAGGTTGTAGAGCAGGAACTTCACCGCCGCGTACGACCGCTGCGTGGCCGCCGTCTCCTCGCCGTGCGCGTGGGCACGGTCCCCGAAGCCGCCGATGAGGAAGTACATCGGGATGAGCATGGCTTCGAAGAAGATGTAGAAGAGGAAGACGTCGGTGGCCTCGAAGGAGATGATCACCATCGCCTCGACCGCCAGGATCAGCGCGAAGAAGCCCTGGGTGGGCCGCCAGCGGCGGTTGCCGGTCTCCAGCGGGTCGGCGTCGTGCCAGCCGGCCAGGATGATGAACGGCATCAGGACGGCGGTCAGCGCGAGCAGCGCGACCGCGATGCCGTCGACGCCCAGCTCGTACCTGACCCCGAAGTCCTTGATCCAGGCGTGGGACTCGGTGAGCTGGTAGCGGGCGCCGCCCGGGTCGAAGCGGACCAGGACGGTGACGGCCAGGGCGAGCGTGGCGAGCGAGACGACCAGCGCGAGCCACTTGGCGGCGGTGCGCCGGGTGGCCGGTACGGCGGCCGTGGCGACGGCCCCGAGCGCCGGGAGCACCGCCGTCGCTGTCAGCAGAGGAAAGGACATCGGTATCAGACCGCCCTCATCAGCAGGGTCGCGGCGACCAGGAGTGCCGCGCCGCCGAACATCGACACCGCGTAGGAGCGGGCGAAGCCGTTCTGGAGCCGGCGCAGCCGGCCGGACAGGCCGCCGAAGCCGGCCGCTGTGCCGTTGACGACGCCGTCGACCAGGGTGTGGTCGACGTAGACCAGGGAGCGCGTCAGGTGTTCGCCGCCGCGCACGAGGACCACGTGGTTGAAGTCGTCCTGGAGCAGGTCGCGGCGGGCCGCGCGGGTGAGCAGGGAGCCGCGCGGGGCGACGGCCGGGACGGGCCTCCGGCCGTACCGGGCCCAGGCGATGGCGACGCCGATGACCAGGCAGGCCATGGTGGCGCCGGTGACCGCGGCGGCGCTGACCGGCGAGTCGCCCTCCTGGTGGCCGGTGACCGGCTCCAGCCAGTGCAGGAAGCGGTCGCCGATGCTGAAGAAACCGCCGGCGAAGACCGAGCCGACGGCCAGCGCGATCATCGGGATCGTCATGACCTTCGGGGACTCGTGCGGGTGCGGCTCCGCGTGCTCGCCGCGGTGCTCGGCGACGGGCTCGGCGCTCGGCGCCTCGGGGGAGCGGGTGGGCCGGTTCTTCCAGCGCTCCTCTCCGAAGAAGGTCATCAGCATCACGCGCGTCATGTAGAAGGCGGTGATGGCCGCACCGAGCAGGGCCACTCCCCCGAGGATCCAGCCCTCGGTGCCGCCCTTGGCGAAGGCCGCCTCGATGATCTTGTCCTTGGAGAAGAAGCCGGACAGGCCCGGGAAGCCGATGATGGCGAGGTAGCCGAGGCCGAAGGTGACGAAGGTGACCGGCATGTATGTGCGCAGGCCGCCGTACTTGCGCATGTCCACCTCGTCGTTCATGCCGTGCATGACCGAGCCGGCGCCGAGGAACAGGCCGGCCTTGAAGAAGCCGTGCGTCACCAGGTGCATGATCGCGAAGACGTAGCCGATGGGGCCGAGGCCGGCCGCGAGGACCATGTAGCCGATCTGCGACATGGTCGAGCCGGCCAGTGCCTTCTTGATGTCGTCCTTGGCGCAACCGACGATCGCGCCGAACAGCAGCGTGACCGCGCCGACGACGGTGACGGCCAGCTGGGCGTCGGGTGCGGCGTCGAAGAGGGCCCCGGAGCGGACGATCAGGTAGACGCCCGCGGTCACCATGGTCGCCGCGTGGATCAGGGCCGAGACCGGTGTCGGGCCCTCCATGGCGTCCCCGAGCCAGGACTGGAGCGGCACCTGGGCGGACTTGCCGCAGGCGGCGAGCAGCAGCATCAGACCGATCGCGGTGAGCTTGCCCTGGGAGGCGTCACCGGTGTGGCTGAGGACCGGGCCGAAGGCGAAGCTGCCGAAGGTGGTGAACATCAGCATGATCGCGATCGACAGCCCCATGTCGCCGACGCGGTTGACCAGGAAGGCCTTCTTCGCGGCGGTGGCGGCGCTGGGCTTGTGCTGCCAGAAGCCGATCAGCAGGTACGAGGCGAGGCCGACGCCCTCCCAGCCGACGTAGAGCAGCAGGTAGTTGTCGGCGAGGACGAGCAGCAGCATCGCCGCGAGGAACAGGTTCAGGTACCCGAAGAAGCGGCGGCGGCGCTCGTCGTGCTCCATGTAGCCGACCGAGTACAGGTGGATCAGGGAGCCGACGCCCGTGATGAGCAGCACGAACGTCATCGACAGCTGGTCGAGGCGGAAGGTGACGTCCGCCTGGAAGCCGGCCACCGGCACCCAGCTGAACAGGTGCTGGGTCAGTGTGCGGTGTTCGGCCCCCCGGCCGAGCAGGCCGGCGAAGAGGACGGCACCGAGCACGAAGGAGGCGGTCGACAGCAGCGTGCCGATCCAGTGGCCGGCGCGGTCGAGGCGCCGGCCGCCGACCAGGAGGACGGCCGCTCCGAGCAGGGGCGCCGCGATGAGCAGCGCGATCAGGTTCTCCACGATTCTTCCGACCCCTTACAGCTTCATCAGGCTGGCGTCGTCGACCGAGGCCGAGTGGCGGGTACGGAACAGCGACACGATGATCGCGAGGCCCACCACGACCTCCGCGGCGGCGACGACCATCGTGAAGAAGGCGATGATCTGGCCGTCGAGGTTGCCGTGCATCCGGGAGAAGACGACGAACGCGAGGTTGCAGGCGTTCAGCATCAGCTCGATGCACATGAAGACCACGATGGCGTTGCGCCGGATCAGTACGCCGCTCGCGCCGATCGTGAACAGCAGGGCGGCGAGGTAGAGGTAGTTGACCGGGTTCACTTGGACGCCTCCTCGGGCCGCTTGAACGTCGCCGGTTCGACCGCCCTGCGCTCCAGGCGCTCCTCGGACCGCTGTTCCAGCGCCCGCAGGTCGTTCAGCGCCTCCGCGGAGACGTCACGGACCTGGCCGCGCTCACGCAGCGTCTTGCTGACGGTCAGCTCGGAGGGGGTGCCGTCGGGGAGCAGGCCCGCGACGTCCACGGCGTTGTGCCGGGCGTAGACACCGGGGGCGGGCAGCGGCGGGATGTGGACGCCCTCGCGGATGCGCTGTTCGGACAGCTCGCGCTGGGTCCGGGCGGGTTCGGTGCGCTCGCGGTGGGTGAGCACCATGGCGCCGACGGCGGCCGTGATCAGCAGGGCGCCGGTGATCTCGAAGGCGAAGACGTACTTGGTGAAGATGAGGGTCGCGAGGCCCTCCACGTTGCCGTTCGCGTTCGCCTGACCGGTGCCGGCGAAGTCCTTCAGGGAGGCGTTCGCGATGCCGGCGAACAGCAGGACGCCGAAGCCGGCCCCGCACACGAGGGCCAGCCAGCGCTGGCCCTTGATGGTCTCCTTCAGCGAGTCCGCGGCCGTGACGCCGACGAGCATCACCACGAACAGGAACAGCATCATGATCGCGCCGGTGTAGACGACGATCTGCACGATCCCGAGGAAGTAGGCGCCGTTGGCGAGGTAGAAGACCGCCAGGACGATCATCGTGCCGGCGAGACAGAGCGCGCTGTGCACGGCCTTCCGCATGAAGACGGTGCACAGGGCGCCGATCACCGCGACCGTGCCGAGGACCCAGAACTGGAACGCCTCACCGGTGGAGGTCGCGTAGGCGGCGAGGTGCTGCGCGTTCATCCGCCGATCACCTTCTCCGAGGCCGGCTCCTCCTCGCCGAAGGTGGACGTGGCCTCCTGCGGGACCTCGCCCCTGGAGACGGCGGTCTGCCGGACCGTGCCGGGGGCGGCCTGTGTCACCAGGCCCCGGTAGTAGTCCTGTTCGTCCGTCCCCGGGAAGATCGAGTGGGGCGTCTCCACCATGCCCTCCTCCAGACCGGCGAGCAGCTGCTCCTTGGTGTAGATGAGGTTGGCGCGGCTGGAGTCGGCCAGTTCGAACTCGTTGGTCATCGTCAGCGCGCGCGTGGGGCACGCTTCGATGCACAGCCCGCACAGGATGCAGCGGGCGTAGTTGATCTGGTAGACGCGGCCGTACCGCTCGCCCGGTGAGTAGCGCTCCTCCTCGGTGTTGTCGGCGCCCTCCACGTAGATGGCGTCGGCGGGGCAGGCCCAGGCGCACAGCTCGCAGCCGACGCACTTCTCCAGGCCGTCCGGATGGCGGTTGAGCTGGTGCCGTCCGTGGAACCGCGGAGCCGTGGTCTTCTTCTGCTCCGGGTACTGCTCGGTCAGCCGCTTCTTGAACATGGCCTTGAAGGTCACGCCGAAGCCGGCGACGGGGTTCTGGAAGCCGGGCGTGGTGTGCCCGGCGTCCTGAGGCTCCTCAGCCATCGGACGCCTCCTTTCCATCCGTAGATCCGTCACTGACAGTGTCCGGTCCACCACTGACAATCAGCTCCCGCTCACGGCGCGGGCGGCGCCTGGGCACCGGCGGCAGCTCCTGTCCGGGCAGCGGCGGTACGGGGAACCCGCCCGCCATCGGGTCGAAGGCCGGCTGCTCCTCGGCGGGCTGTCCGGTGCTCTTCGCCTTGTCGCGGAACATGTCGGCGATGAAGGAGAGCAGCAGCAGGGCCAGGACACCGCCGCCCACGTACAGGGCGATGTCGGCGAAGTCGTAGTTCTCGTTGTGCAGGGCCCGTACGGTCGCGACCAGCATCAGCCAGGTGACGGAGACCGGGATGAGGACCTTCCAGCCGAGCTTCATCAGCTGGTCGTAGCGGACGCGGGGCAGCGTGCCGCGCAGCCAGATGAAGAAGAACAGCAGCAGCTGCACCTTGATGACGAACCAGAGCAGCGGCCACCACCCGTGGTTCGCGCCCGTCCAGAAGCCGCTGATCGGCCAGGGGGCGCGCCAGCCGCCGAGGAACAGGGTGGCCGACACGGCCGAGACGGTCACCATGTTGACGTACTCGGCCAGCATGAACATCGCGAACTTGATGGACGAGTACTCGGTGTTGAAGCCGCCGACCAGGTCGCCCTCGGACTCCGGCATGTCGAAGGGGGCGCGGTTGGTCTCGCCGACCATCGTGACGATGTAGAGGATGAAGGAGACCGGCAGCAGCGCGATGTACCAGCGGTCGTGCTGCTGCGCCACGATCGTGGACGTCGACATCGAGCCCGAGTACAGGAAGACGGAGGCGAACGCGGCGCCCATGGCGATCTCGTAGGAGATCATCTGCGCGCAGGAGCGCAGGCCGCCCAGCAGCGGATAGGTGGAGCCGGAGCTCCAGCCCGCCAGGACGATGCCGTAGATGCCGACGGAGGCGATCGCGAGGATGTAGAGCATCGCGATCGGCAGGTCGGTCAGCTGCATCGTGGTGCGGTGGCCGAAGATCGAGATCTCGTTGCCGGCCGGTCCGAAGGGGATCACCGCGATCGCCATGAAGGCCGGGATGGCCGCGACGACCGGCGCGAGGACGTAGACGACCTTGTCCGCGCGTTTGACGATGAGGTCTTCCTTGAGCATCAGCTTCACGCCGTCGGCGAGCGACTGGAGCATGCCCCAGGGGCCGTGCCGGTTGGGGCCGATGCGCAGCTGCATCCAGGCGACGACCTTGCGTTCCCAGACGATGGAGAACAGCACGGTCACCATCAGGAAGGCGAAGCAGAACACCGCTTTGACGACGACCAGCCACCAGGGGTCGCGGCCGAACATCGAGAGGTCTTCAGCGGCTAGGTACCCGCTCATGCCTCCACCTCCTTGGGGGTCTCGTCGGCGAGTGCCGCCGGGCCGATGCGGACGAGGGAGCCGGGCCGGGCCCCGGTGCCGGAGGCCACGCCGGGGCGGGTGGAGTTCAGCGGGAGCCAGACCACCCGGTCGGGCATGTCGGTGACCTGGAGGGGGAGTGCCACGGAGCCGGCGGGGCCGGTGACGGCCAGGAGGCCGCCGTTTGCGACGCCGGCCTCGGCGGCCGTCGCGGCGGACACGCGCGCGTGGGCGGCGTGCCGGGTGCCGGCGAGGGCCTCGTCGCCCTCCTGGAGGACGCCCTGGTCGAGCAGCAGCCGGTGCCCGGCGAGCACGGCCTCGCCCGCGGCCGGGCGGGGCAGTGCGCCCGCGGACTCCGTGGGTGCGGCGGCGCCGGGGCCGTTCCAGGGGCCGAGCCGGTCGATCTCCGCGCGCGTGGTGCGCAGGTCGGGCAGCCCCAGGTGGACGTCCATGGCGTCGGCGAGCATGTGCAGCACGCGCGTGTCGGCCGGCGCGAGCCGGCGGGTCATCTGGTCGGGCTTGAGTGCGGCCTCGAAGGAGCGGACCCTGCCCTCCCAGTTGAGGAAGGTGCCCGCCTTCTCGGGGACCGCGGCGACCGGCAGGACGACGTCGGCGTGCTCGGTGACCTCGCTGGGCCGCAGTTCGAGCGAGACCAGGAAGCCGACGTTCGCGAAGGCCTCACGCGCGCGTGCCGGGTCGGGCAGGTCGGCCACCTCCACACCGGCGACCAGGAGTGCGGACAGTTCACCGCTGGCGGCGGCCTCCACCATCTGGTGGGTGTCGCGGCCGTAGCGGGACGGCAGTTCGGCGAGGCCCCAGACGGTGGCGACCTCCTCCCGTGCGCGCGGGTCGGTCGCGGGGCGGCCTCCCGGCAGCAGCGACGGCAGCGCACCGGCCTCGACGGCGCCGCGCTCGCCGGCCCGGCGCGGGATC
This sequence comes from Streptomyces sp. NPDC006309, assembly GCF_040613095.1. Taxonomy (NCBI): domain Bacteria; kingdom Bacillati; phylum Actinomycetota; class Actinomycetes; order Kitasatosporales; family Streptomycetaceae; genus Streptomyces; species Streptomyces sp. NPDC006309. The sequence goes on along the minus strand of NZ_JBEXRO010000021.1, from coordinate 97,673 downwards.
CACACCAGTGCGGCGCCGGTCGCGGTGGCGGCGCGCAGCGCGGCGGTGAGGCCGCCCGCGACGCCGGCCAGCCGCTCGCCCACGATGATGACCGCGCCCTGCGTGCGCAGTGCCTCGGCCGCGTGGGAGCCGGGCTCCTCCAGGCCGGTGCCGCTCGCGAGGGCGTCCAGCCACTCGGGCTCGGTGCCGGGCGCGGCCGGCAGCAGCAGACCGCCCGCCTTGTGAAGGCCCCGGGTGGCGTGGGTGGCCAGCGAGAACACCCGCTGCTTGCGCTTGCGCCAGGCCTTGCGCAGCCGCAGGAAGACGCCGGGCGCCTCCTCCTCCGACTCGAAGCCGACGAGCAGCACGGCGGGCGCGTTCTCCAGGGAGGTGTAGGTGACGCCCGTACCGTCGAGGTCACGGCCGCGGCCGGCCACCCGGGCCGCCAGGAAGTCGGCCTCCTCGGCGCTGTGCACGCGCGCGCGGAAGTCGATGTCGTTCGTGTCGAGCGCCACGCGCGCGAACTTGCTGTACGCGTAGGCGTCCTCGACGGTGAGCCGGCCGCCGGTGAGGACGCCGGCCCGGGAGCGGGCTGCGCTCAGGCCCTGTGCGGCCGCTTGCAGCGCCTCGGGCCAGGAGGCGGGTTCCAGGACGCCGTCGGCGTTGCGGACCAGCGGGGTGTCGAGCCGGTCGCGCTGCTGGGCGTACCGGAACGCGAAGCGTCCCTTGTCGCAGATCCACTCCTCGTTGACCTCGGGGTCGTCGGCGGCGAGCCGCCGCATGACCTTGCCGCGCCGGTGGTCGGTGCGGGTGGCGCAGCCGCCGGAGCAGTGCTCGCAGACCGAGGGCGAGGAGATGAGGTCGAAGGGGCGGGAGCGGAAGCGGTAGGCGGCCGAGGTGAGGGCGCCGACCGGGCAGATCTGGATGGTGTTGCCGGAGAAGTACGACTCGAACGGGTCGCCCTCGCCGGTCCCGACCTGCTGGAGCGCGCCCCGCTCGACCAGTTCGATCATCGGGTCACCGGCGACCTGGTTGGAGAAGCGGGTGCAGCGGGCGCACAGTACGCACCGCTCGCGGTCGAGCAGGACCTGGGCGGAGATCGGTACGGGCTTCTCGTAGGTGCGCTTCCTGCCCTCGAAGCGGGATTCGGCGTTGCCGTGCGACATGGCCTGGTTCTGGAGGGGGCACTCGCCGCCCTTGTCGCAGACCGGGCAGTCCAGCGGGTGGTTGATGAGCAGCAGCTCCATCACCCCGTGCTGGGCCTTCTCGGCGACCGGTGAGGTGAGGTGGGTCTTGACGACCATGCCGTCGGTGCACGTGATCGTGCAGGACGCCATCGGCTTGCGCTGGCCCTCGACCTCGACGATGCACTGGCGGCAGGCGCCGGCCGGGTCCAGCAGGGGGTGGTCGCAGAACCTCGGGATCTCGATGCCGAGCTGCTCGGCGGCCCGGATGACCAGGGTGCCCTTGGGCACGCTGATCTCTGCGCCGTCGATCGTCAGGGTGACGAGGTCCGCCGGTGGAACCGCCGGCCGGCCCCCCGGGGTGGGGGCGCTGGTGGTCACGGTCATGCGTTCACCTCCGGGCGGTCCGCCCAGGCCGTCGACTTGGCCGGGTCGAAGGGACAGCCCCGGCCCGTGATGTGCTGCTCGTACTCCTCGCGGAAGTACTTGAGCGAGGAGAAGATCGGGGATGCGGCGCCGTCACCGAGGGCGCAGAAGGACTTGCCGTTGATGTTGTCGGCGATGTCGGCGAGCTTGTCGAGGTCGGACATGCCGCCCTTGCCGGCCTCGATGTCCCGCAGCAGTTGCACCAGCCAGTACGTCCCCTCGCGGCAGGGGGTGCACTTGCCGCAGGACTCGTGGGCGTAGAACTCGGTCCAGCGGGTCACCGCCCGCACCACGCAGGTCGTCTCGTCGAAGCACTGCAAGGCCTTCGTGCCGAGCATCGAGCCCGCGGCGCCCACCCCTTCGTAGTCGAGGGGGACGTCGAGGTGCTCGTCGGTGAACATGGGTGTCGAGGAGCCGCCCGGTGTCCAGAACTTCAGGCGGTGCCCGGGGCGCATGCCGCCGCTCATGTCGAGGAGCTGGCGCAGCGTGATGCCGAGCGGAGCCTCGTACTGGCCGGGGCTCGCGACGTGGCCGCTGAGCGAGTAGAGCGTGAAGCCCGGGGACTTCTCACTGCCCATCGACCTGAACCATTCCTTGCCGTTCTGGAGGATGGCGGGAACCGACGCGATCGACTCCACGTTGTTCACCACGGTGGGACAGGCGTAGAGGCCTTCCACCGCGGGGAAGGGGGGACGGAGACGGGGCTGGCCGCGGCGGCCTTCGAGCGAGTCGAGCAGCGCGGTCTCCTCACCGCAGATGTACGCGCCGGCGCCCGCGTGCACGGTGAGTTCGAGGTCGAGTCCGCTGCCCAGGATGTTCTCGCCGAGGTAGCCGGCCTCGCGGGCCTCGCGCACGGCCTCGTGCAGCCGCCGCAGCACGGGGACGACCTCGCCCCGCAGATAGATGAAGGCGTGCGACGACCTGATGGCGTAGCACGCGATCACGATGCCCTCGATGAGGCTGTGCGGGTTCGCGAAGAGGAGCGGGATGTCCTTGCAGGTGCCCGGCTCCGACTCGTCGGCGTTGACCACCAGATAGTGCGGTTTGCCGTCACCCTGCGGGATGAACTGCCATTTCATCCCGGTCGGGAATCCCGCGCCGCCGCGGCCGCGCAGCCCGGAGTCCTTGACGTACGCGATGAGGTCGTCCGGGGACATGGCGAGCGCCTTGCGGAGCCCCTCGTACCCGTCGTGCCTGCGGTAGACGTCCAGGGTCCAGGACCGGTCCTCGTCCCAGAAGGCCGACAGCACGGGTGCGAGCAGCTTCTGGGGGCTGGTGTCCTTCAGCTCGGATTCCACGGTCATCACTCCCCCTCCTCGGCGGTGGGCCCTGCCGGGTGGGCGGGGTCGGAGGCCGATGTGTCCTGCGGCGCGTCGTGGGAACTGAGGTGCTCGGCCGGCGACGGCCCGTGCGCCGCCCGGTCGTGCGGTTCCCCGGACGCTCCCGTCCGGTGCGGGCCGCCGTCCCGCGGGTGCACCACGCGCGCGGGTTCGGCCTCTCCCCTGGCCAGGCGGAGGCCCACCAGCGACGCGGGTCCCGCGCTGCCCCCCTCCTCGACGGCACCGGGCCGCTCGTCGGGGAAGCCGGCCAGGATCCGGGCGGTCTCCTTGAAGGTGCACAGCCGGGCGCCGCGCGTGGGCTGCACGGGCCGTCCCGCGCGGAGGTCGTCGACCAGGCGCCGGGCGCTGCCGGGGGTCTGGTTGTCGAAGAACTCCCAGTTGACCATCACGACCGGCGCGAAGTCGCAGGCCGCGTTGCACTCGATGTGCTCCAGGGTGACCTTGCCGTCGTCGGTGGTCTCGCCGTTGCCGACGCCCAGGTGCTCCTGGAGGGTCTCGAAGATGGTGTCGCCGCCCATGACCGCGCAGAGCGTGTTGGTGCACACGCCGACCTGGTAGTCGCCGGACGGCCGGCGCCGGTACATGGTGTAGAAGGTGGCGACGGCGGTGACCTCGGCGGTGGTCAGGCCGAGCATGTCCGCGCAGAAGTGCATGCCGGTGCGCGTGACGTGGCCCTCCTCCGACTGCACGAGGTGGAGCAGCGGCAGCAGGGCGGACCGGGAGTCGGGGTAGCGGGCGATGAGCTCGCGCGCGTCCGCCTCGAGCCGGGTCCGGACGTCGTCCGGGTACGCGGGGGCGGGCAGTGCGGGCATGCCCAGGCTGACGCCCCGCTCCGAGGAAGAGGTGGTCACCGGTCGACGCCTCCCATCACGGGGTCGATGGATGCGACGGCGACGATGACGTCGGCGACCTGGCCGCCTTCGCACATCGCCGCCATGGCCTGAAGGTTGGTGAAGGACGGGTCGCGGAAGTGGACCCGGTAGGGGCGGGTGCCGCCGTCGGACACGGCGTGCACGCCGAGTTCGCCCTTGGGTGATTCCACGGCCGTGTACGCCTGTCCCGGCGGGACGCGGAAGCCCTCGGTGACCAGCTTGAAGTGGTGGATCAGGGCCTCCATGGAGGTGCCCATGATCTTCTTGATGTGGTCGAGGGAGTTGCCGAGTCCGTCCGGTCCCAGGGCGAGCTGGGCGGGCCAGGCGATCTTCTTGTCGGCGACCATGACGGGGCCGGGCTGGAGCCGGTCCAGGCACTGTTCGATGATCCTGAGCGACTGGCGCATCTCCTCCAGGCGGATGAGGAAGCGGCCGTAGGCGTCGCAGGTGTCGGTGGTGGGGACGTCGAAGTCGTACGTCTCGTAGCCGCAGTAGGGCTGGGCCTTGCGCAGGTCGTGGGGCAGGCCGGTGGAGCGCAGGATCGGGCCGGTGGCGCCGAGGGCCATGCAGCCGGCCAGGTCGAGGTAGCCGACGTCCTGCATGCGGGCCTTGAAGATGGGGTTCCCGGTGGCGAGCTTGTCGTACTCCGGGAGGTTCTTGTTCATCTTCTTCACGAACTCGCGGATCTGGTCCACCGCGCCGGGCGGGAGGTCCTGGGCGAGTCCGCCGGGCCGGATGTACGCGTGGTTCATGCGCAGGCCGGTGATCAGCTCGTAGAGGTCGAGAATCATTTCACGATCACGGAAGCCGTAGATCATGATCGTGGTGGCGCCCAGTTCCATGCCGCCGGTGGCGATGCACACCAGGTGGGAAGAGAGCCGGTTCAGCTCCATCAGGAGCACCCGGATGATCGTGGCGCGTGCGGTGATCCGGTCCTCGATGCCGAGGAGCTTCTCGACGGCGAGGCAGTAGGCGGTCTCGTTGAAGAAGGACGTCAGGTAGTCCATGCGCGTGACGAAGGTGGTGCCCTGCGTCCACGTGCGGTACTCGAGGTTCTTCTCGATGCCGGTGTGCAGGTAGCCGATGCCGCAGCGGGCCTCGGTGACCGTCTCGCCGTCGATCTCGAGGATGAGGCGGAGCACTCCGTGGGTGGACGGGTGCTGGGGACCCATGTTGACGACGATGCGTTCGTCGTCGGCGCGGGCCGCGGACTGGACGACCTCGTCCCAGTCGCCACCGGTGACCGTGTAGACGGTGCCCTCGGTGGTCTCGCGCGCCGAGGCGGCGGAGGCCGCGGATGCTGACTGCGTGCTCACGAGTACGACCTCCGCTGGTCCGGAGCCGGGATCTGGGCGCCCTTGTACTCGACGGCGATGCCGCCGAGGGGGTAGTCCTTGCGCTGGGGGTGGCCCTGCCAGTCGTCCGGCATCATGATCCGGGTGAGGGCCGGGTGACCGTCGAAGACGATCCCGAAGAAGTCGTAGGTCTCGCGCTCGTGCCAGTCGTTCGTCGGATAGACGGAGACCAGGGACGGGATGCGCGGGTCGCTGTCGGGGGCGGCGGCTTCGAGGCGGATCAGCCGGTTGTGGGTGATCGAGCGCAGGTGGTAGACGGCGTGCAGTTCGCGGCCCTTGTCCTCGGGGTAGTGGACGCCGCTGACGCCGGTGCACAGCTCGAAGCGGAGCGCCGGGTCGTCCCGCAGGGTGCGGGCGACGAGGAGCAGATGCTCGCGTTCGATGTGGAAGGTCAGCTCGCCGCGGTCGACGACCGTCCTGTCGATGGCGTTGTCCGGGAGGAGTCCCTGTTCCTCCAGGGCGCCCTCCAACTCGTCGGCGACCTCGTCGAACCAGCCGCCGTAGGGCCGGGCCGTCGGTCCCGGGAGTCGGACCGAGCGGACCAGGCCGCCGTAGCCGGAGGTGTCGCCGCCGTTGTGCGCGCCGAACATGCCGCGCTGGACGCGGATCTCCTCGCCGCCCTGGCCGCGCCGGCCGGGGAGGTTGGCGGCGGAGAGGTCGTTCTCGGGGTTGGGCCCGTTCGCCGCCCCGTTCGCCCCGCCGGTGCCGCCGTTCGCCGCGGCGCCGTGGGTGCCGTTCGCGTCGCTCACCGCAGCAGCCCCTTCATCTCGATCGTGGGCAGGGCCTTGAGGGCCGCCTCCTCCGCCTCGCGGGCCGCTTCCTCGGCGTTCACGCCGAGCTTGGCGGACCGGATCTTCTGGTGGAGCTTGAGGATCGCGTCCATCAGCATCTCGGGGCGGGGCGGGCAGCCCGGCAGGTAGATGTCGACCGGCACGATGTGGTCGACGCCCTGGACGATCGCGTAGTTGTTGAACATGCCGCCCGAGGAGGCGCAGACGCCCATGGAGATCACCCACTTGGGGTTGGGCATCTGGTCGTAGACCTGCCTCAGGACGGGCGCCATCTTCTGGCTGACCCGGCCGGCGACGATCATCAGGTCGGCCTGGCGCGGTGAGCCGCGGAAGACCTCCATGCCGAAGCGGGCCAGGTCGTAGCGGCCGGCGCCGGTGGTCATCATCTCGATGGCGCAGCAGGCGAGGCCGAAGGTGGCCGGGAAGACGGACGCCTTGCGCACCCAGCCCGCGGCCTGCTCGACGGTGGTGAGCAGGAATCCGCTCGGCAGCTTTTCTTCGAGTCCCATGTCTTTAAAGGCCCCTCAGTCCCATTCCAGGCCGCCGCGCCGCCATACGTACGCGTACGCGACGAAGACGGTGAGCACGAAGAGCAGCATCTCCACGAGCCCGAAGATCCCCAGGGCGTCGAAGGTGACGGCCCAGGGGTAGAGGAAGACGATCTCGATGTCGAAGACGATGAAGAGCATCGCCGTCAGGTAGTACTTGATGGGGAAGCGCCCGCCGCCGGCCGGCGTGGGGGTCGGCTCGATGCCGCACTCATAGGCTTCGAGCTTGGCGCGGTTGTACCGCTTCGGACCGATCAGCGTGGCCATGACCACGGAGAAGATCGCAAAGCCTGCCCCGAGGGCTCCCAGTACGAGGATGGGCGCATACGCGTTCACCGCTCCTCGCTCCTCTCAGTCGGCGCTGACTGCTGGCGGTTACTGGGCTCACGTCCGCCTCACCGGTCCCACGAGCCCCGCTCGTCCCGGGCGAAGATCGAGAACATGTGAAGCAGGTCACAAGCCCAACTGCCTCGCATCCTATGCCTGCCGCTCTGTGATCTGCGACACGGGGTATTCCACAAGCTTTGTGATCTCCACCACCTGACGAAGGATCATGAAGTCGGATGATGGGTGATCTTCGTACGCGAAGCGTCCAGTTGATCACCAGTAGTGACATTTTCGCTCGTCATCGCAGGCCGGAGGGGTCGTCTCCATATCAAGAGGCTTCCGATGCATGCAAATTGGTGCTGGACGGGCGGGGGCTGATAGAGGGCCGCGTTCACACGTCAGAGGGAGGGGAGGGGCGGGGTGTGGACGCGGGGCCGGAGCGTGTGCGCGCGTTCACCAGTCGCGCACGTGCGGGACGCCGCGGTTCCGGTGACCGTTCCGTGACCTCCGCCACACTCGTGAGGGGGCTGTGAGAACCGGGCTTGGCCAACGACCCTCACCGGTGGTAGGTGCGGGGCAATCCGGACGTAATGATCAAAGACCGTGATCAAGGGCTTGATCACGACAGTCCGCAATGTCCGTTAGGGCGTCAATAAAGAGCGACACGCCCGGGATTACGGGGTTCGATTGAGCAACTGTGGCGCACCACACGTTTCTTGAAGATATGAAGGAGCCCCTGGTACCGGTTGTTCCCATGTCCCACACCGCTCACATACGCAGCCACCGGAAGCCCCGCCGCAGCGCGTCGACCCTCGCGATGCGGGCCGGAGTCGCCGGTGGTGTCCTCGGCACCCTGGCGGTCGCCGGGGCGTCCGGCTCGGCGAACGCGGCCGAGCCGGTGACGCAGACGCTCGAACTGCCCACCCTGACGGCCGACCTGACCGTCCAGGCCGCCCAGTCCGCGGACGCCACCCAGCAGGCCGCCGCGAACTACCAGTTGCAGGCCGAGCGTGACGCGGCTGCCGCAAAGGCCGCGAAGCAGGCCAAGGCGGACCTCGCCGATGCCAGGCAGAAGGCGGCGGAGGCCAAGAAGAAGGCCGACGAGACCGCCCGCAAGGAGGCCGCCGCACGCGCCTCGCGCACCGCGGAGCGGACGACGCTGTCCACCACGGCGGGCAGCGGCACCAGCACCACGTCCACCTCCACGTCCACCGGAACCTCCACCTCGACCGGCACGTCCACGGCCACCGGTTCGGCCGCGTCCGTCATCGACTTCGTCAAGGCGCAGGTCGGCAAGGCGTACGTCTCCGGCGCCACCGGCCCGTCCGCCTACGACTGCTCCGGCCTGGTCCAGACGGCCTTCCGGCAGGTCGGCATCAGCCTTCCGCGCGTCTCCCAGGACCAGTCGACCGCCGGCACCCAGGTCTCGCTGGACAGCCTCCAGCCGGGCGACATCCTGTACTGGGGCAGCGCGGGCAGCGCGTACCACGTCGGGGTGTACGTCGGCGGCGGCATGTTCGTCGGCGCGCAGAACCCCTCCACGGGCGTCGTGGAGCGCCCGCTGTCGTACGACCCGCCCACCGGCGCGGTGCGGGTGCTCTGAGCACCTCCCGGACCTCTCACACGCGCGTGAGGGCCGCAGCCCCTTCCCGGGGGCTGCGGCCCTCACGTCGTCCCCGGGTGCCCCGGGGCGGTTCAGGGACGGCTCACGCCTTGGGGGCCACCCTGCTCAGGCCGTTGATGATGCGGTCCATCGCGTCGCCGCCCGTCGGGTCGGTGAGGTTCGCGAGCAGCTTCAGGGTGAACTTCATCAGCATCGGGTGCGTCAGGCCGCGCTGGGCGGCGATCTGCATGACCTTCGGGTTGCCGATGAGCTTCACGAAGGCGCGGCCCAGGGTGTAGTAGCCGCCGTAGGTGTCCTTCAGGACGCGCGGGTAGCGGGTCAGGGCGGTCTCGCGCTGGGCGGGCGTGGCCCGCGCGTGGGCCTGGACGATGACGTCGGCGGCGATCTGGCCGGATTCCATGGCGTAGGCGATGCCCTCGCCGTTGAAGGGGTTCACCAGGCCGCCGGCGTCGCCCACGAGCAGCAGCCCGCGCGTGTAGTGCGGCTGGCGGTTGAAGGCCATGGGGAGGGCGGCGCCGCGGATCGGGCCGGTCATGTTCTCGGGGGTGTAGCCCCAGTCCCGCGGCATGGAGGCGCACCACGCCTTGAGGACCTCGCGCCAGTCCAGCTCCTTGAAGGAGGCGGAGGTGTTGAGGACGCCGAGGCCGACGTTGGAGGTGCCGTCGCCCATGCCGAAGATCCAGCCGTAGCCGGGCAGCAGGCGGTCCTGGGCGCCGCGCCGGTCCCACAGCTCCAGCCAGGACTCCAGGTAGTCGTCGTCGTGGCGCGGCGAGGTGAAGTACGTGCGCACGGCGACGCCCATGGGGCGGTCCTCGCGGCGGTGCAGGCCCATCGCGAGGGACAGCCGGGTGGAGTTGCCGTCGGCGGCGACGACGAGCGGCGCGCGGAAGGTGACCTCGCGCTTCTCCTCGCCGAGCTTGGCGGTGACGCCGGTGATGCGGCCGGTGCGGTCGTCGAGGACCGGCTCGCTCACGTTGCAGCGCTCGTACAGGCGGGCGCCGGCCTTCTGGGCGTTGCGGGCGAGCTGCTCGTCGAAGTCGTCGCGCTTGCGGACGAGTCCGTAGTCCGGGAAGGAGGCGAGATCCGGCCAGTCGAGCTGGAGGCGGGAGCCGCCGCCGATGATGCGCAGGCCCTTGTTGCGCAGCCAGCCGGCCTCCTCGGAGATGTCGATCCCCATGGTGACGAGCTGCTTGACCGCGCGCGGGGTGAGGCCGTCGCCGCACACCTTCTCGCGCGGGAACGCGGTCTTCTCCAGCAGCAGGACGTCGAGGCCGGCCTTGGCGAGGTGGTACGCGGTCGTGGAGCCGGCTGGCCCCGCGCCCACGACGATCACATCGGCGGTGTGGTCGGAGAGGGGCTCGGTCACGGCGGGATCTCCCCAAAGGTTCGGAATCTGCGTGCCGACCGGCACTGGACACGGGCAGTCTATTCAGCAGAATTGATCACCCGGCTGAAGGGCTGCCCTGTGAACCGACCTCTCCCCGCGGTACGGCTGCGCGTCCCCACGCACGAGGACGCGGTCGCCTGGCACCGGGTGTTCGACGACCCGGAGGTCATGGAGTTCTACGGCGGCAGGCCGGCGGCGCTGTCGGTCTACGAGGAACTGACCGCGCGCCAGCGGCGGCACGACGCGGAGCTGGGCTTCTGCCTGTGGACCCTGCTGGACGACAGCGGCGAGGTGATCGGGTTCACCGGCGCCCAGCCGTGGCGGCCGCAGTGGGGTCCCGTGGGCGAGACGGAGATCGGCTGGCGGCTGGGCCGGGCGCACTGGGGCCGGGGGTATGTCACCGCGGCGGCGCGGGAGACGCTGGGCCGGGTCCGGGCGGCCGGGGTGCCGGGTGTGGTGGCGGTGGTCCGGCCGGGCAACGAGCGTTCGGTGGCGGTGGCTCGGCGGCTCGGCATGGAGCCGGCGGAGACCTACACGCATCCGACGCCGAACGAGCCGGCGCTCTGCTTCCGCCTCAACTTCGATGACCCACAGTAGTTATCTGTCACGGAAAGACACCGAACCCTTCCGGGTGGGCCGGGCGGGAGTTACCCTTCCCGTACCGCTGGGGGTGACATCTGTGCGTATACCACCCGAAACATCCGACGTACGCGTCCCGCGTCTGGTCGGTCTGATGGCCGTGGACGCGCGTGAAGCGGCCCGGGCCCACGGCCTGTTCCTCACCGCGCCGGACCGCCCGGACTTCCACCGCGCCGTCGTCGACTACGTCGTACGCCAGTATCCGCAGCCCGGCGCCGAGGTACCGCCGGAGTCGACGGTGCACGTGTGGTTCGACTTCGGGGAGGGCGAGGGCGGCGGAGGCGTGCGGGAACCACGCGTTCCGCGACCCCCGGCGGGCGGTCCGCCCCGCGAACTCGGCGAGCCGGGGGACGCGTTCGAGATGATCGGGCGCTGAGCCGCGCGGGAGCGGCTCAGGCCTCCTTGAAGCCCCGGTGCAGCGCGACGACACCGCCGGTGAGGTTGCGCCACGCCACCTTCGACCAGCCGGCGTCGCGCAGCCGTCCGGCGAGGGCGGGCTGGTCGGGCCAGGCGCGGATGGACTCGGCGAGGTAGATGTAGGCGTCCGGGCTGGAGGAGACCGCGCGCGCGGCCGGCGGCAGCGCCCGCATCAGGTACTCGGTGTAGACCGTCCTGAAGGGCGCCCAGGTCGGGTGCGAGAACTCGCAGATGACGACGCGTCCGCCGGGCCGGGTGACCCGGTACATCTCCCGCAGGGCGGCGTCCGTGTCCTGGACGTTGCGCAGGCCGAAGGAGATCGTCACGGCGTCGAAGGTGTCGTCCTTGAAGGGCAGCTTCGTCGCGTCGCCAGCGGTGAACGGCAGCCAGGCGTGCCGGCGCTTGCCGACCTGGAGCATGCCGGTCGAGAAGTCGCAGGGGACGACGTACGCGCCGGTCCGCGCGAAGGGCAGCGAGGAGGTGGCCGTGCCGGCGGCGAGGTCCAGGACCTTCTGCGCGGGGCGCGCGTCGACCGCCTTCGCGACCTCCCTGCGCCAGCGCCGGTCCTGGCCGAGCGACAGCACGTCGTTCGTCAGGTCGTACCGTTCCGCCACGTCGTCGAACATCGAGGCGACTTCGTGCGGCTGCTTGTTCAGGGAGGCGCGGGTCACCCGCCCATTCTTGCAGCCCGGTCCCACGGCGGGAGCCCCGGCTCGCGCCGCCGGCCCGGCGGCGCCCCGGGTCCGCCGCCGGGTCAGCGGCGGCGGTACAGCAGCCGGCCCTCGATGACGGTCGCCACGCAGGTGGCGGCCCCGCGGCCGGCGAGGGCGGTCTCGTCCGGCACGTCGAACACGGCGAAGGTCGCGGCCCTGCCCTCGTACGGCAGCAGGGGCGTGAGGACGGCTTCGGCGAGGGGGCGCCGCCCGGCCAGCGGGTCGAGGGACGGCGGCCCCGGCGGCCCGGCGGTCCGCTCCCGGCTCGCCATGCCCGCCCGGCGTACGGCGTCCGCCACGGCCGGACGCCGCAGCGGCCCGGCCACGGCCACGGTCCCGTGGGCGAGCATCCGCTGCACCCCGCGCCGGGCGCTCGCGCCCCACCGCGCGTCGGTCATGCCGAGGGCGGCCAGGGCCGCTTCGCCGGTGAGCGGCTCGGTGCCGAGCGTGTCGGCCTCGCGCGGGTCGGGGTGGTAGGCCCGCTCCAGCAGTTCGGGCCCGTACGGGTTGAGCAGGCCGGGCGTGATCAGGCCCGGCCAGCGGCGTACGCGCGCGGCCGGGTGTGCGGCGGCCAGCTCCTCGTACGGGCCGACGGCCGCGATCGTCCGGCCCTCGGCGAGCAGCGCGCCCCCGGGCAGCGGGGCGCGGTGCGGGTCGCCGGTGACGAGGAGGTCCGCGGTGTGGAGGGTCAGCACGGCAGGCTCAGTTGGACGCCAGCAGCTTCAGCTCGGGGTGGGCGGTGCCGCCCTCGATGGCCGTGGAGGAGATGTGGGAGGCCACGCGGTCGTCGGCGGGGTCGTCCGCCGGGTCGTCGTGGACGACGAGGTGCTCGTAGGTGGTGGCGCGCTGGGCCGGCACCCGCCCGGCCTTGCGGATCAGGTCGATGATCTCCAGCCGGTTGGAGCGGTGCTTGGCGCCGGCCGAGGAGACCACGTTCTCCTCCAGCATGATCGAGCCCAGGTCGTCCGCGCCGTAGTGCAGGGACAGCTGGCCGACCTCCTTGCCGGTGGTGAGCCAGGAGCCCTGGACGTGGCGGACGTTGTCCAGGAAGAGGCGGGCGATCGCGATCATCCGCAGGTACTCGAAGAGGGTCGCCTGGGTGCGGCCCTTCAGGTGGTTGTTCTCGGGCTGGTAGGTGTACGGGATGAACGCGCGGAAGCCGCCCGTGCGGTCCTGCACGTCACGGATCATCCGCAGGTGCTCGATGCGCTCGGCGTTGGTCTCGCCGGTGCCCATGAGCATCGTCGACGTCGACTCCACGCCCAGCCGGTGCGCGGTCTCCATGATCTCCAGCCAGCGTTCGCCGCTCTCCTTGAGCGGGGCGATGGCCTTGCGCGGCCGTGCGGGCAGGAGTTCCGCGCCGGCGCCCGCGAAGGAGTCGAGGCCGGCCTCGTGGATCCGGGTGATGGCCTCCTCGACGGAGACGCCGGAGATCCGGGCCATGTGCTCGACCTCGGACGCGCCCAGCGAGTGGATCACCAGCTGCGGGAAGGCGTCCTTGATGGCCTTGAAGTGCTTCTCGTAGTACTCGACGCCGTAGTCCGGGTGGTGGCCGCCCTGGAACATGATCTGGGTGCCGCCGAGTTCGACGGTCTCCGCGCAGCGGCGCAGGATGTCGTCGAGGTCGCGGGTCCAGCCCTTGGCGGTGTCCTTGGGGGCCGCGTAGAACGCGCAGAACTTGCAGGCCGTGACGCACACGTTCGTGTAGTTGATGTTCCGCTCGATGATGTACGTGGCGATGTGCTCGGTGCCGGTGTACATGCGGCGGCGGACGGTGTCGGCGGCGGCGCCGAGGGCGTGCAGGGGCGCGTCGCGGTACAGCTCCAGCGCCTCTTCGGGGGTGATCCGCCCACCGGCGGCGGCACGGTCGAGGACGGACTGGAGGTCGGCCTTCTCGGTCACCGGCGTCCCTTTCGCAAGGTTTTCGTCAGGGTTGTGGACGGACCGAACCAGCCTACGCCAGCGGGTTTCCCGCGCTGACCTCAGGCCGCGTACGCGCCGATCAGCACTCCGGCGAGGGTGCCGGCCAGGAGGAACGGGCCGAACGGTACGGCGGTCCCGCGGTCCGCGCGCCGGGCCAGGACGAGCGCGCCGCCGTAGAGGGCGCCGAGCAGGAAGCCCGCGAAGGTGCCGAGCAGCACGGTGGGCCAGCCGTACCAGCCGAGCACGGCGCCCGCCCCCACGGCCAGTTTCACGTCGCCGAAGCCCATGCCGGCGGGGTTGATCAGGTACAGCACCAAGTAGCCGGCGCCGAGGGCGAGGGCGCCGCAGAGGGCGGTGGGCCAGTGGCCGGCGTGCTCGGGGAGCAGGGCGGCGAGGCCGAGCAGGGCGAGGGCGGCGGCGGCGAGCGGCAGGGTCAGCGGGTCGGGCAGCCGCCGCACCCGCAGGTCGACGGCGGCCAGCAGTACGCCGACGGGCGCGAGCAGCAGCCAGACCGCCAGTTCGGGGCGGGTGCCGGTGGCGGCGGCGAGGGCGGCGCAGACGAGCGCGCCGGCGGTGGCGAGGCGCGGCGCGGAGGGGGCGCCGGCGTACGGCCCACCGCCCGCGCGGTGTTCGGCGCACCTCGCGCGGCCCAGCCAGCCGCGCAGGGGGTGGCCGGCGGGGCAGTGAGCGCGCCAGGGGTCGCCGGGCGGGACGGCGAAGCGGTAGGCCGCGCGGGGCAGCAGCGTGCCCGCCAGCGCGCCCCACACCCCGGCGCCGAGCACCAGCGCCCCCGTGGCCAGCTCCACGTCATCCTCCCCCGTCGTCCTGCCCGCCCCCGGTCCCTACCCGGTCCGGGCGGCCGGCACCGCTCGCGCGGCCGGGGACCCGGCGGGCCCTACGGCTGGAGCAGCTCGACCTTCACGTCGGCGGGGAAACCCGTCGTGGGGCCGACCCGGCGGGCGAACTCGGCGACGGCGGCCAGCTGCGGGGCGCCGAAGCTGAAGTCGAGGGTGGTGAAGTACTCGGCCAGGGTCTCCTCGTCGAAGGCCTCCCAGCGCGCGGCCTGTTCGGCGACCTTGGCGACCTCTTCCAGGGAGAGGTCGCGGGAGTCGAGGAAGGCCTCGTGGACCCGGTGGGTGATGAACGGCTCGCGCTCCAGGTAGTCCCGGCGGGCCGCCCACACCGCGAAGACGAACGGCAGGCCCGTCCACTCCTTCCACAGCGCGCCGAGGTCGTGCACCTCCAGGCCGTAGCGGGGGCCGTCGAGGAGGTTGGCGCGCAGCGCGGCGTCGCCGATGAGGACGGCGGCCTCGGCCTCCTGCATCATCAGGCTCAGGTCGGGCGGGCACGTGTAGTACTCGGGCTCGACGCCGTACCGCTCCGCGAGCAGCAGCTGCGCGAGCCGGACGGAGGTGCGCGAGGTCGAGCCGAGGGCGACGCGGGCGCCGTCCAGCCGGTCCAGCGGGACCTGGGAGACGATCACGCAGGACATCACCGGGCCGTCGCAGCCGACGGCGATGTCGGGGAAGGCGACCAGTTGGTCGGCGTGCTTGAGGAACTCGACCAGGGTGACGGGGCCGATGTCGAGGTCGCCGCGCACGAGGCGTTCGCTGAGCTTCTCCGGCGTGTCCTTCGTCAGGTCGAAGTCGAGGAGCGTGCCGGTTCTCGCGAGCCCCCAGTAGAGGGGCAGGCAGTTCAGGAACTGGATGTGGCCGACGCGCGGCCGGGTGCGAGAATTGTCCACATCGCGACACTAGACCCCGTGCGTCACGGTGCCGGGACCGGCCCCACCGCCGAACGGCGGACCCCGTGTTCAAACCTCCGGGTGACGTGATCTTGACCTCTATTGCTTTCGGTGGCCCGCGTGCTAGGCTCGCCGCAAGTTGCAGTTTGGTTTCCCTTGCAGTACAGAGCCTGCGGAGCATGTGACCGCGGGCTCTCGTCGTATTCAGACGAATGCAGTTGTGCAGCACCGTTTCGCACGTGCAGGTTCTGGAGCAGGGCAACCCTTTTGAGCCCAGGGAGGGCTTATGGCTACCGGAACCGTGAAGTGGTTCAACGCCGAAAAGGGCTTTGGCTTCATCGCCCAGGAGGGCGGCGGCCCCGACGTCTTCGTCCACTACTCCGCGATCAACGCGCAGGGTTTCCGTTCGCTGGAGGAGAACCAGGCGGTCTCCTTCGACGTGACGCAGGGCCCGAAGGGTCCGCAGGCGGAGAACGTCACCCCCGTCTGATCGCTCCCTGATCGCAGAACCTGAGTGCAGTACCCAAGGAGCCCCGCGCCTTCCGGCAACGGGGCTCCTGCCTTTTCCCGTTCATTCCCGGTTCACCTTCGTCGCGGTCAGCCCTCGGGACGCGCGGCCTGGATTTCCGGGCTTTCCGGCGCGAATCACCTAAAGCGTAGTTTCCTCGTACTGATCAGTTGAGCCCATGCATCTGTCCGATTGACGATCACGGATGCGATGTAGGACCGGATCGAGCGGCTGATGGCAGCCGATCCCTCTCCCGGACGGACGGCAGTGGGCCGACCACGTCGCACGATCGAGGCCATAACGTGGAGGTACCGCACCAACTCGCTCTGCCGGGACACCCCGACGACTCGGCTCGCGCCGGACCACTCGGAAGAGGCTGATCAGGTGGGCGTCGACGGCACGTGGGGAGAGGATTCTGGCGGTCGCCCTCGCGGCAGTGGATGCCGTCGATGACATCGGCTGGACGGTCAAGGCATCGAGAGGGGAAACGGGGCATGCGCGCACTCGCACAAGCACGGCCGCTCAAGCTCACTGTCGCGGCGGCCTTGCTCGGCATGGTCACCGTGTCCTGCGGCAGCGGTGGCAGCACCAGGCCGGAGTCACCCGCGTCCCGTACCACCGCCGAGCGTGGCTACGAAGCGGCGTACGACGCCCTACGAGCGAGATCCAATGTCAGGGACCGGCGGCGGCCTCGAGGAGCAACTCGCTGAGCTCGCCGGGCATGGTGATCATGCAGTCGTGGCCGGTCGGCAGTTCCCACACCCGCGCCGGAGAACCGTTGGGCTGTACCGCGGGGACGGGCGGCAGGGTGAAGCCTTCCGCGTTCCCGCCGTCACAGCGGATGTGCGTGTGCGGGATCGCGTGCGCGGCCGGGTTGTCCAGCCGGACCGGTTGCTGGAGGCAGCGCACCGGATGGTCCGAGAGCACCGTGCGCAGCCACGCGATGTCTGACGGGTCGGTGACTCCGAACAGGCCGAGCGGGGGCGGCTGTTCCGGGGGCGGCGGAATGCGCCACGGGCTTCCGGACTCCGCGGCCAGGTCGATCAGGCCCTGCAATGCGGGCAGGGCGTCGACCGCGGTCTCGCCGTCCTCCGGGACCATCGAGTCGACGTACACCAACTGCGCGATCCTGTCCGGGACCTGATTGGCCGCGGACGAGATGACCGCCCCCGCGTAACTGTGCCCTACGAGCACCACGTCGGTGAGGTCCGCTTCGTCGATCAGCCGGACGACGTCGTCGACGTGCGTGTCGAGCCCTACGTCAGGGCTGAGCAGATGCGCCTTGTCGCCGTAGCCGGTCAGCGACGGAGCGAGCACACGATGTCCGGCCGACTCCAGCAGCGGAACCACTCGCTCCCAAGAGCGTCCACTGTGCCAAGCACCGTGTACCAGCAGGAATATCGACATGACAGGAATGCTCTTCTTTCTCGAGGTGTCGAGGCATCGAGATGCGCGGAAGAACAGCGGTCACCATTCGCACCTCGGTACTCTTCGGGAACCGCAATCATCATGGTGTGCCCCGCACGGCCCGGGCAATAAGGCACATTTCGGTGCCATGGTTCCCTGGAGGTAACGATGACCGCGACGGACAGTGAGCCGCAGCCCGTGCGGCAGGACGCGAGTCGGCTCCGCGCCGTCCTCGGCATGGTCGGGGACAAGTGGTCGCTTCTCGTCGTGTGCCACCTCAGAGAAGGGCCGCGGCGCTTCTCCGAACTCAAGCGCACCGTCGACGGGATCAGTCAGCGCATGCTCACCGTCACCCTGCGCCATCTGGAACGGGACGGCATCCTGACCCGCACGATCCACAACGTCATGCCGCCTCATGTCAGCTACGAGCTCACCCCGATGGGCAGCACGCTGTGCCAAGCCGCCTTGCCCCTCCTGGAGTGGAGTGCCGAGCACCTGGCGCTCATCGACCACGCGCGCGCGGAATACGACAATCGCGCCGGCACCCCGCCCGCCGGGTCCATCGGCGATCACACCTGATTCCAGGTGGCAAAACCAAGGGGAACGATGCCCAAGGGGGGTGTGTCAGTGGGTCCCGCTACGGTCCCTCCCCATGACCGGTACCGACTTCCTCACCGCCACCCGCACCTTCTACGACACCATCGCCGAGGACTACGCCGGGCACTTCGCCGACCCGCTCGCCGACAGGCCGCTGGAACGGGCCCTGCTCGGCGCGTTCGCCGAACAGGTCGGCCCCGGCGGCACGGTCGCCGACCTCGGCTGTGGTCCCGGCGCGGTCACCGCCCACCTCGCCGGTCTCGGCCTGTCCGTCCACGGCGTGGACCTGTCCGCGTCCATGATCGCCATCGCCCGCCGCGATTTCCCGGGGCTGCGGTTCGAGCAGGGCTCCATGCTGGACCTCGACCTGGCCGACGGCACGCTGGCCGGAGCCGTCTCCTGGTACTCCAGCATCCACACCCCGGACGACCGACTCCCCGCGCTCCTGGCCGAGTTCTACCGCGTCCTCGCACCCGGCGGCCGGCTCCTCCTTGCCTTCCAGGCCGGCGAGGCACCGCTCCGCCTCGACCGCCCGTGGGGCCGGCCCGTCGTACTGGACTTCCTCCGGCGCCGACCCGACCGGATGGCCGAGCTGCTCGCCGACGCGGGCCTCACCGTCCGCTCCACCACCGTCCGCGAACGGGAGGAGTCGTACGGCGAGTCAGCCCCGCAGGCGTTCCTGCTCGCCCAGAAGAAAGGCTGACCACGCGCCGGGTGTGACGGTGACGTGGGGGGCGGCGGGGCGCTTCGAGTCACGGATGTGGATGGCGGTGGGGTGGACAGCGATCTCCAGGCATTCGCCGCCTTCACCGCTGCTGTAGGTCGACTTGCGCCAGCTGTAGGCAAGTTCGAGGCATTCGCCGCCCTCGCCGCCGCTGTGGCTGGACTTGAACCAGGCAAGTTCCTCGGTGCTCATCTCTCTCCCAGCAGTTTCTCGATCAGGGCCAGGGACTCTGTCGGGGTGAGTGCCATCGCGCGCATGATCCCATAGCGATCGACGATCTTGCGGACTTCCTCCGGGTCGGCGATCAGTCTCGGGTATCCCTGGACCTCCACGTAAGCGACCTGCGCCCTCTTCTTGGGCGTCAGCAGGTTGAACGGGCCATCCATGTTGGGGTGTTCCATCTGCCTGGACGGCATCACCTGAATCTCCACGTTGCGTGTGCTTCCGATCCGGAGCAAGCGCTGAAGCTGCTTCTCATGGACCTTGGGGCCACCAATGGGCCGGTGGAGCACCACCTCCTCCAGGACGTAGCTGCACATCGGCAGCGGCCACTGCTCAAGGATCTGCTGACGGGCCAATCGGTCGGCTACTCGCTTCTGGATGGTGTCATCGTCAAGCAGGGGACGTCGGCGAGAGAACACAGCCCGCGCATAGTCCTCGGTTTGCAACAGGCCTGGCACGCCCTGGTTGGCGTAGAAGTGCAGCTCGACGGACACCGCTTCCAGCTCGGCGTAGCTGCGGTACCACTCCGGATGCCTTGTCCGTGCCTTCGCCATCGCCTCCTGGACGTCAGGGATGACCGCCGTAAAGAGGCCGTTGGCTTGAAGGATCTCGTCCGCCCTCTGCAAGAACTCCGGCCTCGGTGTCCGCACCCCTCTCTCCATGGCCGAGATCTGGTCGGGGCCGAAGTTCACCAGGCTGCCGAACTCCCTTTGGCTGAGGCCCGCCCGCTCCCTCATCAGCCGTAACTGCTTGCCCAGTACGACGAACACCGCAGTCGCCCCGTTCTCCTCCGCGGGTGTCTCCGGCCTCCGCTCCTGTTCTTCCAACGCGCCACCTCCGACGAGCCGTACACCAACAAGCCGCACCCGTACGACTACGCACAGTCGCCGGGTCTCCCCTGGTCAGCGTAGAGAGAACCGGACACGCTCGGTGATGTGAACGCAGAAATCTCCACCCCCACAACCGAACTCGCGCAACGGCTCAGCTCGACCCCCCGAGGGGCCCGGCTCGCGCGGCGGTTGACCGGTGGTCAGCTCGCCGCCTGGGGATATCCGTACGACGGCGACCTGAACCACACCGCCCAGCTCGTCGTGGCCGAGCTCGCCGCCAACGCCGTCACCCACGGTCGCGTCCCCGGACGGGACTTCGAGCTGCGGCTGAAACTGCTGCCCGAGCGGCACACCCTGCGTATCGAGGTGAGCGACACCCGGGGCGACCGCACCCTGCGGTTCCTGGACGGGGGCCTGCTGGACGAGTCCGGGCGGGGCCTGGTCGTCGTACAGGTCCTGGCGGCGCTCTGGGGCGTCACGGAGCGGGAGGTGGGCAAGACGGTCTGGGTGGAGCTGGCGCTCAGCGCGCGTACAGCCCCTCCACCTCGGCCGCGAAGTCGGACAGGACCCGGTCCCGGCGGAGTTTCATCGACGGGGTGAGGTGGCCCGCCTCCTCGGTGAAGTCCACCGGCAGGACGGCGAAGCGGCGGATGGACTCGGGACGGGAGACCATGCGGTTGGCCTCGTCGACCGCCCGCTGGAGGACCTCGGTCAACTCCGGGTCTCCGATCAGGAGTTCCGGGGGCACCGGGTGTTTGCCGATCATCTGGCGCCAGTGCGTGATGCCGTCCGGGTCGAGGGTGATCAGGGCGGCCACGTACGGGCGGGCGTCGCCGACCAGCATCACCTGGGAGATCAGCGGGTGCTGGCGCAGCCAGTCCTCCAGCGGGGCCGGGGCCACCGACTTGCCGCCCGCGGTGATGAGGAGTTCCTTCTTGCGGCCGGTGATGGTGAGGTAGCCCTCGTCGTCCAGCTCGCCGATGTCGCCCGTGGGCAGCCAGCCGTCGCGGGTCGCGGGGACCACGCCGCCCGCCTGCGGGTCCCAGTAGCCGCGCAGCACGTGGTCGCCGGCGAGGAGGATCTCCCCGTCGGCCGCGATCCGCACCCGGGTGCCGGGCAGCGGCCAGCCGACCGTGCCCATACGGGGCTTGAGGGGCGGGGTGACCGTGGACGCGCCGGTGGTCTCCGTCAGGCCGTACCCCTCGAAGATCTGGATGCCGGCGCCCGCGTAGAAGGCGGCCAGGCGGCGGCCGAGCGGGGAGCCGCCGCAGATGGCGTACCGGACGCGGCCTCCCATCGCGGCGCGGATACGGCGGTAGACGAGCGGGTCGTAGAAGGTGCGTTGCGTCTTCAGGGCGCGGCTCGGGCCGCCGCCGGTGCCGGTCTGGCGGGCCTCCAGCGCCTCCCCGTAGCGCCGGGCCACGTCCGCCGCCCGGTCGAACACCGCCGCCCGGCCGCCGGCCTCCGACTTGGCGCGCGCCGAGTTGTAGATCTTCTCCAGCATGTACGGGATCGTCAGCAGGCATGTGGGCCGGAACGCGGCCAGGTCCGGGAGCAGATCCTGCGGGGCCAGACTGGGGGCGTGGCCGAGGCGGACGCGGGCGCGGACGCAGGCGACGGCCACCATCCGGCCGAAGACGTGCGACATGGGCAGGAAGAGCAGGACCGAGGGCTCCTCGCCCGGGGACTTGAAGACCGGGTGGAGGAGTTCGATCGCGTTGTCGACCTCGGCGAGGAAGTTGCCGTGCGACAGGGCGCAGCCCTTGGGGCGGCCGGTCGTGCCCGAGGTGTAGATCAGCGTGGCGAGCGTGTCGGGGCCGAGCATGCCCCGGCGCACGGCCACCTCCCCGTCCGGCACCGGCTCGCCCGTCCCGGCGAGCCGGGCCACGTCGCCGCGGTCCATCACCCACACGTGGCGCAGGTCGGGCAGGTGCGGGCGTTCGGGGCCGATGGCGGCGGCCTGCGCGGCGGTCTCCGTGACCAGGGCGACCGCGCCGGAGTCGTGCAGGATCCAGCGGGTCTGGAAGACGGAGGAGGTGGGGTACACCGGGACCGTGACCAGACCGGCCGCCCAGGCGGCGAAGTCCAGCAGGGTCCAGTCGTAGGTCGTCCGGGCCATGACCGCGATCCGGTCGCCCGGCAGGAGACCCTGGGCGATCAGGCCTCGGGCGACCGCCTGCACCTCGGCGGCGAACCGGGCCGCCGTCACGTCCGTCCAGCCGCCGCCGGGCTGTCTGCGGCTGAGGACGGTCGCGTCCGGGGCCGCTTCCGCGTTGTCGTACGGCAGGTCGGCGAGGGAGCCGTGGGTGACCGGGGGCGCGAACGGGGGGACGTACGCCTCGCGTACGGCGCCGTCCAGCCGGCGTATCTCCGGTGCGACGAGGACCGGTCGGCCGTCGTAGTCGACGGCGTTGACAGGGGTGCCGGGGGTGCCGGAGGAGGCGGAGGCGTGCGGATACGGCGTGGACACGGGCGGCTCCTCTGGCATGCGTGCACCTGCGGTCGGCCCGGCAGCAGGGCGTTACCGCTGGTTAGGCAGGTGATCGTACGGGCCTGCTGTGAGGGGGTTGTGCGGGTCCGGGGAGAATCCGGGGCCGGGAATGTGCAGCCTCGGGGGTTATGTGAGAGGCGTTCAGCTTCGGGCACGCACGACCGGGAGAGCAGGTGGCCCCGCTTGCCTTACCTCCGGTAACCTTACTCCCGAGTAAGCCTCAGGACCGAGACGGAGCCCGCTGGAGGCCTGTTGAGCGCCGTCACCCTCACCACCGCCCCCGCACTCGGCCCGCTGCTCGCCCGCGGCGCCCTGCGCTCCCCCTTCAAGCGCCCCGCCGCCGACGCGGCCTTCCCGCGCACCCGGCTCGTCCTGCCCGGCCTGCGTGTGGACCTGGTCAGGCTGACCGCGTACGAGCGGGTCTGCGGCTTCCCCACCGGCGAGCCCGACCTCCCGGTCACCTACCCGCACGTCCTCGGCTTCCCGCTGGCCATGCGGCTGATGAGCGGCCGGGACTTTCCGCTGCCGCTGCTGGGGCTGGTCCACACCTCGATCGAGATCGTCCGCACCGGTGCGCTGCCGGCCGGCGGGGAGTACGAACTCGCCGTGTGGATCCAGGGGCTGGCCGCGCACCGGCGTGGCACCGAGGCGACCGTGGTGACCGCGCTGCGGTCCGGCGGGGCCCTGCTCTGGGAGTCCCGCAGCACGTATCTCGCCCGGCATCCGGTCCGGCCGGGTCTCCCCCGCGGTGCCGCTCACCCGGCTTCCCTCCCCGAGGGCGGGGCGCTTCCCGTCCTCGCCGAGTGGCGGCTCGCCGGGGATGTGGGACGGCGGTACGGTGCCGCGTCCGGTGACCGCAACCCCATCCACCTCCACCCCCTCACCGCCCGGCTCTTCGGCTTCCCGCGCGCCATCGCCCACGGCATGTGGGCCGCCGCGCGGTGCCTGGCCGCCCACGGCACGCCCGACGCGGCCGTCGTCCGGGTCCGCTTCCGGGCGCCGGTTCCGCTGCCGGGCACGGTGAGCTACGGCGCCGACGGCACCGGCCGGTTCGCGCTCCGGGCTCCGGGCGGCAAACCCCACCTCACCGGCGAGGTCCAGCCCCTCCCCTGACCCGCGGGGGGCCACCCCACCATCGCCGGGCGCGGCAACGTCGGGGCCGTTCGCGCAGTTCCCCGCGCCCCTGAGGCACGCCGCACCTGGCCGGCGAGGGCCGGTCCTGCCCCGACAGTCGGGTGGCACCCCACCATCGCCGGCCGCGGGCACGCGGTGCCCATTCGCGCAGTTCCCCGCGCCCCCAAAACCCGCTGCACCCAACCCACCCAAGGGGCGCGGGGAACTGCGCGACCTGCCACGACGCACCCGCACCCGAAGAACACCCCGTGCCCCGCCAGGACCAACCCGCGCCCCTGAGACACACCGCACCCAACCCACCCAAGGGGCGCGGGGAACTGCGCGACCTGCCACGACGCACCCGCACCCGAGGAACGACCGTTGCCAGCCCCCCAGGGGCGCGGGGAACTGCGCGACCAGCCACAACGCACCCGCACCCGCCCCCGCCCCCGCCCCCGCCCCCGAAGAACGACGGGTCGTTTCTAGGAGTCGGCCGGGGGCGGAGCCCATGGGTGGCCCTGCATCAGGTTGGCCAGGCCCGCCCAGGCGAAGTTCATCAGGGTCGCCGCCGACTGTCGCGCGCTCACCCCGGGCGTCGCGTTCGCCCACGCGGCGAGCGACTCCGCCGCGCCGACCAGCGCCTCCGCGATCCCGGCCACCTCCCGCTCGGGCAGGTCGGGATCCCGGTGCGCCTCCCGCGCCGCGACCACGACCAGCCGGGTCACGAACGCGACGATCTCCGCGCGCATCGCGGCGACCTCGGCCGCGAAGGGCTCACCGTGCGTGCGGGCCTGGAGGTGCAGCACGGACCAGCCGTCGGGATGCTCGGCGGTGTGCGCGAAGAACGCCCGCAGCCCGTCCCAGAGCTGCCGGTCGGCGGGCAGGTCCGGCCGGACCCCCGCGCGGACGGCCGCGGTGAGCGCGGCGGCCTCACGGCGGATGCAGGCGGTGAAGAGGCATTCCTTCGAGGTCAGGTACAGATAGACCAACGGCTTGGACACGCCCGCGAGTTCGGCGATCTCGTCCATCGAGGCGGCCATGTACCCGCGTTGCCCGAAGATCCGTACGGCCGCGTCGAGCATCTGCTGCTCCCGCACCGCCCTCGGCATCCGTTTGGTCTTGACGCCACCCATGGGGGCAAGACTAGTTGGGCGCGGCTGCCCCGCCCTGTGCCCGGGACGCGTCGTCGGCCAGATCCTCCTGGCTGCGGTTGGCGTCCAGGTTGGCCTTCATCCGGTCGACCTTGTGCACGATCTGCACCGAGGCCCGCTCGCGCTCCTTGCGCAGCACGACCCAGCTGACCGGCGCGGAGACGACGAGGGCGAGCAGCAGGACCCAGAGGACGTTGGAGTCGCCGAAGCCGCGGGGGAAGATGCCCGAGTAGACGGCTCCCCAGACGACCAGGAGGCAGCCCGCGAAGATACCGAGGCGCATCAGCGTGTAGCGGAGCATCTCAATCCACTCGTCCGATTCCAAAAGGGTCAGCGTCCAGTGAAGCACGCGCGGCGGGCGGCGACGCAGGGGGGTCGGTGTCACCCGAGCGGCAGCAGCATGACGATGTCGTCCCGGTCGTCGCCGGGCGCGACCCGGATGGCGTCGGGTACGCGGCCGACCTCCTTGTAGCCGCAGGAGGCGTAGAACCGTTCCAGGCCCAGCCCGCCCCGGCAGGTCAGCCGTACCGCCTCGATGCCCTCCATGCCCCGGGCCGCGTCCGCGGCGGCGGCCAGCAGGTCGCGGCCGTGGCCCCGGCCCTGGTGCCGGGGGTGGACCATCACCGTGTACAGCCACAGCCAGTGGGTCATCAGCCGGTGCGTGTTGCGGGTGAGGAAGGCGGTCGCGGCGACCTCGCCGGCCTCGTCGTGGCCGACGAGCAGCCGGGTGTGACCCTCGGCCATCTGCACGAGGTGGCGTACCAGCTCGGGCCGTACCTCCTCGCGGGTCACCGGGGCGACGAAGCCGACGGCTCCGCCCGCGTTCGTGACGTCCGTCCACAGGCCGAGGATGCCGTCACGGAGGGCGGGGGTGACCGGGGGATCCAGCGTGAAGGTAAGGGGCATGAGGCAATCGTAGCCATTACTTGAGGGGGCCGAGGGTGCTCACCGCGACTTTCAGGTCGGCCACCAGGCCCTCGTACGCCCGCTCCCGGTCGTCCGCGCGCAGCACGGCCGACGGATGCACGGTCGGCACCAGCCGCTCCGGCCGGCCGTGGATCTCCTCCTCCAGCACGGTCCCGCGCACCTGGTTCACCCGGAACGACGACCCCAGCAGCGCCTTGCCGGCCGTGGCGCCCAGCACCACGATCAGCTCCGGCTCCACCAGCGCCAGCTCGGCCGCCAGCCAGGGCCCGCACGCCGTCGCCTCCCGCAGACTCGGGGCCTTGTGGATGCGGCGCTTGCGGGGCTCGGCCCGCGTGAACTTGAAGTGCTTGACCGCGTTGGTGACGTAGGCCTGCGCCGGGTCGAGACCGGCCTCGGCCAGGGCCCGGTCCAGGAGCTTGCCGGCGGGACCCACGAACGGCTTGCCCTGGCGGTCCTCCTGGTCACCGGGCTGTTCGCCCACGAGCATCAGGCGGGCGGGCGCCGGTCCCGTGCCGAACACCGTCTGCGTGGCCGCCCGGTGCAGGGGGCAGCCCCGGCAGCCGGCCGCGGCCTCGCGGAGGGCGGCGAGAGTGCCGCCCTCCGGCACGAAGGGCTCCGCCGTGTACGCGTCTTCCGGGGCTCGGGTGCCGGCCATGCGGCCCGGGTACCCGCCACGGGGGCGGGGACCCGTACCGCGGGGGTCAGACCCGCATCGGCTGGGGGGACTCGCGGCGCGCCGGGTCCGGGCCCTCGTACTCGCGGATGATCTCGTAGCGGGTGTTGCGCTCCACCGGGCGGAAGCCCGCGTCCCGGATCAGGTCCAGGAGGTCCTCGCGGGTCAGCTTGTTCGGCGTGCCGTAGTTGTCCGCGTCGTGCGTGATCTTGTACTCGACGACCGAGCCGTCCATGTCGTCGGCGCCGTGCTGGAGGGCGAGCTGCGCGGTCTGCACGCCGTGCATGACCCAGAACACCTTCACGTGCGGGACGTTGTCGAAGAGCAGCCGGGAGACCGCGAACGTCTTCAGGGCCTCCGCGCCCGTCGCCATCCGGGTGCGGGCCTGGAGGGTGTTCCTGACCTTGCCGTCCCGCACGTCCACGAAGTCGTGCTGGTAGCGCAGCGGGATGAAGACCTGGAAGCCGCCGGTCTCGTCCTGGAGCTCACGCAGGCGCAGCACGTGGTCGACGCGGTGGCGGGGCTCCTCGATGTGGCCGTACAGCATGGTGCACGGGGTCTTCAGACCCTTCTCGTGCGCCAGGCGGTGGATGCGGGACCAGTCCTCCCAGTGGGTGCGGTGGTCCACGATGTGCTGCCGGACCTCCCAGTCGAAGATCTCGGCGCCGCCGCCGGTGAGGGACTCCAGGCCCGCGTCGATCAGCTCGTCGAGGATCTCCGACGCCGACAGCCCGGAGATCGTCTCGAAGTGGTGGATCTCGGTGGCCGTGAACGCCTTCAGCGAGACGTGCGGAAGGGCCGCCTTCAGCTCCCGCAGCGACCGCGGGTAGTACCGCCACGGCAGGTTGGGGTGCAGGCCGTTGACGATGTGCAGCTCGGTGAGGTTCTCCGACTCCATCGACCTGGCCAGCCGGACGGCCTCCTCGATGCGCATCGTGTACGCGTCCTTCTCGCCCGGCTTGCGCTGGAACGAGCAGTAGGCGCAGGACGCCGTGCACACGTTGGTCATGTTCAGGTGCCGGTTGACGTTGAAGTGCACCACGTCACCGTTCTTGCGGGTCCGCACCTCGTGCGCGAGCCCGCCCAGCCAGGCCAGGTCGTCCGACTCGTACAGCGCGATGCCGTCCTCGCGGGTCAGCCGCTCCCCGGAACGGACCTTCTCCTCCAGCTCGCGCTTGAGTCCGACGTCCATGCCCACACCTTTCTCCGACAACCCGGCCACGGTATCCCTAGACCTCTTCCGGAAGCTCGCCGACCCGGTTCTCCCACTTCGTGGAGAGCACGATGGTGGTGCGGGTACGGGACACGCCCCTGGTGCCGCTCAGCCGCCGGATCGTCTTCTCCAGACCGTCCACGTCCGGGGAGCGCACCTTGAGCATGAAGGAGTCGTCACCGGCGATGAACCAGCAGTCCTCGATCTCCGGCAGGTCGCGCAGCCGCTGCGCGACGTCCTCGTGGTCGGCGGCGTCCGACAGCGAGATGCCGATCAGGGCGGTCACGCCGAGACCCAGCGAGGCCGAGTCCACCGTCGCGCGGTAACCGGTGATGACACCGGCCGCCTCCAGCCGGTTGATGCGGTCGGTGACGCTGGGGCCCGACAGGCCCACGAGGCGGCCCAGCTCCGCGTAGGAGGCCCGGCCGTTCTCCCGCAGAGCCTGGATGAGCTGCCTGTCCACCGCGTCCATGCGATCGAAGCCTTCCGGTGAATGTTCCTGAAGTGATGAGAGGTACGTACGTACTGCTACTTGTCCGCCGTGCCGCCGCCCAGCCCGCCCTGCCAGCGCCGGTACAGGCCGTGTCCCACTCCCGCCGCGTCCAGCACCCGGCCGGCGACGAAGTCCACCAGGTCCTGGATGTGGGTGGCGCCCGCGTAGAAGGCGGGCGAGGCCGGGACGACCACGGCACCGGCGTCGTCCAGGGCCACCAGGTGCCGCAGCGTCTGCCCGTTCAGCGGGGTCTCCCGTACGGCCACGACGAGCGTCCGGCGCTCCTTCAGCGTGACGCTCGCCGCGCGCTGGAGCAGGTCCTTGGACAGCCCGAGCGCCACACCCGCCACACAGGCGGTGGAGGCGGGCACGATGAGCATCCCCTTCGCCGGGTACGAACCCGAGGACGGGCCGGCGGCGAGATCACCCGCGTTCCAGTACCGCACCCCGCTGACGTCCACGTCGAAGGTCTGGGGCTTGCCGTCGGCGCCCCGCGCCAGCCAGGCGCGCAGGTCGTCCCGCCAGTGCGCGTCCCGGAACGAGATCCCCGTCTCGTCCAGCAGCGTCAGCCGCGAGGCCCGGCTGACCACCAGGTCCACCGCTTCCCCCGCCGCCAGCAGCGCGCGCAGCACGGCCGCCGCGTACGGCGTCCCCGAAGCTCCGGACACCCCCACGATCCAAGGCACGCGCTGCGTTTCTCCTGCGTTCACACCTTGAGCGTACCGGCGGACGCGAAGGGGCTCAGGACCGGTGGTCGCCAGGCCCCTCAGACGGTGAGTCCACGCACCAGCAGATCCAGCAGCGCGCACACGAACAGGGCAATGCCGATGAAGCCGTTGACCGAGAAGAACGCCCGGTTCAGCCGGGACAGGTCGTGGGGGCGCACGATGCGGTGCTCGTAGACGAACGCGGCGGCGACGATCAGCAGGCCCAGCCAGAAGAAGGCACCGGCGTGGGTGGCGACGCCATACCAGGCGAACAGGGCCGTCGTCACCGTGTGGCAGGCGCGCGCGCCCCAGATCGCGGCCGGGACGCCGAAGCGGGCCGGCACCGACCGGACGCCGATCTCACGGTCGGTCTCGACGTCCTGGCAGGCGTAGATCAGGTCGAAGCCGCCGATCCAGATGCCCACGGCGAGACCGAGGACGACCGCGTCCCAGGACCACTTGCCGGAGACGGCCAGCCAGCCGCCGATGGGGCCCATGGCCTGGGCGAGGCCCAGGACGGCCTGCGGGAAGTCGGTGAACCGCTTGCCGTAGGGGTAGACCACCATCGGGATCACCGCGACCGGCGCCAGGGCCAGGCAGAGCGGGTTGAGCAGGGCCGCCGCGCCGAGGAAGACCACCAGGGCGATCAGGGCGCCCGTCCAGGCGTGCTTCACCGACATGGCGCCGGTCACCAGCTCGCGGTGGGCGGTGCGCGGGTTACGGGCGTCGATCTCCCGGTCGATGATCCGGTTGACGGCCATGGCGAAGGTGCGCAGGCCGACCATGCAGACCGTGACCAGGAGCAGGCGGACCCAGTGGATGTTCCTGTCCCACGCGTACATCGCCGTCAGGGTGGCGATGTAGGCGAAGGGCAGCGCGAAGACCGAGTGCTCGATCATCACCAGGCGCAGGAACGCCTTGGTGCGTCCCGGCCGGGGCATGGCGGCGGACACCGACGTCACAGTCCGTACTCCTTCCAGCGACGGTCCACCAGGGCCGCCGTTCCCGGGTCCGACAGGACCATCTCCGGCCACCCGCCGTCACGGGTGTAGCCCTCCTCCGGCCACTTCCGCGTGGCGTCGATGCCCGCCTTGCCGCCCCAGAACTGCTGGTAGGAGGCGTGGTCGAGATGGTCGACGGGGCCTTCGACGACCGTGAGGTCACGGCCGTAGTCCGTGTTGCCGAGCGCCCGCCAGGCGACCTCGTGCAGGTCGTGGACGTCGCAGTCGGCGTCCACGACCACGATCAGCTTGGTGAGGGACATCATGTGCGCCCCCCAGACGGCGTGCATCACCTTCTGCGCGTGCTTGGGGTACTTCTTGTCGATCGAGACGATCGCGCAGTTGTGGAAGCCGCCGGCCTCCGGCAGGTGGTAGTCCACGATGTCCGGGACGATGATCTTCAGCAGGGGCAGGAAGAAGCGTTCCGTGGCCCGGCCGAGCGGTCCGTCCTCGGTCGGGGGGCGGCCGACGACGATCGACTGGAGCAGGGGGCGCCTGCGCATCGTCACCGTGTCGATCGTCAGCGCCGGGAAGGGCTCCTGCGGGGTGTAGAAACCGGTGTGGTCGCCGAACGGGCCCTCGGGCCGCATCTCACCGGGCTCCAGCCACCCTTCCAGGACCACCTCGGCCTGCGCCGGCACCTGGAGCGGGACCGTCTTGCAGTCGACCATCTCGATCCGCTTGCCGGCGAGGAACCCGGCGAACAGGTACTCGTCGATGTCGCCGGGGAGCGGGGCGGTCGAGGCGTAGGTGACGGCCGGGGGGCAGCCGAAGGCGATGGCCACCGGGAGGCGCTCGCCCCGGCGGGCCGCCACCTGGTAGTGGTTGCGGCTGTCCTTGTGGATCTGCCAGTGCATGCCGATGGTGCGCTTGTCGTGGCGCTGGAGGCGGTAGAGCCCGAGGTTGCGGATCCCCGTCTCCGGGTCCTTGGTGTGCGTCAGGCCCAGGTTGAAGAAGGACCCGCCGTCCTCGGGCCAGGTGAACAGCGCCGGCAGCCGGTCGAGGTCGACGTCGTCACCGTGCAGGACGACCTCCTGCACCGGGGCCTCCTTCACCTTCTTCGGCGGCACATGCGCCATCGCGCCGAGCTTGCCGAACGCCTCGCGCACCCCGACGAAGCCGTGCGGCAGTTCCGGCCGCAGCAGGCCGCCGATCCGCTCGGAGATCTCGGCGTACGACGTGAGGCCCAGCGCCTTCAGCAGGCGGCGGTCGGTGCCGTACACGTTCATGGCGAGAGGCATGTCCGAACCGCGCACGTTCTCGAAGAGCAGCGCCGGGCCGCCGGACTTCTGCACCCGGTCGACGATCTCCCCGACTTCCAGATGAGGATCGACCTCGGCCTTGATGCGCCTGAGGTCCCCCTCGCGCTCCAGTGCCCGCAGCAGGGAGCGAAGATCGTCGTAAGCCATGTGTCCCAGTATCGGCCACCCGCTACTCTGGCCGGGTCACCAGGGTCGTCTCACGGTGTGGGGAGTACGCGCGGCCATGCTCAGGTATCTGCCGTTCCTGCTGGTACTCACCCTGTGGATCTACGCCTTCGTGGACTGTCTGAACACCCCCGACGACGAGGTCCGCCACCTGCCGAAGGCGGCCTGGCTGGTCATCGTCCTGCTGTTCGGGGAGGTGCTGGTCGGACCGGTCGCCTGGCTGCTCACCGGCCGGGTGCGACCGGGTTCCGCCGGCGGCCCGGCCCCGGCACGCCACGGCGACACCGCCGCGCGCTGGGTCGCCCCGGACGACAACCCCGAGTTCCTCAAGTCCCTGGACGAACGGGGTAAATTGGACAAGGACGACGATCCCCGGCACGACTAGCGGAAGACGGCGTCGGCCGGGCGGACCCGCCGCGCCGGTCACCGTCGGTTATTCACTTCCGCGTTCGGCCTGCCACCCGTTCCGTTGAAATGAACCCGACGGGCATGTCCCGGCCGCGTCCCACGGCATTGCCTTGCAGGGGAGCCCGCACCCAGGGGTCCCTTTGCGATGGGAGACGCGTGCGAATCACTGACATCCAGCGCTGCGAGGTCCGGCCGGGACGGCTCGTCGAGTGGACGCTGAGCCCGGCGACCGTCGAGGCGGCGACGGCACTCCCGGACGACTCCCGGCCGCCCGCCTACATCCAGGAGTCACACATCAGAACGGCCAAGTGCGTACGGGACGACGGGCTGTTCGTGCCGACCTGGCTCGGCACCGCCTTCGACCTGCCGGGCCCGGTCGACCTGGACGTGCTCCAGGAGGCGCTGCGCGCCTGGACCGTGCGGCACGAGACGCTGCGCAGCGGCTTCCGCTGGGCCGGCGGCACGGGCGACGAGCTGCGCCGGTTCACGCTCGACGCGGCCGACGTGACCCTGCGCCGGGAGGTGGTCGGCGACTTCCCCGACCCCGGCCGGCTCGTGCGGCACCTCCAGGACCGCTTCGACAGCGTCGCCGACGCGCTGCGCTGGCCGAACCTCATCTACACGGCGGTCCTGCGGGACGACGGCGCCAGCGTGTACATGGCCTTCGACCACAGCAACGTCGACGCCTACTCCGTGCACCGGATCGCCGCCGAGATCCACGAGCTGTACACGGCCGGCGCCACGGGCACCACCCCCGAGATCCCGGCCCCCGTCGCGAGCTACGTCGACTTCTGCGAGATCGAGCGGGCGGACGCCGACCGGCTCGACGGCGGACACGACATCGTCACACGCTGGCGGGAGTTCATCCGCCGCTGCGACGGAACGCTGCCCGGCTTCCCCGTCGACCTCGGCCTGGACCCGGACGGCCCGCTGCCGCAGCAGCAGATGCTGTGCGAACCGCTGGCGGACGCGGACGACGCGGCGGCGTTCGAGGCGTACTGCCGGCCCTACGGCGGCAGCATGGTCGGGCTGCTGGCCGCGACCGGGCTCATCGTCCACGAGCTGGGCGGGCAGCCGGTGTACCGGACGGTGGTGCCGTTCCACACCCGGGTGAAGTCGCGGTGGAGCGACTCGGTGGGCTGGTACGTGGGCGGCGCCCCCATCGAGGTGCCCGTGAGCCGTACCCGCGGCTTCCCGGAGACCGTGCGGGCGGTGCGGGCCGAACTCCAGGCGAACCGGCCACTGGCCCGGATGCCGCTGGCCCGGGTGCTCGCCCTGCTCGGCACGGACTTCCGGCCGACCTCCCCCGACCTGTACTCGATCGTCTCCTACCTCGACGCGCGCACCATCACGGGCGCCGAGCGGTGGGCCGAGCAGCGGGCGCACGCACTGCTGCGGGTGTCGTACGGGGACCAGGTGTGCGTGTGGGTGAACCGGCTGCACGAGGGGCTGTGGCTGGCGAGCCGCTACCCGGACACGGACATCGCGGCCAAGAACATGCGGCTGTACGTCGAGCGGCTGCGGGACCGGATCGCCTCGGTGGCCCACGGACGCCTCCCGGCGGTTTCGTGACCCAACGGTCACCACCGGCCCTGGTGTGGATCAACTATCCCTTTCTACACTGGTGTTGAGGGGGAGATGCGGTGCACAGAAGGTTGCACGGGCGCGGGGCGCTGTTCGATGTCGATCCGGCCGGCCTCGCGCCGCGGCTCGTGGGCCTGCGCCCGCACCAGCACCGCGGCCATCCCTACGAGCACCCGGACGAACCGCCGTTCGTGGTGCTCACCGGGGCGCGCGGGCTCGGCAAGAGCGCGGTCCTCGCCGAGCTGCGGGACGCCTACCGGGGGCACACGCCGGTCGCGCTGGCCGACTGCGCGGAGGCCCAGTTCGCGGCGCCGCCCGCGGACCGGCCCGCCGCGTCCTGGTCGCCGCTCGCGCAGGCGCTGCTGGTGATCGCCGAGCAGCTCGCGGCGCCGGTGACGGGCGCCGGCCGGATCACGTTCCCGCGGCTGATGCCGGGCCTGGTCGCGGTGGCCGCGGGCGGCTGGGGCGACGCCGACTCCGAGCGGATCCGCCGGGAGGTCGAGCGGATCCTGCTGCTGAACGAGAGCGGCACGTGGATCAGCGGGCTGGCCGGGCGCTGGGCCGGGAAGGTGGCGGCCAAGGTGGTCGCCGCGGCCACCGGCACCGGGCCGCTGGTGTCGGGCGCCATCGAGGCGACCCTGGAGTCCGTCGCCGAGGGGTTCACCAGCCGCCGGCAGCAGAAGGCGTCGACCTGGTACCGGACGTATCCGAACGCGGGCGGCAACGCCCAGCGCGGCCTGATGCTGCTGTCCGGGCACTTCCGGGACGGCGGCGGCTCGCGGGAGCACGCCGAGCGGTATCTGGTGCGGGCGCTGCTGGCCGACCTGACGGAGGCGTACGCGGGGATGCTGCCGCGGATGCAGCGGCTGGGCCGGCCGCTGGTGCTGCTGGACAACGCGCAGTCGGCGCCGGGCCCCGGGCTGGTGGCGGCCGTGCTGCGGGACCGTACCGAGGGCATCAGGGACCGGGTGGCGTTCGTCGCGGCCCGGCGCGGCGAGGGGCGCGAGGAACTGCCGGGCGCGGCGCGGCGGGAGCTGGCGGAGGCGGCCCGGCGCTGCGACTGGACGCCGGGCGCGGCCCCCTCCTCGCGGGCACTGCTGCTCGCGCTGGGTCCGCTGAGCCAGGACGACACCCTGCACATCGTCGGCGCGGTCCGTGCCGACCTCACCGTCCCGCCGCAGCTGCCGCCCGCCGTGCACCGGCTGACCGGCGGGAACCCGCTGGGCATCAGGCTGCTCGCCGAGTCCGCCGCGCAGGCCCTGCCCGGCGTGAACTCGCTGGGCGGGCTCCTCACGGCCGGCCTGCGGCCCGCCGAGGACCGGCCCGCCGTACCCGCCTACGAGGCGCTGCTGGACCGGCTGGTGCCGGCCGAGCACCTGGACGAGCTGACCGTGCTGGCCGCCGCCCACGACCACGGCTCGGCCTGCGCGCTGGCCGCGGCGCTGCTGCCGGACACCTTCGGACCGGCGAGGGTACGGGCGCTCCAGACGCTGCTCGTCGAGGAGGGGCTGCCCGCCGTGCCGGCCCGCTTCGTCGGCGACCCGTTCGTGCGCACCCTGCTGCTGCTCCGGCTGCACCTGCGCGACGCCGACCACGCGTCCTGGCGTACCGCCCACGAGACGCTGGCCGCCCACTACCCCGGCCCCGAGCACGCCCGGTACCGGCTGCACCACGAACTCGCCCTCGGGGACACCGGGCCGGCGGTCGCCCACCTGCGCGACACCTTCGCCACCGCCGACCCCCGGGCCTGGCTGCGCACCCTGCGCTTCATCGCGTCCGCGCCCTACTTCCACGCGCACGACGCCGAGGGCCGCGACTTCACCGGACGTGACGACCGGCGGGCCGCGGTCGCGCTCGGCCGCACGGACGCCGGGCACAGCGTGCCGGAGGGCGCGGACGCCGTACTGCACCTGCGGATACGGCGGCTGCTGCACGCCGTGTGGCTGCTGGCGGACCCGCTGGTCCTGCCCGACCCGCGGGTGTGCGACCGGCTCCGCTTCGAGCTGGAGCAGCTGTCCAACCTGCGGCCGGCGGGCAACGCGCTGCTGTGGCGGGTCTCCCGGGACTGGCCGGCGGCGGCGCTGGCCGGGCGCCCGCTGGACGGCCCCGGCCCCGTGCCCGGCCCAGAGGGCCCGGAGGACGCCGACGGCGCGGACGACCCCGACGGCGCGGACGACCCGGACACCGCGGACGACGGCGCGGACCACCGACGCGGGGAGGCGTGATGGCGCGCAGAGGTGTGGGCACGTGGCTGCGGGAGGGCGTGTGGGAGATCCCGCTGCGCCGCTACACGGCCCTGCTGGTGACGCTGGCCCTGCTGGCCGGCCTGGGGTTCGCGGTGCGGGCCCTGCTGCACGAGGACCTGTCCTGCGCGCCCGGGGTGTCCCGGCCGGCCGGCGGTGACGAGTGCGTGGGGGTGGCGACCGGGCCGTACGACTTCGGGCAGCCCCGGCTGCGGGACGTGGTGCGGGCCATCGGCCGGGAGAACGACCGCCTGCGCCCCGGCGGCTATGTGACGGTGGCGCTGATGCTGCCGTACACCTCGACGTCGCCGACCAACCAGAACGACATCCGCCACCAGCTCCAGGGCGCCTACCTGGCGCAGTACCAGGCCAACCACGACGCCAACGGCGAACGCCCGTCGGTCCGGCTGGTCCTCGCCAACCCGGGGGCGACCGGCACGCACTGGCGGCAGACCGTCGACCGGCTGGTCGCGATGACGACGAGCCCGGACCGGCTGCGGGCGGTCGCCGGCATCGGGCAGAGCACCGACCCCAACAAACAGGCCGTCAGGGAGCTCACCCGGCACCACATCCCGGTGATCGGCTCCTCCATCACCGCCGACGACCTCGCCAACGGGCAGCGGGGCGCGGACCCCTTCCCCGGGCTGGCCCGGGTGGCACCGACCAACACCGACGAGGCCCGCGCGCTCGCCTCCTTCGCGAAGGTCAGCGCGGGCAAGGCACTGCTGGTGTACGACCGGCCCGGCGACCCCTACACGCGCACCCTCCAGCAGTCCTTCGCGGCGCTGATCAAGGGCTCGCCGTTCGAGTCGCAGCCGTTCACCCCGCCCGCCGACCGCAGCGAGGAGGGCACGACCGCCAACACGTTCCGGCAGATCACCCACCTGGTGTGCGACACCCCGCGGGAGACGGACACGCTGCTGTTCGCGGGCCGGCACACCCAGCTGCGGCAGTTCATCAACGCCCTGGGCGGGCGCGGCTGCCAGGACCGGAGGTTCACGGTGCTGACCGGCGACGAGGCGTCGTACCTGACCCACGAGAAGGACCTGGACCGCAGCGTGCTGGGACGCAACCTCGCCGTCCGCTACACCTCCCTCGCCCACCCGGACGCCTGGACGAAGGACCCGGCGCGGACGGGCGGCTCGGCGGCCGACTTCGCGGCGCTGCGCAAGCTGCTGACGGCCGCGGACCGCGGGCCGGTGGGCCCGGTCGGCCCGGTCGCCCTGGACGACGGGCAGCTGATCATCGGCTACGACACCCTGCGGCTCGCCGTGCACGGCGTCCGCGAGGCGGTACCGGACGGCCGGACCGTCCCGGCGCTCACGGACGTCGGGTTGCAGTGGCCGCAGGTCAAGGGCTCGCTGCGGGTGGACGGGGCGAGTGGGTGGATCTGCCTGGACACGCACGGCAACCCGTACGACAAGGCGGTGCCGATCGTGGAGCTGACCCCCGCGGGCGGCTCGCGCTTCGTCCGGATCGCCTGGCCGGAGGGGAAGCCGCCGGGGAAGGAGTGCCTGCCGCCGTCGTAGGCGCGCCCGGCCCGGCCGGGGCCGGGAAGGCTACGGCTGCGCGGGGCGGGAAGGCTCCAGATTCTCGATCAGCCGTTCGAAGTGGGCCCGCCAGCCCCGCTCCGACGCCTCCTCGCCCTGGAACTCGTGCGTGAACCGCAGGGCGGTGCCACCCTCCCCGTCCCGCTCCAGATGGAACCGGATCCGGCCACCGCCCCCGACCGTGTACTCCGCGACCCGGTCCACGTCCCACGCGGTGATCTCCCCGCTGCCCAGGTCGCGCAGGGTGACGGCGCCACCGAGCCGGGGTTCGAGCACATCGGCGGGGGTGAGCCAGGCCCCGAGCCCCTCGGGTGTGGCCAGCGCGGCCCAGACGTCCTCCATGCGCCGCGGGAGCCGCACCGTGAAGTGCAGGATGTTCGTGTTCCCGTGGGTCTGGCTGATGCCCTGTGCGATGGAACCGCTCATGACACCAGCCTGCGCCCGGCACCGGGGATGCGCACGCGGTTACGGGGCCGGGGCCGGCCGCGTCACACGCCCGCGTACGAGTGCTTGCCGGTGACGAAGATGTTGACCCCGTAGTAGTTGAACAGCCAGCAGCCGAAGGCGATCATCGCCAGGTAGGCGGCCTTGCGGCCCTTCCAGCCGGCCGTGGCCCGCGCGTGCAGGTAGCAGGCGTAGCCGATCCAGGTGATGAAGGACCAGGTCTCCTTCGGGTCCCAGTTCCAGTACCGGCCCCAGGCGTCGCCCGCCCAGATCGCGCCCGCGATGATCGTGAACGTCCAGAGCGGGAAGACGGCCGCGTTCACCCGGTAGGCGAACTTGTCCAGGGACGCGGAGGCGGGCAGCCGCTCCAGCACCGAGGTCGCGAACCGGCCGGGCCGGCCGCCGCTCTCGAGCTTGCTCTCGTACGAGTCCTTGAACAGGTACAGGATCGTGGCGACCGCGCCGACGTAGAACACCGCGCCGCAGAAGATCGCGGTGGAGACGTGGATGTACAGCCAGTACGAGTGCAGGGCGGGCACCAGCTGGTCGCTGGCCGTGTACAGGACGGTGACCGCGAGGCCCAGGTCGAGCAGGACCGTCGTGATGAGGAACAGGCCGAGCCAGCGCACGTTCTTGCGCAGCGCCAGCAGGGCGAGGTACACGCCGACGGCGACCGTGGAGAAGGTGATGTTGAACTCGTACATGTTGCCCCACGGCGCCCGCTGCACGGAGGCCGCGCGGGCGACGACGCCGACCAGCTCCACGAGGAAGGCCAGCGCGGTGAGCGAGACGGCGATCCGGCCGTACAGGTCGCCCTGCACGTCCCCGCCGTGCGCGCCCGGCCCGTCCGGCACGTCCCGCGCGCCGGAGGCCGAGCGCACGACGACCTTCGGCCGCTCCAGCACGGCGGTCCCGCCGGCCTGCCGCACGGTCACGGCCGGGGCCTGCGCGGCCTGGGCCGGCGCCGTCAGCGCGGCGGCCGTCCGGGCCACCTTGCTGCGGCTGCCCAGCAGCCACTCCGCGATGTACGCGAAGAACGCCAGGGTGTAGACGGCCATCGACGAGTAGACCAGCGTGTTGCTGATACTCGCGAGGTGTTCGTTGGTTGCGGCGGCGAGAGTCACTTCTCAGCCCCTTCGGCAGGTACGACTGGGGATTGTGCGGAGTCGTCGCCGGGGTCGGATGCCCCCGGCGCCTGGTCGTAGAGGACACCGGCGAGGGCGCCCAGCTCCTCGGGCACCTTCGCGGATTCGCTGCGGCCGAGCCCGGCCATCTCCACCACCGTGACGCCGTCGGCGCCGCGCACCGCACGCACCCACACGCGGCGGCGCTGGATGAACAGGGAGGCGGCCAGACCGAAGATCGCGGCGAGGGCACCGCCGAGCGCCCAGCCGCCGCCCGGCTCCTGGACGATCTCGAAGCCGGCCCACTCCTTGACGTCCTTCTCGAAGGTGACCGACCCGGCGCCGTTCGGCAGCTTCATGGTCTGGCCGGGCTTCAGGTTCATCCGGAGCTGCGCGCCCTTGGCGTCCTTGTAGTCCTTCATGTGCGTCTTGTCGAGCTGGTACACGCTCTGCGGGATGCCCGAGTCGACACCGAGGTCGCCGTGGTACGGCTCCAGGTTCAGCACCGGGTTCAGCAGTGCGGGGAACGCCGAGGCGATCTCCATGCCGGCCCCGCCGTAGGTCGGCAGGAAGAAGGCCTTGATGCCGAGCTGCTCCTTGGTGCCCCTGGCGTCGCGGTAGCCGTCCATGACCTTGACGACGCCCTGCGAGGTGACGTTCCCGTCGAGGGGCAGCAGCGGCACGGGGGCGCGGTAGACGACCTCGCCCTTGCTGTCGCGGACGGTGATGACGGGGGCGTAGCCGTGGCTGACGAGGTAGACCTTGGCGTCGTCGATCTTCAGCGGCTCGTTGACCTTGACGGTGGTCGTCCGCTCCTTGCCGTTGACGCCCTCGCTGTAGCGGATCCGCGCCTGGAAGGTCCGCGGAGTGCCGCGGTTGGGGCCGGTCAGCTCGTAGGTGCCCTTGAAGTCCTTCAGGTCGAAACTGAACGGCACGAGGTCGTCGTTGCGGAACAGGCTGCCGGACTTGAAGTCGTCGTACATCGGCAGTGTGTTGGAGAAGCCGTCGCCCTCCACCATCAGCTTGGTGCCGTCGGACTTGAACATCTGGCCCGAGGCGAAGGCGACCAGCAGCACGATCAGCGCGACGTGGAAGACCAGGTTGCCCACCTCGCGCAGATAGCCCTTCTCGGCGGCGACGGCGTCACCGGCGGTGTGGGCGCGGAAGCGGCGCTTCTTCAGCAGGGCGAGCGCGGCCTCGCGGACCTGCTCGGGGCCGGCCTCCGTGCGCCACGTCGTGTAGGCGGGCAGCCGGTCCAGCCGCTTGGGCGCGCCCGGCGGACGGCCCCGCAGCTGCCCGACGAACTGCCAGGTGCGCGGGATGATGCAGCCGACGAGGGAGACGAAGAGCAGGATGTAGATCGCGGAGAACCACACCGAGCTGTAGACGTGGAACAGGCCCAGCTTGTCGTAGACCGGCGCCAGCGTCCGGTGGGCGGCGCGGAAGTCGTCGACCTTGCTCACGTCGGCGCCGGACTGCGGGATCAGCGAGCCGGGGATCGCGCCGAGCGAGAGCAGCAGGAGCAGCAGCAGCGCGACCCGCATGGAGGTCAGCTGCCGCCAGAACCAGCGCACCCAGCCGACGGCCCCGAAGCCGGCCGGGGCGGCCTGCTCCTCCCGCGGCGCGGTGGACAGCTGGGAGCCGGCGGCCCCCAGGTCCTCCTGCTCCGCACTCGTGCCGGTGTCGGTCTTGCTCATCGGTCAGATCCCCACATCGAAGCCGTCGGACCAGGTCTGCATCTGCTGGATCAGACCGCTCCATGCGCCGGTCAGCAGCAGCACACCGGTCAGGATCATCATCGAGCCTCCGATGCGCATCACCCACACATAGTGGCGTTTGACCCAGGCGAAGGCGCCGAGCGCCTTGCGGAAGGCGATCGCGGTGAGCACGAAGGGGACACCGAGGCCGAGGCAGTAGACCAGCATCAGCAGCGAGCCGCGCGCGGCGCTCGACTCCTGGAAGGACAGGGAGTTCACCGCGGAGAGGGTCGGGCCCATGCAGGGCGTCCAGCCGACACCGAAGAGGGCGCCGAGGACGGGCGCGCCCAGCAGGCTGCCGGTCGGCCGCTTGTGGAAGCGGAACTCGCGCATGGTGAACCAGGGCAGCAGCCCCATGAAGAAGACGCCCATGACGATCATGAGGCCGCCGAGCACCTTGGTCAGGGTGCCCTGGTAGTCGATCAGGCTGGCGCCGAAGTAGCCGAAGAGGGCGCCGCTGGAGACGAACACGGCGCTGAAGCCGAGCACGAACAGGGAGGCACCGGCCACCATCCGCCCCCGCCTGGCCTCGGCCAGGTCGGTGCCCGCGACGCCCGTCACATAGGAGAGGTAGCCGGGGACCAGCGGCAGCACGCAGGGCGAGAAGAAGGAGACCAGCCCGGCGAGCAGGGCGATCGGCAGGGAGACCGGCAGGGCGCCGTGCAGGACGGTCTGGTTGCGGCCCGGGCCCGTCTCCGCGGCCAGCGTCAGCAGTGCGCTCACGTCACTTCTCCGCGAGGACCGGCTTGACCATCTTCAGCAGGGTCGTGTCGTCGAGCGGCTCCAGGGCGCGCGCGGCGATCTTGCCGTGCCGGTCGATGATGAGTGTGGAGGGCACGAGCTGCGGGTTGAGCGTGCCCTTCTTGAAGCGGAGCATCAGCCGGCCGGTGGGGTCGTACAGGCTCGGGTACGTGATGCCGCGCGCCTTCTCGAAGGCGAGCGCGGGGATGGTGCTGGCGTCCCGGGTGTTGATGCCGACGAACTGGACACCCTTGCCCTCGTACCGCTTGGAGACCTGGGCGAAGTACTTCGCCTCCTCCCGGCACGGCCCGCACCAGGAACCCCACACATTGAGGACGACGACCTTGCCCTGGTAGTCGGCCACGTCGAGGGTCTTGCCGTCGACGGTCCTGCCGGACAGGTCGGGGATGGCGGCGCGCTTGCCGGACGGGACGGTGTCGATGCCGTTGTTGCCGGTGACGAAGTTGGTGTCGCCGCCGCCACCGGAGATACCGCCCTTACCGCACGCGGACGCGGTCAGGGCCGCGACGGCGGCCACAGCGCTGAGCAGGACGGCGCGGCTACGGGTACTCATGTGAAAAGTTTCGCATGCCTGTTCCGCGCCTCTCGCGCGCCCCCCTGCCGGGCGGAAAACCGCATTTCAGGGCGTATTTACAAGGGACATTTCAGACAAGAGCCGACACCGGCCCCCTCAGGCGGCGTCGGAGGAGGCCGCCTTGCCGCCCCGCAGGAACTGCTTCCATCCCCCGGCGGGCCGCTGCCCGACCTCCAGCGTCCGCAGCCGGGCGAGCACCTCCGGCTTCTGCACGTCCATCCAGTCCACATACTGCCTGAAGGAGACCAGCCGGACGTCGGCGCCCTTCTCCTTCTCCCGCGCGATGTGCAGGAAGGCCTCCTCGACGGAGTCCATGTAGATGCCGCCGTTCCACTGCTCGAAGTGGTTGCCGATGAAGAACGGCGCCCGGTTCGTCTCGTACGCCCGCTGGAACCCCTGGATGTACGCCTGCGCGGACTGCTTGCGCCAGGCCGGGTAGTTGTAGGCGGGCGCCTTGGTCGAGTTCACGGACTGGTTGGCGAGCATGTTGTAGTCCATTGACAGGACCTCGAACGAACGTCCGGGGAAAGGTATCTGCTGGAGGGGCAGGTCCCAGATCCCCAGCTTCTTCACCGGCCACACCTGACGGCCGCCCGGCGAGGAGGCGTCGTAGCGCCAGCCCAGCTCACGGGCGGTGGGCAGCAGGTTGCCCTGGCCGAGCAGACAGGGCGTACGGCCGCCGGTCAGCTCCTTGTCGTAGTCGAAGGGCAGCGACGGCAGGTCGGTCCACCCGGTGTTGGTCCGCCACTCCTTCACGAACGCCTTGGCCTGCCGGATCTCGCTCGCCCACTGCTGCGGGGTCCAGTTGCCGACCGTGCCGTGACCGGCGCAGAAGTGCCCGTTGAAGTGCGTGCCGATCTCGTGGCCCTCCAGCCAGGCCCGGCGCACGTTGGCCAGCGTGGCCTTGATGTGCGGGTCGGTGAGGTAGCCGATGTCGGAGGCGCCGCGCGGGTTGTTCGGGGGCTCGTACAGCCGCCGCTTCGCCTCGGGCAGCAGATACAGCCCCGAGAGGAAGAAGGTCATGCTCGCGCCGTGCTCCTTGGCCAGGTCCAGGAAGCGGGGGAAGAGACCGTTGCCGACCTCGCCGGCGCCGTCCCAGGAGAAGACCACGAACTGCGGCGGGGTCTGGCCCGGCTCCAGCGGCTCGGGCCTGGCCGGCTGGTGCGGCTGGCGGCCGGTGAAGGAGGTCGAGCCGTCGCCGATGGGGCGCGCCGGGCGCGTGCCGCCGTTGCTGCCCTGCTCCTTCTTCCCCTTGCCGGAACCGTTCGGGTGCCCGGCGCCGTCCGAGGACGTGGAGCTCCCGCATCCGGCCAGCGAGGCGGCGGCCGCCGCGCCGGCGCCGAGGCCGAGTGCTCCCCTCCGGGAGAGGGTGCGGGAGAAGGTGCGCATGGAGATCCCCGATCGTCGCGCCTGCTGGTGGTCACCCAGTCAGAGGGCGCGAAGATCGGGGAGGTTCCTGTGATTCTTATGTTTTTCGCAATATCTACGGCGGAATACCCTAAGTCACACCAATCGGACTCTGTGTTCCCGGTTGTCCGCGCGGGAGCCCGTGCGGTCAGGCGCCGAAGGCCTTGCCCTGGGCCGTGCCCGCGCCCTTCTGGGGCTTGGCACCGGCACGCAGATGGACCGGGACGAGATCGATGGCGGGCTCGCTGTAACCCACCGACACGATCCTGTCGCCCTGGTAGGTGAACGTCGTCAGGGACGCGAGCGTGCACTGCCGCTTGCGCGGATCGTGCCACAGCCGCCGCCGCTCGACGTACGACCGCACGATCCAGATCGGCAGCTGATGGCTGACCAGCACCGCCTCGTGTCCGCGCGCCCGGTCCTTGGCCGCGTTCAGCGCGCCCATCATCCGCACGACCTGGTCGACGTACGGCTCGCCCCAGGACGGCCGGAACGGGTTGACGAGGTGCTTCCAGTTGTCCGGGTTGCGCAGCGCGCCGTCCCCGACACCGAAGGTCTTGCCCTGGAAGATGTTCTCGGCCTCGATCAGCCGCTCGTCGGTGTCCAGATCCAGACCGTGCGCCTTGGCGATCGGCGTGGCCGTCTCCTGCGCCCGCTCCAGCGGCGAGGCGCAGACATGGGTCACGTCCCGCGGGGCGAGGTGCTCGGCGACCCGGTCGGCCATCTGCCGCCCCAGCTCCGAGAGGTGATACCCGGGCAGCCGCCCGTACAGGATGCCGTCCGGGTTCTCGACCTCGCCGTGCCGCATGACGTGGACGACGGTGATGTCCTTGCTGTTGCTCATGCCGCTGTGGCCTCCGCAGCCGCCCGGGCCGCCGCCGGAAGGGCGTCGGCGATCTTCTGGATGGCCCGCTCGTCGTGGGCCGTGGACACGAACCAGGACTCGAAGGACGACGGCGGCAGGTAGACGCCGTTCGCCAGCAGCGAGTGGAAGAACGCGGTGAAGCGGAACGACTCCTGCCGCTTGGCGTCCTCGTAGGTGCGCACCTGCCGGTCCGTGAAGAACACCGAGAACATGTTGGAGGCGGTCTGGAGCCGGTGCGCGACCCCCTCCTTGGTGAGCGCCTCGCCGACGAGGGACCGGATCTGCGCCGAGACGGCGTCCACGGTCTCGTACGCCGCGTCGTCCAGCAGCCGCAGCTGGGCGAGCCCGGCGGCGGTGGCGACCGGGTTACCGGAGAGGGTGCCGGCCTGGTAGACGGGCCCCGCGGGGGCGAGGTGGGCCATGACGTCGGCCCGGCCGCCGAACGCCGCGGCGGGGAACCCGCCGCCCATGACCTTCCCGAACGTCATGAGGTCCGGCCTGACCCCGTCGACCCCGTACCACCCGGCGCGGCTGGTGCGGAACCCGGTCATGACCTCGTCGGAGATGTACAGGGCGCCGTTCTCCCGGCAGGCGTCCCGGAGCCCCTGGTTGAACCCGGGGTCCGGCGGCACGACGCCCATGTTGCCCGGCGATGCCTCCGTGATCACGCAGGCGATCTCACCCGGGTGCCGGTGGAACGCCTCCTGCACGGCCTCCAGGTCGTTGTACGGCAGCACGATCGTGTCGCCCGCCTGCGCACCGGTGACACCGGGCGTGTCGGGCAGGGCGAACGTGGCGACCCCGGACCCGGCGGCGGCGAGCAGCGAGTCGACGTGCCCGTGGTAGCACCCGGCGAACTTGATCACCTTCGACCGCCGGGTGAACCCGCGGGCGAGCCGGATGGCGGACATGGTGGCCTCGGTCCCGCTGCTCACGAGCCGGACCTGCTCGACGGGCTCGACGCGGGCGACGATCTCCTCGGCGAGCGCCACCTCACCCTCGCCGGGCGTGCCGAAGGACGTACCGCGGGCCACGGCCTCCTGGACGGCGGCGATCACCTCGGGGTGGGAATGCCCGAGGATCATCGGCCCCCAGGAACACACGAGGTCGACGTACTCGCGCCCGTCGGCGTCGGTCAGCCAGGC
This sequence comes from Streptomyces sp. NPDC006309, assembly GCF_040613095.1. Taxonomy (NCBI): domain Bacteria; kingdom Bacillati; phylum Actinomycetota; class Actinomycetes; order Kitasatosporales; family Streptomycetaceae; genus Streptomyces; species Streptomyces sp. NPDC006309. The sequence continues at coordinate 53,057 of NZ_JBEXRO010000021.1, read as the reverse complement.
CCCCTTGCCCGACACCATGAAGCGGGGAGTGCCGCCGACGGCGCGGAAAGCGCGCACCGGGGAGTTCACCCCGCCCGGGGTGACGACGGAGGCACGGTCGAAGAGCGCCTGTGAGGCGGGCGCGTCGTAGGGATAGGGCGTTTCGCTCAGGGCGCTCATGACGTGCGTCTTCTCCGGCTTCTCGGACTCCGGTTGCGGGGGGACCTCCTCAGGGTAGGCCGCGCCCCCGCCGGACCGCGGGCGGCCTCGGGATCACGGCGCCGCCATCCGGCGGGCATCTGCGAGACTGGCACCTGATACACACAGCTCCTGCGCACGTAATCATCAGAAGCCGGGTGATCAGGGGCCGGACGGATCCCGTGGACTGTTGTTCCACCGCACGTTTCGGCGGGCGGCCGTGGGGGAGGTCACTGACACGATGATCGGGTTGCGCGGCGGGGGCCACGCGTCCTAGAAAAGCAGTCGGGTGGAGATATGCATCGCGGTGGCGGACTGGGCGAGGGGACTGACGACCTGGGTCCTCGACGTGCCCGGCGGGGAAGGCACCGGCGCGACGCGGAGGAAACGACCGAAAGACGACAGGAAACACGCCAGGCCGAGGCGCGGCCGTCCGACGCACGGCAGCCCGAGCCGCGCCAGGCCGACGCACGGCCGTCCGAGGCGCGGCAGCCCGAGACGCGGCCGTCCGACACATGGCAGGCTGACGCCCGGCAGGTACAGGGTGTACCGAGCGAGCCCGAGCGGTACGACCGGCGGATCGGCCGGGAGCGGATCGACCTGGAGCGGATCGACCGGGAACTGGACCGCGAACTGGACCGCGGTCCGGACCGCGGATCCGGCCGTGAACTCGACCGCGAACTGGACCGTGAACTGGACCGCGATCCGGAGCAGCGGCGGGACGGCAGGCCGGACCGGCAGGCCGACCGCCGGCTCGACCACCGGGTCGACCGCCTCCGGGCGGAGAGCAGGAATGGTGGTCGGGTGGGGGTGACGTACAAATACTTCGGCGCGCCGGACGGTGCGACCGCGGCCCGCGTTCCCATCTCGATGCGTCCCGAGGAACTCGGCGGCGACGAGCTGGGCATGAACGGCATGTTCACCAAGATCAAGCCGGAGACGATGGCCGCGATGGTCCTGACCGGCATCGAGGGCGTCCCCCTGCACAAGGTGCCACCCCTCGAACTGGTCGTCCTGCACCCCGACTACGCGGTGGTCAAACTCCCCATGACGGTCGTGGACCCCCTGCGGGGCATCGGCGAGGAAGCGGTGGGCGCGGCGGCGTTCATCTGGTCGACGGTCCCCGACCGAGGCGGCCCACGCGACGCGTTCAACGTGTACCAGCTGCTGCACGAGTGGCAGGACTTCAGCCACCGGCTGCATGAGGCAGGGCATCAGCCTTACTGCCTGGTGTGGCCCTGAGCTGAGGAACCTGGACGTCTTGCTGGGTCCGGGCGGGGCTTTCGGGTCCGTCCTGGCCAGTACCTGAGAAGGGCCGCGTCAGGCGGCGCCGTCGATCATCATGCGGGTAGGGGTCTCGCCGGACGGCAGCAGGGCGTGTACGTCCGCAGCGTGAAGGCGGGGTCCGCGTCCAGGAGTACGGGGGCGTAGGGCAGGAGCTACTTCATGTTCGTCCAGGTCCTCCGGCACAGTCTTTTCTCCACGGCCCGCAGTACACCGTCCGGATGCGGACGGGAGTCGACCCAATCCCCGTGCAGGAGTACCGGCAGACGAGACGGCGCGGGCGTACGAGTAATTCCGCACCAGACAAGTGCGCCGGGAGGCAGCCTGTCTTCACCCAGAGTGAGCCTGGCACTGGGACAGCGATGGCAGGATGGCGCCATGGTGCTTCAGGTGGGGGTCAAAGCGCTCCAGAGGAGACGAGATCAGCTACGCGACTCAGCGGAGTCGGTCGACTCGAATGGCGCGCTCGGAGACGTGGCCACAGTCTGTCTTCTCCTCTTTTACGCCGCCGAGTGCGGACTCAAGGAACGGCTGCTCGTCCGGCAGGGGCACCGCGACTCCGCAGCCTTGGAGTCCACCCACGATCTTCGCAAACTGGCCAAGGAACTGCGGCTGCCTCGGGCCATCGGTGCGCGCCTCGACCGGCTTAAGAGTTGCAGAATGCACCCGGCCACGCGTGGCTCCGTCGCCCTGGCCGATCTACATCAGGCATGGCGCTATGGTGCAAAGCTCGACTCGGCGGACGAGAAGGAAGCCCAGGAAGCGCTTCGCGCTCTGATCAGCTGGTGTGAGCAGGACTAGGGGTAGGAGTACGTGGTCGTGGCCGAACTAACTGATCTGGAAGGGCTGGCTCCCCCCGAGCATCTCTTCACTTGGGTGGATGTGGAAGAGCACCTGGCTCTCCTGGCGGCAGCGGGCCGGTGGCCCCGTTGGCTGCAAGCGGCGGATGGCTGGTGGGACGGTCTGGAGCTCGTCGTCTCACCTGGTACGGATGCCGAACAAGTGAAGCAATGGTTGGACGAGGCTTTCGGAGCGGGGTCGACCGACTGGCGCGACGGCACGCTGGTGCTGGCGCTCGACGATCCGAGGACCACTGAGCTTGTTGGCCTGCCCGTCATGTTCAGCCGCGGAGAGGAAAACGCGAACCAGCCGCGACGTGTCCCGCTGCTGCGCGAGAAGCACATCACCCCGCAGCTGGCGCACCCGCTGGAAAGGCCCGCCAACGAGTCCTTTGTTGGTGACGTACAACTGGTGGCGTTCCATTCATTCAAAGGCGGAGTCGGGCGCACGGTCCACGCGGTTGCCATGGCTGACGCCGTGGCCCAACTCGGTGGGAGCGTTCTGCTGATTGACGCCGATCTTGAGGCCCCCGGAATCACGTGGATGCACAGAGCACAAGGGGGGCAGCTCGATTTTTGTTACGAGGATCTCCTCGCCCTGTTGCAGGGAGCCGAGGACGGCAGCTGGTCAGCAGCTGTGGACATCGCCGCCGCTTACCTGCCAAATCAGCAGGTCGGACGGTACACCAGTGGCGGGCGCGTGACCGTGGTCCCGACCAGTCGGAGGCCACTGCTCGGCCCACCTCGGATCGACCCAGCGGATCTGCTCACGCCGGGCCGCTCTCCGTACTTTCTGACCGAAGCACTCGCGGCGCTCGCCGCCCGTGTTGGTGCAGACACCATCGTCATGGACCTGCGTGCAGGAGCGACCGAGTTGTCCGCTCCAGTGCTGCTCGACCCCCGGGTCCAGCGCGTGTTCGTCACCACCTTGAGCCACCAGTCACTTGCCGGAACCGAGAGGCTGCTGCGACAACTGGGACACCGGGCACCGACGCTGCAGGGTGTCGATCCGGCGAGCTCTGTGATCATCACGCAGTATCGGCAGGACGTGCACGAGGACCAAGCGGAACGCGCACGTAATGAGCTGGGCAGCGCGCTGTTCGCGTCGCTCAGGCGGCTGGACGATGAACCGGGCACTGGGGTTGACGACACCGGTGAAGTAGACACTGACCTCCTTTCCCAGCCACTGCTCAGTCCATTTCGAGAAGAGCTGCTCGCACTTCCCTCCTCCTGGGACGCTGTATTGCGAGTGTTGGAAAGCAGCAAGGTAGCTGACGTCCTTGAGCCGATCGTGCCCACTCTGGCCTCTTCGGCTGTCCCCGATACAAAGGAGTTGTTGGGGACCGTCGATCACACGACGCTACGCAGCCGACTAGCAGAGACCGCACGACGGTTCATCTACGCCGAACGAGAAGGCATGTCGTCAGCCAGTGGCTTCCTGGTGACCGATCCGCTGCGCAGGCTCCTGGGTGATCACCGTACAGAGCCACCCTTGGCGCTCGTGGTAGGCGCCAAGGGCGCAGGAAAAACCTTCATGTACGCCAAGGCATGTGCGGCCCAGTCATGGGACAAGTTCGCCGAGCAGTCCGGCATTGAGGGAGTTCAACTAGCCGGGCCTGTGGTCCCAGTGCTTGAGTCGGACAGCCTGGAGTATGACGACCTGACAACGCAGGACTTGCGAGATGCATTCGTGGCAGGGCACAGCGGCAAGGCGGGCCAGGGCGCTACCTCGCAGGAAATCAAGGATCGGCTGAAGACAGGGCTCATGACGCTCGATGCGCAGGATGAGCTCCAGTGGCGGCACTTGTGGCTCGAGTGCCTGGCCATCGCGGCAGGCGTACGGCCGCCGGAGAGTAGCGGCGCGGAAGCCGCCCTCACCGAGCTCGGCAGACGAGCGCGGGCTGTGTTCGTCATCGACGGGCTTGAGGACCTGCTGCAGTCACTCGACAGCGAGTCGAAGCGCACAGCGCTGCGCGTGCTGCTGATCGACGTTCTCGCCTGGTTGCGCTCACTGCGGGGGCGTCCTCTTGGACTGGTCGTCTTCGTTCGTCAGGATCTGGTGACACGGGCGGTGCGCCAGAACAGCGGGCAGCTCTTGGCCCGGTACGAGCCCTACGCCCTGCGCTGGGACAAGGAAGAAGCACTACGGCTCGCGCTGTGGGTAACCGCTCACGCCGGCGCGCTGCCTACGCCCGTGGTTGAGTCCCAGATCGCCGAGCTGTCCTACGACGACCTCGTAGAGACCCTCATCCCAGTGTGGGGCTGGAAGATGGGAACGGAGAAGTCCAAGGAAGCGCGTTCTCACCTTTGGGTACCCGCCGCCCTCGGAGACTTCAATGATCAGGTGCAAGCCAGGGACGTAGTCGTGTTTTTGTCCGAGGCGGCACAGTTGTCGATTACTCAGATGGCATGGGAAGACCGCGTACTGGCGCCCGGGGCCATGCGCAAGGCGCTACTCGCGTGCAGCACGATTAAGATCGACTCAATCCAGCAGGAGAATCAGGAAGTCGGCCAGCTGTTGAGCCGACTACAGCAGGTACGTCAGTCAGTGACGGTGCCCTTCGAGTTGGAGGAGGTGGGAATTTCGGTACAGGAAGCGGATTTCCTCGTAGACTCCGGGGTCTTCGCTCGAGGCAACGACGGTCGCTACTGGGTGGCTGAGATCTACCGACACGGCCTGGGGTACGGAAGTGAGCGCAGGGCAAAGGTGCTGTGGCGACGATGAGGGCCGTGAGCGCGCCTGCCGGTCGCGGTGATTTCGCGATACCGCAAGGTACGCTCTGGTCCGAACCAACCGGGTTGCTTGAAGGCACATCCAGGCACATGAACTCGGGAATCGGCGTTGAGCAGCACCCCGCCCCTCCCACCGCTGCACGAGTGGCAGAACCTCAGCCACCGGCTCCGTGAGCTGGATGTCCGCCGGGTAGCGGCCGGGCCCCGGCGGGTGGGGGACAGTACGGGGGGTGTAATCACTCCGGTGTGTGGACGACCGTGATGTGGCGGTCCGGGCCCGGGATCTCCAGTTCGTCGAGTACGGCCACCGCCAGGTCCTCCGCGCTGATCCAGGAGCGGCCGTCGGTGCCGGTGAGCAGGGTGTCGGTGCCACGGCGGTAGCGGCCGGTCCGGGGGCCGGGTTCGAGGAGGGCCGGTGGGCTCAGGTAGACCCAGTCGGCCGTGGCATGCGCCTGGCAGGTCCGCAGCTGGGCGATGCCGGCCGCGGCGACCGTCCTCACCTCGGGGGGTACATACGCGGGGTTGTCGGCCACCAGCAGGCCGGGGTCGCCGGGGCTGCGCAGGGCCCCGGCGCCACCGGTGACCAGGACGCGGATGCCGAGGTGCGCGGCGGCGTCCAGCACCGTACTGGTGGCGTCCACCAGGAAGGCCGGGTCGAGGGGGAACGTCCGTACGGCCAGGACGACCGCATCGGCCGCGGAGTCCGCCAGGGCCCCGTGCACGGCGTCCCGGTCGCCCACGTCCACCGCGACCGATGTCACGGCGGGGTCCTCGTTCTCCGGTTTCCGGGACAGGGCGAGCACCCGGTGTCCGCGCACCCGGGCTTCGGTGATCACCCGGCTGCCGACCATTCCGGTGGCGCCGAGCACGGCGATCGTCTTGTGTGTCCTCATCGGTCCGTCCCCTGGTGTCGGTTCACGTGCGTGGTGCTGCCGTTTCGCGTCCCGTCGCCGCGCGGTCCCGGGAGTCGGGTGAAGTCTGCGCCGCTCCGGTCATGAAACCAACGCATGGTTGTGATGGCAGCCATGAACGCGGAACATCAATGCGTGGATCTCCAGCAGATGCGGTACGTCGTCGCCCTCGCCGAAACCCGTAGTTTCACCCGCGCCGCCGAGCGCTGCGGAGTCGTGCAGTCGTCACTCAGTCACGGAATCGCCGCTCTGGAGGGGGAGTTGGAGGTGCGGCTGTTCGCGCGGTCCAGCCGGCGGGTCGAACCGACCGGCGCCGGGGAGGCGTTCGTGACCCGGGCCCGCGAGTGTCTGGCCGCCGCCGACCTCGCGGTGACCGACGCCGTCGCGGCGACGGGGGTGGTACGGGGGCGACTTGCCGTCGGAGTGATCGTGACGACCGCTGCCGTCGACGTACCGGAGCTGTTGCAGCGGTACCGCGGCCGGCACCCTCAGGTGCGCGTCGCTCTTCGGTCCGGGCGCAGCGACGAGCTGGTGGCGGCGGTCCGCGACGGCGAACTGGACATCGCCTTCATCGGGTTGCCGGAGGGTGAGCTGCCCACGGGTGTGGAGCACGTCGTGCTCGATCACGACGCGCACGTCCTGGTGGTGCCGGCCGGGCATCGGCTGGCCGGGGCTTCCCGGGTCGTACTGCGGGAGATCGCTGAGGAGACGTTCGTGGACTTCGCGGCCGGGACGCCCGGCCGTGCCCAGTCGGACCAGGCGTTCACCGCCGCTGGGCTGCTCCGTGACGTCGCGTACGAGGTCGGTGCCGTGGAGCTGATCACCCGGTTGGTCGCGCGCGAGCTCGGTGTCGCCCTGCTGCCCTCGGCGTTCGTCCGGCCGGTGGCGGACACCGACTCTGGGCTGGCGCTGGTCCCGGTGGCCGACGGGCCACGGCGGGCGGAGTTCCTGGCGTGGGGCCGTTTCAACCCCGGCCCCGCCACCGTGGCGATGCTCGATGTCCTCGGGGTGCGGCGGCCGGCGTGACCAGGGCGCCCCGGGTGGTCAGGCGGGTTCGGGGCTGGGGCCGGCGGGGGCCGGCCTCCGGGACGTGGTCGTGCTCGCCAGCAGGCGCAGGGCCGCGTCGGACGGGGTGCCGGGTTCGGCGGTGTAGGTGATGAGGCGCTGGCCCGCCGGGCCGGGCAGGCACAGGTTCTCGAAGCTCAGGTGCAGCGCGCCGACCGCCGGGTGGTGCAGGGACTTGCCGCCCGAGGTGCAGGTGCGGACCGGGTGCCGGGCCCACAGGGCGGCGAACTCGTCGCTGTGGATGGAGAGCCGGCCGATCAGCTCGGCCAGGGCGCGGTCGTCGGGGTGGCGGCCCGCGACCAGGCGCAGGGAGGCGACCGCGAGGTGGGCCTCCTCCTCGAGGTCGGCGTACAGGTTCCGGTACCGCTCGTCCAGGAACAGCATGCGTACCAGGTTGGGCCGGTCCGCCGGGATGTCCGGGATCTCGCGGGGCAGGTGCGCGGCGAGCAGCGCGTGGCCGAGCGGGTTCCAGGCGAGGACGTCGCCGCGCCGGTCGAGGATGAGCGCCGGTACGTCCGTCATGGCGGCCAGCAGCTGCCGGGCCGACGGGGTGGCGTGCTCGGCGCGGGATCCGCCGGTACGGCGTCCGGTGGCCGGGCGGGCCAGGTCCTTGAGGTGGGCTCTCTCGTCGTCGGTGAGCCGCAGGGTGCGGGCGACGGCGTCCAGCACGGAGTCGGAGACGCCGGCCGCGCGGCCCTGTTCGAGGCGGGTGTAGTGGGTGATGCTGACGCCCGCGAGCAGGGCCAGTTCCTCGCGGCGCAGTCCAGCGACCCGGCGGCGGGCCGGCGCGGTCGCGATGCCGACGTCCTCCGGCCGTAGCGCGCCACGGCGGGACCTGAGGAAGTCTCCCAGCTCGGACAGGGCGTCCACGCGTGCCTCCGGGGGGTCGAGGGGTCGTGTCCATCCTGCCCGCGTGGCCGCGAGAAGGGGATGCCCGTAGGTGGTCCTGTGATGACCACCCTCGCGGCGGGTGGTCGGGAGACGGTGCTGGCTGTGGCGACCGGGGCGGACGAGCCTCGTACCGCGCGACTCCGCCCCGGCCGGGACGGACGAGCTCGTACCGCGCGACTCCGCCGCACAGAGGGGATCTCCTCGTCATGTCCGTCACCGTCACACCGTCCGCGGGTACGCCCACGGCCCTCACCCCACGGCTCCGCCTGGTGCTCGTGCTGCTGCTCGCGGCCCAGTTCATGCTGGCCGTGGACTTCTCCATCCTGAACGTGGCCCTGCCGGTGATCGGCACCGGCCTGGGCTTCTCCCTCGCCCGCCTCCAGTGGATCGGCACGTCGTTCGCCCTGTGCGCCGCCGGGTTCACCCTGCTGTTCGGCCGGGTCGCCGACCTCTTCGGCCGCCGCAGGCTGTTCCTGGGCGGTCTCGTCGTCCTCGCCGCGGCCTCGCTGGCGGGCGGGCTGGCGCAGAGCCCCGGGATGCTGATCGCGGCCCGGGTGTGCCAGGGGCTGGCCACCGCCGCGGTGACCCCGGCGGGGCTGTCGCTGCTGACGACGTCATTCCCGGAGGGCCCACTCCGGGAGAGGGCGCTCGGTCTCAACGGGGCGCTGATGTCGGCCGGTTTCACCACCGGGGCGGTCCTCGGCGGCCTGCTGACGGACCTGCTGTCGTGGCGCTGGTCCTTCTTCGTCAACGTGCCGGTCGCACTCGCCGTCCTCCTGATCGCGCCCGCGGTCATCGCCGAGTCACGGCCCGAGGAACGCCCGAAGCTGGACGTGCCGGGTGCGGTGACGGCCACGTCCGGGCTGCTCGCCGTCGTCCTCGGTCTGACGCGGGCCGGCGAATACGGCTGGGGCGCACCGGCCACGCTGGTCCCGCTGGCGGCCGGGGCCGCCCTGCTGCTGACGTTCCGGGCCGTCGAACGGCGGGCATCCGCGCCCCTGGTGCCGTTGGGCGTGCTCGGAAGGCGCTCGGTGGCGTGGGGCAACGTCGTCGGGCTGGTCGCGTTCCTGACCGAGACGTCGCTGGTGTTCCTGCTGACCCTCTACCTCCAGGAGGTCCTCGGCTTCTCCCCGCTGGCCGCCGGGCTGTCGTTCGGCGTGCTGGGCGCGGGTACCGTCGTCGGCGGGTCGGTCGCCCCCCGGGTGATCGGCCGGTTCGGCGCACCCCGGGTGATCCTGGCCGGCGGTCTCGTGCAGGCCCTGTTCACGGCGGCCCTGCTCGGACTCGGCACCGGCCACTCCTCGCTCCGGCTGCTCCTGGCGGCGACGTTCGCGGGCGGGGTGGGCAACATGCTGGTCATCGTCGGCTTCATGGTCACCGCCACGTCCGGGCTCGCCGACCACGAGCAGGGACTGGCCACCGGCCTGGCGACGATGACCCAGCAGATCGGCATCACGATGGGCACCCCGGTGATGAGCGCGGTGGCCACCGCAGCGATGTCGGGTACGGGCGCGGTGGCGGTCCTCGGCGGGCTGCGGACCGCGATCGCGGTGAACGCGGCCGTCGCCCTCGTCGGCACGCTCGCCGGCGGGTTCTTCCTGCGGCGCGGGACGCGGTGACCTGCCGGTCGGCCCGGCTGCGGCGCGGGACGCGGTGACCTGCCGGTCAGGCCGGCTGGAGCACGTCCCGCAGTCCCGCCTCCTCGAACGCCCGCACCACGTCGTCCCGGCTCTCGGTGAAGTGCGCCCAGCTGTCGCAGTGGGCCGCGACCACCCGGCGGGCCTGAAGGAGCTGGGCGGCGGCCGCGGTGCCCCTGCCGTCCAGGACGAGGAGGGCGTTGTCCAGGACGGGCAGGCGGGGCGCGCCGGCGAAGAGGACGGCGGTGTCGACGGGGCCGTACCGGGCGGCGATCTCCTTCACCAGGTCGAGGGAGGCGTTGTCCCCGCTGACGTAGACGGTGGGCAGGTCGGTGGCGGTCAGCAGGAAGCCGGTGACCTCGCCGACGATCGGCTCGGAGCCCTCGGGGCCGTGCAGGGCGGGGGCCGCGGTGACGGTGAGCGTGCCGCCGTCGGGACGGGGCAGCTCGACGGACTGCCAGGGGGTGAGTGGTTCGGTACGGCCACCGAGCCGGCCGGCCGCGGCGGGGGTGGTGAACGTGCGGGGTACGTCGGCGAGCAGGGCGCGGCCGGAGTGGTCCAGGTTGTCGGCGTGCTGGTCGTGGGAGAGCAGGACGACGTCGACGGGGCCCAGGCCGGCGAGGGGGACGCGGGGCGGGGCGGTCTTGGTGAGGACCCGGCCGCTGGGCGCCGGGTAGTCGCCGGGGTCGTCGAAGGTCGGGTCGGTGAGGAAACGGAGACCGCCGTACTCGATGAGAACGGTGGGTCCGCCGAGGACCTCTACGGGAATCCGCATTCCAGTCACCTCACGGATAGAAGGGGTGTCATCCATGAGAGACGCTAGCCCTTCCTCACGGATGGACGCAAGCCCTACCATGAGATATGTGAGCGAGCGCGATGAGACGCCGGAGAACGCCGAGACGGCCGGTACCGCCGAGACGGCCGGGGCAGCAGGGGGAGCGGATGCGGGGCGGCCGGAGGAGGGCCCCGGCCGACCGCCGGTGCCTCCCGCTCCCGGCGCCGCGCACCACCCCGCGCTCGACCTCGCCAACACCGACGTCGCCCTGCCCGGCGGACAGTCGGTGGATCTCCTCGCCACACCCGCCGCCGCCCGGCGCTGGCTCGTGGACCGCGGTCTCGCCCCTGCCGACGCCGACCTGCGCGAGACCTGCGCGAGCCGGCTGCGCGCCCTGCGCGATCACATCCGGGCGCTGCTCACCGCCCGGACCACCGGCGCCCCCGCGCCCCGGGCCGCCCTGGACGCCCTGAACGAAGCGCTCACCCGGGCCCCGGCCGCCTCCCTGCTGCACTGGTCCCCGGAGCGCGGCCTGTACCGGGCGGCCGCCCACCCCACCACGCAGATCGTGGAGCACGCCCTGGCCACGCTCGCCGCCGACGCCGCCGACCTGCTCACCGGTCCCGATGCCGAGCGCCTCACCGCGTGCGGCTCGGCCCCCTGCAACCGCTACCTGCTCCGCCACGGCCGCCGCCACTGGTGCTCCACCCGCTGCGGCGACCGCGCCCGCGCCGCCCGCGCCTACGCCCGCCGCACCGCCGCCACCGCCCGCACCACGCACGAGTGACCGCCGGTCGGCCGGCCGGTCAGCAGTACGGTGCCTGGCCGGTCAGCGATGCCGCCACCCGCATCCACACCCCGAACTGCCGGTACAGCGCGGGCAACCGGTCCGTCGCGCGGACCGTCCGCGCGTCGTCGGCCGTCACGCCGGGGATGCCGAGCAGGGTGGCGGCCACCGAGGCGGACTGCCAGCGGACGGTGAGCGTGGCTCCGGCGGCGGAGGGCCCGGGGCGGGGCGGAGCGGCGGTCAGCGCCCGCGCGACGGTCTCCTCGATGGCCTTGCGGGCCTCCGCCTGGGGCCGCAGCTCGGCCGCGAACCGGTCCCGGGCGTACTTCACGGGTACGGTGGCGACCGACGCGTCCCACTCCGTCATCTCCGCGCACGCCGCGTCGTCCCCCGTGAGGGCGACCACCGGCACCCCGAGGGCCGCCGCCGTGGCGTGGGCGAGGCCGATCTCGCCGACCGGGCGGCCGTCCAGCCACATGTCCTCGATCTCGTGCCCCATGAAGCTGTGGCTGAGGACGCCCGGAGAGCCGGCCCGGGAGTGGTAGCCGACGCACAGCGCGGCGTCGTACTCCCCGGTCAGCCCCTCCAGCATGCCGAGCCGCTTGGGCCTGCCGCGCACCAGCCGGGCCGCCGGGTGCAGGGCCTCGGGGAGCAGGTTGCGCATCGGTCCGTGGGCGTCGTTGACGAGGACCCCGGTGGCGCCCGCCGCCAGCGCGCCCCGTACGGCGGCGTTCACGTCCTCGGCCATCATGGAGCGGCCCCGCTCGTAGTCCCGGCCGCCGGGCTGGACGTCGTCGGCGTCGACGAGCCCGGTGATGCCTTCCATGTCCACGCTCAGGTAGATCAGCACGGCGTCGACCCTAACGCGCCCTCCGTATTGTAGTTTCCCAACCGCCAGCGGCCACCGGGCTCTTCACACGTCTGTTCATCGGGGGATCCATGCAGGACATCACGGAAGCGGAGCCCGCCGGGGAGGTCTGTGTGCGCAGTCTCGCGCCGACACTGACCGTTCTCGTCATCAGCCTCGCGATCGCCGCCGTCGGCGTGTACGAGCTGTGCGGCTTCGGCCTGCACAGCCTGGACCGGCGCCCGCACCTGTTCAGCGACGGGCTGGCGACCGGCGGGGTGATCGTCGCGACGGTGGCCGCCGGGGCGGCGGTGGGCAACCTGGCCTGGCTGCTGACGGCGGCCCGGCGCGGCGGCGGCGGCTGACGGCGGTCTGGCACGGCGGCGGCGGCTGACGGCGGCCCGGCACGGCGGCGGCTGACGGCGGCCCGCGCGGCGGAACCGTCAGACCCCGCCCCCGCCCCCGCTCCGCGTGAACCCGCCCCCGGCCGTGAAGCCGATGACGGCCCCGCCGCCCTCCCGCCGGAAGGCGAACGGCGCTCCCCCGTGTGCCGTCGCGACCTCACGCACGATGGACAGGCCGAGGCCCGAACCCGGCAGGGAGCGCGCGTCGGCGGCGCGGTAGAAGCGGTCGAAGATGCGGACGAGGTCGCCCTCGGCGATCCCCGGCCCCCGGTCCCGCACCTCCACCCGGACCGTGCCCGGCCGCGCCGGCCCGGTGACGACGACCTCGATCGGCGCCCTGCCGCCCCGGTCGAACTTGGCCGCGTTCTCGACCAGGTTGGAGATGGCGCGCTGGAGCATCCCGGGCCGGCCGTCGGTGGTGGTGTCACCGCTGGTGTGCAGCAGGATGTCCCGGCCGGTGCGGCGCCGGGCCAGCCCGACCACGTCCTCGGCCAGGTCGGCGAGGTCCACCCGCTGGGGCGGCTCGCCGTCGGACTGCCCGGCGGCGAGGTCGACCAGCTCGTTGACGAGGTCGGTGAGTTCGCGGGCCTCCTGGCCGAGGTCGGCGACCAGCTCCTCCCGCGCGTCGGGCGGCAGTTCGTCGATCCGCCGCAGCAGTGAGATGTTCGTCCGCAGCGAGGTGAGAGGGGTACGCAGCTCGTGCCCGGCGTCCTGCACCAGGCGCCGCTGGTCCTCCTCGGACTGCGCGAGCCGTCCCAGCATGCGGTCGAAGGCCCGGCCGAGCCGTCCCACCTCGTCCAGGCCGGCCACCGGCACCTGGATGCCGAGCTGGCGGGTGCGGGCCACGTCCTCCGCGGCCGAGGTGAGGATCACCAGGCGCCGGGTGATGCGCCGCGCCAGCCACCAGCCGAACAGCCCGGCCGCCACCACGACCGCCGCCATCAGGATCAGCGTCCGCTGCTGCAACGCCCGCAGCAGGTCCTCGGTGTCGCTGAACTCCTGCGCGACCTGGACCGCGCCGCGCCCGTCACCGAGCGAGACGGTGGCGATGCGGAACAGGTCCTCGTCCACCCGTACGTCCTTGTGCTGGACCACTCTCCCGGCCGTCCGGGCGAGGGCCGTGGCCCGGTCCCGGGAGGTGACCGGCAGCACCGGGTTGCCGTGGTCCATGATCTGTCCCCGCGCGCCGAGCACCTGCACGTCGGTGCGGGCGGGGCGGACCAGGTCGTGCCCGGGGCGGGAGGAGGAGAAGTCCCCGGGGACCATCTCGTGCTGCCGTACCTCGTCCTGGACGTCCCGGACGACCTGCGTGAACACCGACTGCTGGTCGACGCGGACGAGCCGCGCGGCGGAGTTGTACGACAGGATGCCGACGAGGATCGTGACGGCGGCGGTGACGGCCGCGAAGGAGACCGCGAAGGTGGTGCGCAGGGAGACCAGCTTCGGCCGGGGCCGGGCCGGCAGCCGCAAGCGGCGTCCCACCTAGTCCTCCCGGAGCACGTAACCCACGCCGCGCACCGTGTGGATCAGCTGCGGGGCACCGGGCTCGTCCAGTTTGCGGCGCAGGTAGCCGACGTACACGGCGAGGTTCTTGGAGCCCGGCCCGAAGTCGTAGCCCCAGATCCGGTCGTAGATCGTGGAGTGGTCGAGCACGATGCCGGCGTTGCGCACGAGCAGTTCCAGCAGCTCGAACTCGGTGCGGGTCAGCTCCAGCTCGCGCCGGCCGCGCCAGGCGCGGCGGGCCTGGAGGTCCATGCGGAGACCGGCGGCCTCCACCTGCCGGTCGGAGGAGGCGGACGCCTCTCGTCCGGCCCCGTCCCGTACGGCGCCTTCGCGCGCGGCGCCTTCGGGGGTGCCGTCGGTGGTGGGCACCGGGCTGGTGCGGCGCAGCAGGGCGCGCAGCCGGGCGAAGACCTCCTCCACGTCGAACGGTTTGACCACGTAGTCGTCGGCGCCGGCGTCCAGGCCGGCGATGCGGTCGGCGGTCTCCACGAGGGCGGTCAGCATGAGGATCGGCGTGCGGTTGCCCTCCGTGCGCAGCACGCGGCAGACCTGGAGGCCGTCGATCCCGGGCATCATCACGTCGAGGACGAGGACGTCCGGCGGGTTCCGGTGGGCCTGGGCCAGCGCTTCCACGCCGTCGGCGACCGCCGTCACCTCGTACCCCTCCAGGGTCAGGGCCCGCTCCAGGGCGTGGCGGATGGCGCGGTCGTCTTCGGCGAGCAGCACAGTCGGGGGCACGCCCCCAGTCTGCCAAGGCCGCCGCCGGTTCAGCCGGGGGCGGCGGCCCCGCGATCACCCTTTTTACCGGCCTCTCACCGTCACAGCCGTTACCGGTGCCCCGGCGCCTCAGCCGTCACCGGTGTCCCGGCGGCGCACAGCGACCGCCCCGTCCCGAAGGTGCCGGGCGTCCCGGAGATGCCGGGCGTCCCGCGGGTCCCGCGGGTCCCGAGCCTCCTGGAGGTGCCGGGCGTCCCGCGCGCCCCAACCGTCCCGGAGGTGCCGGGCGTCCCGGAGGTGCCGACCGTCCAGGAGGTGCCGACCGTCCAGGAGGTCCCGAGCGTTCCGTCCCGGCCGCCTCCGGTGCCCGCCTTCGGTGCCCGCCTTCGGTCAGGCACCGAGCCGGGCGAGCCGGTCGGCGAAGGGGACGACCTCGAAGCCGGCCGTGCCCGTCCGCCCGGTCTCCTCCGTCGCGCCCCGCCGGGGCCCCGCGGGCTGCCGTCCGGGACCCGTGGACAGGCCCGTCATGAGCGCCGCCAGCTCCCCCGCGGCCCGTTCGACCCGCTCCGGCAGCCCCTCGGCCCCCCAGTCCTCCGACGCCGCGTACACGCCGGTCGGCACGACAACGGCCCGCAGGTAGGCGAACAACGGCCGCAGCGCGTGGTCCAGCACCAGCGAGTGCCGGGCCGTACCGCCGGTCGCGCCGATCAGCACGGGCTTGCCGGCCAGCGCGTCCTTGTCCAGCACGTCGAAGAACGACTTGAACAGTCCGCTGTACGAGGCACTGAACACCGGTGTGACGACGATCAGCCCGTCGGCCGCCGCCACCGCCTCCTGGGCGGCGGCGAGCCTCTTCCCGGCGAACCCGTTGGTGAAGGCGTGCGCGATCTCGACCGCGAGGTCCCGCAGTTCGACCACTTCGATGTCCGCCGGCGTGTGCCGGCCCACCGCGGCGGCCAGCCGGTCGGCCAGCAGCCGGGTGGACGAGGGCACGCTCAGTCCCGCGGAGACGACGACGAGCTTCATACGGTGGCCGCCTCCTTCGTGGCGAGCAGGGACCGGTGGGTCGGCGCCTGGGGCACATCCGCCGGACGCCCCTTGGCGAACTCCTCGCGCAGCACCGGTACGACCTCCTCGCCGAGCAGGTCGAGCTGCTCCAGCACGGTCTTCAGGGGCAGGCCGGCGTGGTCCATGAGGAACAGCTGGCGCTGGTAGTCACCGGCGTACTCGCGGAACGACAGGGTCTTCTCGATCACCTGCTGCGGCGACCCCACGGTCAGCGGGGTCTGCTCGGTGAAGTCCTCCAGCGAGGGTCCGTGGCCGTACACCGGCGCGTTGTCGAAGTACGGCCGGAACTCCCGCACCGCGTCCTGGGAGTTGTGCCGCATGAACACCTGGCCGCCGAGGCCGACGATCGCCTGCTCCGGCGTGCCGTGCCCGTAGTGGGCGTAGCGGGTCCGGTAGAACTCGACCATCCGCCTGGTGTGGTCGGCGGGCCAGAAGATGTTGTTGTGGAAGAAGCCGTCCCCGTAGTAGGCGGCCTGCTCGGCGATCTCCGGGGAGCGGATGGAGCCGTGCCAGACGAACGGCGCCACGCCGTCCAGCGGGCGGGGCGTCGAGGTGAACCCCTGGAGCGGCGTGCGGAACTTGCCCTCCCAGTCGACGACGTCCTCGTGCCACAGCCGGCGCAGCAGGGCGTAGTTCTCGATGGCGAGGTCGATGCCGTCCCGGATGTCCTTGCCGAACCACGGGTACACCGGCCCGGTGTTGCCGCGGCCCGTCATCAGGTCGACGCGCCCGTCGGTCAGGTGCTGGAGCATCGCGAAGTCCTCCGCGATCTTCACCGGGTCGTTGGTGGTGATCAGGGTGGTGGAGGTGGAGAGGAGGAGCCGCTCCGTCCGCGCGGCTATGTAGCCGAGCATGGTGGTCGGGGACGAGGGCACGAACGGCGGGTTGTGGTGCTCGCCGGTCGCGAAGACGTCGAGCCCGACCTCCTCGGCCTTCAGCGCGATGGCGACCATGGCCTTGATCCGCTCGCGCTCGGTCGGGGTGCGCCCCGTGGTGGGGTCCGGCGTGACGTCGCCGACCGTGAAGATCCCGAACTGCATGGTCGCTCACCCTCCAGCTTGTTGATTGTTCAACTATATCCCGCCAACGGTCCCCCTCCCCCGGTTATTCCGCCCCGGGATCCCCGCCCGGTCCGGCGGCTCAGAAGGCGTACGAGTCCCGCGTGGCCGGCACCAGCGCCGTCAGCCGGTCGTTTCGACGGGTTCGCGTCCACCGCACTGCCGGGCCACCCGGTGTCGATGTCCAGCGTCACCTCCGGCGCCGACTCCGGGAGCCGTACCGGCACATGCAGCTGCTCCGCCGCCGCCTCCCCCGCCGCGTCCGCGGCCGGCGTCCCGGTCGCGCGCAGCACGGTCCGCTCGTCCGCGCGCAGGCACCCGGCGGACAGCTCCTTGCCGGCCAGCGGCACCGACCAGCGCAGGCGGACGGTGGCGTCCGTGACGGCGCCGGATCCCTCGTTGCGCGGGGTCAGCCGCACATCCCACCTGGTCCGCGTCCAGCACCGCGCTCCCGTGCAGGGAGAGATCGGCCACCGGCGCGGGAGCGGCCACCGGCGTCCCAGCCACGGCCCCGGCCCCGGCTACGGCCACCGGCCACCGGCCACCGGCCACCGGCCACCGACCACCGGCGGGGGAACGACCTCCGGGACGGGAACGGCCGTCGACGGAATCGAGGCCACCGCCGTCCCCGGTACCGCGACCGCCGTCCCCGGTGCCGCCAACCGGCGCGGGAGCGGCCGCCGCCGGCCCCGGGGCCAGGACGGCACCGGCACACGGACCGGACAGCACCCGACAGCACCCACGTCCGCATCCGCACGGCCCCTCACCCCTTCCCGCTCACCCCCGGTCCGCCGTAGGGATGCATGCCACGCCCACCGCCGGTCAGGCGCCCTCCGACAGGCGACACGGCCACAGCGTGGGAAGCTGCCCGCATGCCCGTCCTCCGCTCCGCCGCCCTGTTCGCCGTCGCCGCGCTGTTCGAGATCGGCGGCGCCTGGCTGGTCTGGCAGGGCGTGCGGGAACACCGCGGCCGGCTGTGGATCACCGGCGGTGTCCTCGCCCTCGGGGCGTACGGCTTCGCCGCGACCTTCCAGCCCGACGCCCACTTCGGCCGCGTCCTCGCCGCCTACGGCGGGATCTTCGTGGCCGGCTCCCTGCTGTGGGGCGTCGTCGCCGACGGCTACCGCCCCGACCGCTGGGACATCACCGGGGCGCTGATCTGCCTCGCCGGGACCGCGGTCATCATGTGGGCGCCGCGGAACGGCGGCTGAGGCCTCACTTACGCTGGGACGCGACCGACCCCGCCGCAGTCCCAGGAGCAGCCATGGCCACCGCCGCCCCGTCCGCCGCCTCCCGCATCGCCGTCGTCACCGGTGCGAGCAGCGGGATCGGCGCCGCCACCGCGCGGCAGCTCGCCGCGGCCGGTTACCGCGTCGTCCTCACCGCCCGCCGCAAGGACCGGATCGAGGCGCTGGCCGAGGAGCTGACGGCGGCGGGCCACTCGGCGGTGGCGTACCAGCTGGACGTCACGGACCGCGCGGCCGTGGACGAGTTCGCCACGGCGTTCCAGACGATCGGCGTCCTCGTCAACAACGCGGGCGGCGCGCTGGGCGCGGACCCGGTGGCCACCAGCGACCCCGCCGACTGGCGCACGATGTACGAGACGAACGTCCTCGGCACCCTGAACCTCACCCAGGCCCTGCTGCCCAAGCTGGTGGCGAGCGGCGACGGCGTGGTGGTGGTCGTGTCCTCCACCGCGGGCCACGGCACCTACGAGGGCGGCGGTGGCTACGTGGCCGCCAAGCACGGCGCCCACGTGCTCGCCGAGACGCTCCGCCTGGAGATCGTCGGCCGGCCGGTCCGGGTCGTCGAGATCGCGCCCGGCATGGTCCGCACGGACGAGTTCGCCCTGACCCGCTTCGGCGGGGACACGGAGAAGGCGGCGAAGGTGTACGAGGGCGTCGCCGAGCCTCTCACCGCGGACGACGTGGCCGAGACGATCGCCTGGGCGGTGACCCGCCCCAGCCACGTCAACGTCGACCTGCTGGTCCTGCGGCCGCGCGCCCAGGCGTCGAACACCAAGGTGCACCGGGAACTGTGACACCCGCCGAGGACCCCGGCGCCGACACCTCCGGCACCTCCGCCGAGTCCGCCGAGAAGCGCCGCCTCGCGCAGGAGACCAAGGACGAGCGCCAGGCCTGGTACTTCCTGGCCTACTTCCTCTTCGGCATCCACTTCGTGGCGTTCGTCATGATCTACGCCGTCCGGCACGCGAAGTAGCCCGCCGGACCGGCTCAGGAGTCAGGCGAACGCCGGCAGGTTGCGGGCGGCCCAGGCCGCGAAGGGCGCGGCCGGGCGGTGCAGGACCGCCGCCACGTCGGGGCTGACCCGCCGCTCGGCCGGCAGCGGCTCCCCGAGGACGTCCAGCGTGCCGGCCACGGCCTCCTCGGGCATGAACCGGGCCATCCCCGCGTGCGCCTCCTCGCGGGACAGTTCCACGAAGGCCACCTCCTCGCCCAGCGCGTCGGAGAGCACCGCGGCCTGCCCGCGCGGACTGATCGGCTCCGGGCCGGTCAGCTCGTACACGCGGCCCGCGTGGCCGTCCTCGCGCAGCGCGGCGGCGGCGACCGCGGCGATGTCCGCCGGGTCGACCACGGGCAGCGCCACGTCACCGAAGGGCGCGAGGACGGTACGCCGGGTGCGTACCGACTCGGCCCAGGCGAAGGCGTTGGAGGCGAATCCGCCGGGCCGCAGGACGGTGAACTCCCGCCCGGACGCGCGTACCGCCGTCTCGAACGCCCGCAGCCGGGCGTACGCGGGCGCCTCGGGGCGGGTGGCGCCGGCCTGCGACGACACGAGGACGATCCGCTCGACACCGGCTTCCGCGATCACGTCCAGCAGCACCTCGGGGCTCTCTCCCCGGCTGTTCAGCTCACCGCCCAGCAGCAGGAGAACCGCCCGCGATCCGTCGAGGGCCGCCCGCATGCCCACGGCGTCCCCGGCGCTCCCCCGCACCCACCGCACCCCGGCCGCGGGGCCCGCGGGCCGGTCCCGCCGGGACACGGCGACGACCTCCTCGCCGGCCGCGGCCAGCATCTCCACCAGTGTCCGCCCGACGTTCCCGGTGGCACCCGTCACTGTGATCACAACGCCCCCTGCTGTCCGAGTTATTAGTCAGTCAACTGACTAACTAAGAAGCTACTCTATAGTCAGTCAGGTGACAAACTCAGTGGACCGGCGGGTACGGGCGTCCCAGAAGCGGCGGCGGCTCACGGCGGCGGCGGCCCGGGTCCTGCACGAGCAGGGCGTCGAGCGCACCACCCTCGCCGACATCGCGCGCGAGGCCGGCGTCCCGGTCGGGAACGTCTACTACTACTTCAAGACCAAGGACGAGCTGGTCCGGGCCGCGCTCTGCGAACACCGCGCCCACCTGGACGAACTCACCGCGGCGCTGGAGGAGTCGGCGGACCCGCGCGACCGACTCAAGGGCCTGGTCGAAGCCTGGGTCGAGCAGCGCGAGACCGCCGCCCGCCACGGCTGCCCCACCGGCACCCTGGCCGTCGAGCTCGGCAAACGCGCCGACGGCACCCTGGACGCGGAGGCCGGCGCGGTGATCCGGTACCTGCTGGACTGGGCCGCCGCGCAGTTCCGCGCGCTGGCCCTGCCCGCCCCCGACGACCTCGCCCTCACCCTGGTCTCGGCCTACCAGGGCATGTCCCTGCTGGCCAACGCCCTGCGCGACCCGGCCGTCATGACCCGCGAGGGCACCCGCCTGCTGCGCTGGCTGGACTCCCTCGGGGGGCCGGAGGGAGCCGACCGCCCCGCGCGGTGATCAGCCCTTCACGCAGACGACCTGCTTGAGCTTCGCCACGACCTGGACCAGGTCCCGCTGCTGGTCGATGACCTGGTCGATCGACTTGTAGGCGGCCGGGATCTCGTCCACGACGCCGGAGTCCTTGCGGCACTCCACGCCCCGGGTCTGCTCCTCCAGGTCCTGCGCCGAGTAGCGCCGCTTGGCCGCGTTGCGGCTCATGCGCCGGCCCGCGCCGTGGGACGCGGAGTTGAAGGCCAGCTCGTTGCCGAGCCCCCGCACGATGTACGACCCCGTGCCCATCGAGCCGGGGATGATCCCGTACTCGCCGGAGCCGGCCCGGATCGCGCCCTTGCGGGTCACGAGCAGGTCCATGCCGTCGTAGCGCTCCTCCGCCACGTAGTTGTGGTGGCAGGAGATCTCCGGCTCGAAGACCGGCCGGGCCTTCTTGAACTCCTTGCGGACCACGTCCTTCAGGAGCGCCATCATGAGCGTGCGGTTGTACTTGGCGTACTCCTGCGCCCAGAAGAGGTCGTTGCGGTAGGCCGCCATCTGCGGGGTGTCCGCCACGAAGACGGCGAGGTCGCGGTCGACCAGGCCCTGGTTGTGAGGGAGTTGCCGGGCGACGCCGATGTGGTGCTCGGCGAGTTCCTTGCCGATGTTGCGGGAACCGGAGTGGAGCATGAGCCAGACCGAGCCGTCGTCGGCCACGCAAACCTCGACGAAGTGGTTGCCCGAACCGAGCGTCCCCATCTGGGCGACCGCCCGGCTCCGGCGGAAGTGCACCGCGTCCGCGACCCCGTCGAACCGCCCCCAGAAGTCCTCCCACCCGGACGTGGCCAGCCCGTGGAAGTCCCCCGGCTCGACCGCGTCCTCGTGCATGCCGCGGCCGACCGGAATGGCCTGCTCGATCTTCGACCGCAGCCGCGACAGGTCCCCGGGGAGGTCGTTCGCGGTCAGTGACGTCCGCACCGCGGACATGCCGCAGCCGATGTCCACGCCGACCGCGGCCGGGCACACCGCGTCCCGCATCGCGATGACCGAGCCGACCGTCGCGCCCTTGCCGTAGTGCACGTCCGGCATCACGGCCAGGCCCTTGATCCACGGCAGGGTGGCCACGTTCTGGAGCTGGCGCAGGGCGACGTCCTCGACCGTCGCCGGGTCCGCCCACATCCGGATCGGCGTCCTCGCGCCCGGCATCTCCACGTACGACATACGTTCCTCATTCCCCCGGGATTCACAAAAAGGCTATAAGCGGCAGAACGCAAAAGCGGCGCCAAGGTCGACGAAAAGAGACAGGGGACCGGCGTCCACGGCAGTGCGTGCGATACACATTGTCTCCAGGGGGCGCCCCGCCGCGGCAAGCGAATAACCGGCGGGGACACTGGAACGCCAGCGATCACAGACCGTCGAGAGGAGCCCGACCGTGCAGCGGAAGGCGTACGTATCCGGCACCGCCGCACTCCTCGCGGCGCTGCTGGCCGGCTGCACGAGCGGCTCCGGGGACGCCGGGCAGGCGGACAACGCCAACCCGGGCGACGCCGGCACGACCGCGGTCGCCGCCCAGCCCGGCAAGTACCGCACGCTGCCCGAACCGTGCGGCGCGGTCGGCCGCGACCACCTGGCCGCGCTGCTGCCCGGCATCCAGCAGATCACCGACCCCGACCAGCGGGACAAGGCCTACCAGGGCGAGGCCACGCTCACGTACGACACCGACCGCAAGGTCGGCTGCCGCTGGAAGGTCGAGTCGGCCGGTGCCACGGACCGCCTGTCGGTGGACTTCGAGCGCGTGGTGTCGTACGACAACGCGGTCAGCGACGACGACCAGGCGCAGAAGCTGTTCCAGGAGAAGGAGACGGCCGCCGACCTCCCCGAGCCGAGCGGCGCCTCGACGACGGCCGCCGTTCCGACGGCCACCGCGTCCCCCACGGCCTCCGCGGGCGACCACGCCTCCCCGTCCGCGACCCGGCCCTCCTCGGCGTCGGCGGCGGCCTCGGCGTCGTCCGCCGGTGCCCCGCCCGCCGATCTCCAGCCGCGCGCCCTCTCCGACCTCGGTGACGAGGCGTATCTGGACGACCGGCTCAGCACGTCCGGCTCGACGGCCGAACAGCGGACGGTGACTGTGGTGTTCCGCACGTCCAACGTCGTCGTCACCGTCCAGTACGAGGAGCAGCCGACGGCCACCGGAACGGTCCCGGACAGCAAGGAAATGCAGGACAGGGCCGGTGATCTGGCCTCTCAACTGGCCGACGCGTTCACCGGTTGACGGCCGCCGCGGCCTCACCACCGGCCGCCCGCAAAGGAGTCGGACGCGGACCGCACGGCTTCCTCACCGCGTACCGTGGCCCCGCAGGAACCCGCACGAACACCGAGCGTCATGAGTGAAGGAACCATGCAGCGAGCAGCCCAGCGAGACGACCGTGCCCTGGAGGTACCTCCCACGCCGTCGAGGCGGTCGGGGAGCGACCGGCGGGCCAGGCGCCTGCGCCGTGCCCTTGTCTGCGCGGCCGCCGTCCCCGCGGTGCTGATCACGGCCGCGTGCTCCTCCGGCTCCGGGGACTCCGAGGCCAAGGCCGGCAGCGAGAGCACGCCGCGGGCCGCGGCCGGCAGCACCACCCCCTCGGCGAGCGCGTCCCCGACCGTGCGGCCCGCCGCCTACCACAAGCTTCCCGAGCCCTGCGGGGTGCTGTCGAAGAAGACCCTGACCGAACTGGTGCCCAAGGGTGCGAAGTCGGGCAAGGACGGCAGCTCGGACGACCCGTCGGCGCGCTCCTCCTGCTCCTGGGACAGCCTGGACAACAACGGCGTCAAGGGCTCCCAGTTCCGCTGGCTCCACGTCTCCCTGCTGCGCTTCGACTCGGACGCGACCCGCGGTTCCGGCGACGACCAGGCCCACACGTACTTCAGCCGGCAGTCCGAGGACGCGAAGGCGGTGGACGGCGCCAAGAACGTCAAGATCGTCCCGCTGAGCGGCACGGGCGCGGAGGCCACGGCGGTGCGCTACGACCTGAAGAAGAAGGAAGGCCTCTTCCGGCAGCAGACGGCCGTCGCCCGGGTCGAGAACGTCGTCGTCACCGTGGACTACAACGGGGCCGGTCTCGCGGGTGAGAGGACCCCGGACGCCGACGACCTGGCGAAGGCCGCCGAGAAGGCGCTGAAGGAGGCGGTCGCGTCCGTCTCCGCGGCCAACGGTGAAGATTCCGGGCAGGGTTCGGGCACGAAGTCCCCCGCGTCGCCGTCCGCTCCGGCGTCCGGGCCGGCGTCGAAGTCACCCTCCGGATCGCCCTCGAAGTCCGCCTCCAAGGCGCCGTCGAAGTCGCCCTCGGCGAGCGCGTCCGCGGCCAGGGCGGCCGTCGCCAAGAGCTGACCGGAGGGCCGTGACGGCCTACCGGCAGCGCGTTCGCCGCACACGTGTGCCACTCTGTTGCGCGCAACAACACGCAAGGGGAGGGGAGTACGAGTGGCCGCGCCACTGCCGCAGCTGACTCGGATGCACCGCGTACTCATCGGCGTGGTCGTGACCGGCGCTTTGATCATCGCCGGGATCGGCTTCGCCGGCTCGTACGCGGCCGTCCGTGAACTGGCCGTCAAGAAGGGCTTCGGGAACTTCTCCTATGTGTTCCCGGTGGGTATCGACGCGGGCATCTGCGTCCTGCTCTCCCTCGACCTGCTGCTGACCTGGATCCGCATCCCCTTCCCGCTCCTGCGCCAGACGGCGTGGCTCCTGACGGCGGCGACGATCGCCTTCAACGGCGCCGCCGCCTGGCCGGACCCGCTGGGCGTGGGCATGCACGCCGTGATCCCCATCCTGTTCGTCGTGTCCGTGGAAGCCGCCCGCCACGCGGCCGGCCGCATCGCCGACATCACGGCGGACAAGCACATGGAGGGAGTCCGCCTCACCCGCTGGCTCCTCTCCCCGCTGCCCACGTTCCTGCTGTGGCGCCGTATGAAGCTGTGGGAGCTGCGCTCCTACGAGCAGGTCATCAAGCTGGAGCAGGAACGTCTCGTCTACCAGGCCCGCCTGCGTTCCCGGTTCGGCCGGGCCTGGCGCCGCAAGGCCCCGGTGGAGTCGCTGATGCCCCTGCGCCTGGCCCGCTACGGCGTTCCCCTGGCGGAGACGGCCCCGGCGGGCCTGGCGGCGGCGGGCATCGACCCGGTGCTCCTGCCGCCGGCCCCGCAGCCGGCCGTGGCGGCCGGCCCCGCCGCCCTCGCGGGTGCCCGCGCCGCCGGGCCCGCGCCCGCCGCGCGGCGGGCGGAACCGTCCGGCGAGCAGCGTCCCGAGCCGCCCGTGGACGAGGAGAGCCCCTGGTTCCAGGCGCCCCGGGAGATCGAGTACCAGGGCGGCTACGACCCCACCTACGAGCCGCCCCCCGAGCCCCAGTACGAACCCGAGGAACAGTACGAGGACTGGTACGACGAGCAGCCCCCGGAGCAGTTCCAGCAGCCCTCCCCGGAGGAGACCGGCAGCTTCCCGATCCCGGTGGGCCCGCACCGCACCCGCGAACTGGGCGAGGGCGGCGGCATCCCGGAGCCGGAGCCGACCGAGGACGACTACTACCAGGTCTTCCGCAAGTCGATCGACGGCAGCTATCCCACGGCCGCCCAGTTCCGGGACGACGTGGAGGCGACGTTCGCCGTCGCGCTGCCCCCGCAGGAGGCCAACCGCATGGTGAACCGTTTCACCAACCGGCACACCGCGGAACTCCAGGACGACCACATCGCCTGAGAGACGCCGCCACAGGAAAAGGGGCCCTCCGCGGAGGGCCCCTTCCTCATGCGCCGTCACACCTGCGCGGTCACACGTGCGCCGTCACTCGTGCCCGGTCACGCCCCGAGCAGCTCCCGCACCCGCTCCTGTCCGACGGCGAGCAGCAGCGTGGGCAGCCGGGGGCCGGTGTCCCGGCCGACCAGCAGGTGGTACAGCAGGGCGAAGAACGCCCGCTGCGCCGTCTTGATCTCGGCCGGCAGCTCCTTGGGCGTGGCGTCGGCGGAGAAGCCGGCCTGCACCTTCGGCACGCCGTACACGAGGTGCGTCAGCCCGTCGAGCGACCAGTGCGAGGCCAGGCCGTCGAGCAGCAGCCGCAGCGACTCCCGGGACGCGTCGTCCAGGGACTTCAGCAGCTCGGCGTCCGGCTCGTCCCGCACGACGGTCCGCTGGTCGGCGGGCACCTGCGTGTTGATCCACGCCTCGGCCCGGTCGAACCGCGGGCGGACCTCGTCCAGCGAGGCCAGCGGCTGCTCCGGGTCCAGCTCGGACAGGATCCGCAGCGCCTGGTCCTCGTGCCCGGCGGTGATGTCGGCGACGGACGCGAGCGTGCGGTACGGCAGCGGACGCGGCGTCCTCGGCAGGTCACCGGCGGCGGTGCCGACGGCCCGCGTGTAGGCGGCGACGTCCGCGGGCAGGGCGGAGCCGTCGGCGACCTTGCCCGCCAGCTTGTCCCACTCGTCGTACAGCCGCTGGATCTCCTGGTCGAAGGCGATCTTGAAGGACTGGTTGGGCCGGCGCCGGGCGTACAGCCAGCGCAGCAGCTGCGGCTCCATGATCTTCAGCGCGTCCGCCGGGGTCGGCACCCCGCCGCGCGAGGACGACATCTTGGCCATGCCGCTGATGCCGACGAAGGCGTACATGGGCCCGATCGGCTGCTCGCCGCCGAAGATGCCGACGATCTGCCCGCCGACCTGGAACGACGATCCCGGGGAGGAGTGGTCGACGCCGCTGGGCTCGAAGACGACGCCCTCGTACGCCCAGCGCATCGGCCAGTCGACCTTCCAGACCAGCTTGCCGCGGTCGAACTCGCTGAGCCGGACGGTCTCCGAGAAACCGCACACGGTGCACGTGTACGCCAGCTCGGTGCTGTCGTCGTCGTAGGAGGTGACCGTCGTCAGGTCCTTCTCGCAGTTGCCGCAGTACGGCTTGTACGGGAAGTACCCGGCGGAGCCGGAGCTGCCGTCGTCCTCGGCCGCGGCGCCGGAGCCCTCCGCGGCCTCCAGCTCGGCCTCGTCCAGCGGCTTCTGCTGCTTCTTGGCCGGGGCCTTCTTCGTGCGGTACTGGTCGAGGATCGCGTCGATGTCGCCCCGGTGCCTCATCGCGTGCAGGATCTGCTCGCGGTAGGCGCCCGAGGTGTACTGCGCGGTCTGGCTGATCCCGTCGAACTCGACGCCCAGCTGGGCCAGCGACTCGGTCATCGCGGCCTTGAAGTGCTCGGCCCAGTTCGGGTGCTCGGAGCCCTTCGGCGCCGGGACCGAGGTCAGCGGCTTGCCGATGTGCTCGGCCCACGACTCGTCGACGCCCGCGACGCCGGCCGGCACCTTGCGGTAGCGGTCGTAGTCGTCCCAGGAGATCAGGTGCCGCACCGGGTACCCGCGGCGGCGGATCTCGTCGGCGACCAAGTGCGGGGTCATGACCTCCCGCAGGTTCCCGAGGTGGATCGGCCCGGAGGGAGACAGGCCGGACGCGACGACGATCGGCGCCGCGGTGGCGTCCGGCGTCACTTTGCCGGGGGCACGGCGCTCCGACTCCTCGATGACCTCATCCGCGAAACGGGAGACCCAGTCGGTGGTCTCGGTGCTCTGAGCCACGATCGGCACGTCCTTCTTTCTGAACGGGTGACACCCCATTGTCACAGACCCTCTCGCGACCAGGAAAATCACTTTGCCCCCCATGGGATACTGGCCGGGTCTATCCATCCGACGAGGAGAACGGCACCCCTTCCTATGGCCTCGGTCACGTCCCTCACCGATTCCGTCCAGCAGCGCCTCGCGTCCGCCCTCTCGGCCACCCTGCCGGAGGCCGTCGACGCCGACCCGCTGCTGCGACGAAGCGACCGGGCGGACTACCAGGCCAACGGCATCCTCGCGCTCGCCAAGAAGGCCAAGGCCAACCCGCGGGAGCTGGCCGCCCAGGTCGTCGCCCGCGTCGAGTCCGGTGACCTGATCAAGGACATCGAGGTCTCGGGCCCCGGCTTCCTGAACATCACCATCGGCGACGGCGCCATCACGGCCACGCTGGCTGAGCGCTACGCGGACGACACCGGCCGCCTCGGCGTGCCGTACGCCGCCACGCCCGGTACGACGGTGATCGACTACGCCCAGCCGAACGTGGCGAAGGAGATGCACGTCGGCCACCTGCGGAGCGCGGTGATCGGCGACTCGGTGGTGCAGCTGCTGGAGTTCACCGGCGAGAACGTGGTCAGGCGCCACCACATCGGCGACTGGGGCACCCAGTTCGGCATGCTCATCCAGTACCTGGACGAGCACCCGCACGAGCTGGACCACAAGGACGCCCAGGTCTCCGGTGAGGAGGCGATGTCGAACCTCGACCGCCTCTACAAGGCCGCGCGCAGGCTGTTCGACTCCGACGAGGAGTTCAAGACGCGGGCCCGCCGCCGGGTGGTCGACCTCCAGGCCGGCGATGCGCACACGCTCGCCGTGTGGCAGCGGTTCGTGGACGAGTCGAAGATCTACTTCTTCTCCGTCTTCGAGAAGCTGGACATGGAGGTCCGGGACGCCGACATCGTCGGCGAGTCCGGCTACAACGACATGCTGGCCGAGACCTGCCGCCTGCTGGAGGAGTCGGGCGTGGCCGTCCGCTCCGAGGGCGCCCTCTGCGTCTTCTTCGACGACATCAAGGGCCCGGACGGCAACCCGGTCCCGCTGATCGTGCAGAAGTCCGACGGCGGCTACGGCTACGCGGCCACCGACCTGTCCGCGATCCGCGACCGCGTCTTCCACCTGAAGGCCAGCACCCTGCTGTACGTGGTCGACGCCCGCCAGGCGCTGCACTTCCGGATGGTCTTCGAGACCGCCCGCCGGGCCGGCTGGCTGAACGACGACGTCACCGCGGTCCAGTTGGCCTTCGGCACGGTCCTCGGCAAGGACGGCAAGCCGTTCAAGACGCGTGAGGGCGAGACGGTCCGCCTGGTCGACCTGCTCGACGAGGCGATCGAGCGCGCGTCGGCCGTGGTCCGCGAGAAGGCCCAGGACCTCTCCGAGGAGGAGATCGCCGAGCGGGGCGCCCAGGTGGGCATCGGCGCGGTGAAGTACGCCGACCTGTCGACGTCGGCCAACCGGGACTACAAGTTCGACCTGGACCAGATGGTCTCGCTCAACGGCGACACGTCCGTCTACCTCCAGTACGCGTACGCCCGTATCCGCTCGATCCTCCGCAAGGCCGGCGAGGTCCGCCCGGCGGCCCGCCCGGAACTGGCCCTGGCCGACGCCGAGCGCGCCCTCGGCCTGCACCTGGACTCCTTCGCGGAGGCCGTGGCGGAGGCGGCCGGGGAGTACGCCCCGCACAAGCTGGCGTCGTACCTCTACCAGCTGGCGTCCCTGTACACGACGTTCTACGACAAGTGCCCGGTCCTGCGGGCCGAGACACCGGAGCAGGTCCAGAACCGCCTCTTCCTGTGTGACCTGACGGCCCGCACCCTGCATCGCGGCATGGCCCTGCTCGGCATCCGCACCCCCGAGAAGCTCTGATCCGCGGCCCTCACCCCTGCGCGTCGAGGAGCTCCCGGGCGCGCCGGACGAGGGCTTCGCGTACCTCGTCCGGGGCCAGGACGCGCAGGGGTGTCGCCAGGCCGAGGAGGTAGCGGGCGAGGCCGTCCGCGTCCGGGCCGCCGATGTCCACCAGGGTGGCGTCGGGGCCGTCGGGGCGATGGGTGCCGACCGTCGCCGGGACGACGCGCAACGCCCGCTCCATGGGCAGGGGCAGGCGGACGGTCGCGGACAAGGGGTAAGGGCCGTTCGCCGTGTTGTGGGAGACGAGCTGCGCCGGGTCGGGCGGGTCGGTGATCTCCACCGGCCGCCCGGTCGGGGTCAGCCGCTCCACGCGGTCGGCGCGGAAGGTCCGCCAGCCCCGGGCCACGTCCCGCGCGACGAAGTACCAGCGCCGCCCGGTATGGACGAGCCGGTACGGATCGACCTCCCGGACCGTGTTCCGGCCCTCCCCGTCGCGGTAGGACAGCCGGGCCCGCTCACCGCGCCGGCAGGCGGCGGCCAGCTCCAGCAGCATGCCGGGCCGCAGCCGCGGCCCCTCGGACCCGGGCAGCCGTACCAGCGCGTCGTCCCACTCCCCCAGCCGCCCGGCGATCCGCGCCGGCAGCACCTGACGCAGCTTCAGCAGCGCCGACAGCGCGGCCTGGTCCCCGCCGAGGGCGCCGCTCAGGGCCGCCTCCCGCAGCCCGACCGCCACGGCCAGCGCCTCCTCGTCGTCCAGGATCAGCGGCGGCACACGCGCCCCCGCCCGGAGCCGGTAACCGCCCCAGGGCCCGGCGTCGGAGTCGACGGTGTACCCCAGTTCCCGCAGCCGCGCGATGTCCCGCCGGACGGTGCGGTCGGTGACGGCCATGCGCTCGGCCAGTTCGGCGCAGGTCCAGGCGGGCCGGGCGGCGAGCAGCGCGAGCAGGCGCAGCAGACGGGCGGACGCGCTGATCACGTGTGGAAGTCTCGCACGCGGACCCGCGTGACCAGGACCGGAACTGTCCTGGTCATGGCCTACGGTCGCTCCCATGACCACACAGAGCACACCCGCACCCGCGTTCCGCTACGCCGCCGTCACCCTCGACTGCGCCGACACCGCCGAACTGTCCCGCTTCTACGCGCAGATGTTCGGCCTGTCCGTCGCCTACACCTCCGAGGACTTCGTCTTCCTCGCCGGCAAGGACGGCGGGCCGGGCCTGGGCTTCAGCCGGGTGCCCGACCACCGCCGGCCCACCTGGCCGGACCCGGCCGAGCAGAAGCAGGCCCACATCGAGGTGGGCGTGGACGACCTGGAGGCGGCCGAGGCGCACCTGCTGGCCCTGGGCGCGACCAAGCCCGAGAACCAGCCCCAGCCGGACCGCTGGCGGGTGCTGCTCGACCCCGCCGGGCACCCGTTCTGCATCACGACCCTGGTCTGACCCGGCGCACCGGCCGTTGTCAGTGGGTGCCCCTACAGTCACCGGCATGGCGACTCTTCCGAACCCGCTGCCCAGGCTGGCCACCGACCCCAGCGGGCGTTCTCTGGGGCTGCGACTCCCGCCCGGCAGACTGGTGGACGCGACAGCCGACGGCCCCTGGCACGAACCGCTGCTGTGGCACGCGGAGAAGGGGTCCGCGCCCGGCACCTGGAAGGCGCTGGGCGCGCCCGCGGCCCGGGCGGGGCTGCTGCCGGTTCTGGTGGACCTGGCCGGCTGCCGGACCGGCACCGAGGACTGGCCGCTGCTGCCGGCGGAGGCGTCCTACCCGGGGGACCACGACGCCGAAGAGGTCCTCGGGGAGTACTGGGCGCAGGAGACGGACGGTCAGGGGACCGACGAGACCGAGCCGTTCGGGGACCGCTGGCCGGGGCTCGCCCCCGCCGGCGTCCTCGCCGCCGACCCGGAGACCCGTGCCGCCCAGGTGGCGGACGCGCTGCACAGCGACCGGGACAGGTGGAACGAGTGGATCGAGGAACCCCACCTCGCGCTCGTCCCCGCGCGCCGGTCCGCCGACATACCCGCGGCGATCGGCTGGACCGGCCCGCTCAACTACGACCAGGACGTGGCCCGGGTCTGCGCGGTGCTGCGGTCCTGGGAGGACCGGTTCGGCGCCCGCGTCGTCGCCCTCGGCCGGGACACGCTGGTCATGTCGGTCGCGGCGCCGCCCACCGGGACCGGGGACGCCGAGGCCCTGGCCGCCGAGCACTACGCGCTGTGCCCGGACGTCGTGGCCCGGAACGGGCCGGGGAGCGTCGGCGCGTACGCCAAGGAGCTGGCCGGCGCCACCAGCTGGCCGTTCTGGTGGGACTGACCCGACGGGGACGGCGTCAGCGCGTCCCCGGCTCCACGCCCGCCTCCGCCTCCGCTTCCGCCGCTGCTTCCGGCCGCCACGTGTCGCCCCCGAGCGGATAGGCGTACTTCGGCCGTCCGTTGTTGCCGCTGGTGCGGAACGGGCGGCCGTCGTCGTCGATCAGCAGTGTGCCGTGCCGGCCGCCGCTGGACCAGGACAGCTCGAGGTACCAGCTGACGTCGTACGCGGAGGCGTCGGCCGCGACGTGGAAGACCTCGGGGTCCGACCGGCTCACCTTGAAGGGGAAGCCGCGGCTGCCGGCCTCCGGCACCGGCGCGGGGCGCATCGCGTCCAGGGCGACGGTGAACGAACGGGTGGGCACGGTACCGCCGCAGCCCACACCGGGATAGCCCATTGCGTAGTCGTTCCAGGCCAGGGGGGAGCGCTTGCCCGCCATACGCACGGACAGCTTCTCCAGGACGACGGTCTCCTCGCCGGTGCCCTGCACGGTGAAGGTGACGTACTGCTCCCCCGCCGCCACCGCCTTGTGCACGCTCATCCAGGCCGGCACGTCCTGCTCCAGGGGCGGCGGGGTCACGGCGGACGGCGGCCGGTCGATCAGGTAGTGCTGGGAGCAGGGGTCGCGCCAGGCGTCCGCGTCGGTGTTGACCGTGAGCGGCGGGGCCGCCGTGACCGTCCGCCGGGTCGGGGAGGCGCTCGGCGCGGCCTCGGGGGTGTCGCTGCGGGTGGCGGCGGGGGCCTTGGCGGAGGGGGAAGGGGATGCCGAGCGGGTGGCCGACCTGCGCGGTGTCGCGCTGCCGGACGTCCGGGCGGGTGACACGCCGTCCCGGTCGGCGGCTTCCACGGTGGCCGCCGTGGCCCCCTTGCCGTCCTGTGACCCGGTACCGAAGGGCATGACGAGGCCGACCGCCACCGTGCCGAGCACCGCGGTGACGGCGAGCGCGGCGAGGAGGACGGTCCGGCGCCGGGCCCCGGCCACCGAGGCCGCCGGCACCGGCCCGGATCCGGACCCCGGCACCGACTCGGACTCCTGCTCCGGCACCGGCCCGGGCTGCTGCTCCGGCACCGGCTCGGGCGCCTCCTCCCGGACGGGTACCGGTGCGGGTTCCGGCTCCGGCGCCTCCTCCGGCAGCCGCGTCTCCTGGACCGGCGCCCGCTCCCCCGCCCCGGCCCGCTCCCCCTGGCCCGGTTCCTTCCGGCCGCGCCACGCGTCGGCCAGTACCCAGCGCCGGTGCAGTTCCACGAGTTCCCCGGGCGCGGCTCCGCACAGCCGGGCGAGACGCTCGACGGGCGCGTAGTCCACCGGTACGGCGTCCCCGTTGCAGTACCGGTGGAGCGTCGACGTACTCATGTGGAGCCGCTTGGCGAGCGTGCCGTAGCTGTGCCCGGAGCGGTTCTTCAACTCCCGCAGCAGCTCGGCGAAACCGCTTGCGGACATGCCCTCCGACACCGTTCCTCCGTCCCCCCGCATCCCACCCCGGCGTTCCAGGCAGGGACCGTTTCAGCAGGTCAAGACCTGTGTGGGCGTTCCAGCGTCCCGGATGATCCCCAGCCGCTGGCCCCCGGTGCGCGACCGCCCCCAGGCTGTGGTCATCCAAGCACGACAACAGGCCCGGCCCGAAAGAGGACTTGCCATGCGTTTGCGCCATATCCGTCTGATCGCCGCCACCGGCACCGCCGTCACCGCCCTCGCGCTCACGGCGTGCGGCAGCGGGACGGGCACCGACGACGAGGGCGCCGCCCGGCCGACGGCGGCGGCGGCGGAGCAGACCGCGCCCCGGACACCGCCGGCCACCGGCGACGCCGCCGGCCGCACGGCGGCGGTCACGCCCGCGGCGGCCCGTACCCACGCCCCCGGCGCACAGCCGAGCACCGCCCCGCCGGCCGCCCACGCCGGCAGGAGCACCGGCACCCGTACCGGCGGCTCGGTCGTGCTGTGCAACGGCGCGAACACGACCGTCACCGCCCAGCCGCTCGCCCGGCCCCTCGACCACATGCTGCTCACGGTGACGAACACGGGCGGCAAGACCTGCGAGCTGCCCTACTACCCCGTCCTGCGCTTCGACCGGATGCAGTGGGTGCCGCAGGCGGACGAGTCGACCCGGCCGCAGGCCGTGGTCACCCTCGCGCCCGGCGAGTCGGGTTACGCGGGCGTGCTGCTGTCGGCCGCCGACGGCAGCGGCACCGGCGGGAGGACCGCCCACAAGCTGACGGTGGCATTCCAGGGCCTCACCCCGGACAGCAGCGGCGGCCCGTCCGCGAGCCCGGCCCTGCCCGCCGAGGGCGTCTACTACGACAGCGCGCTGAAGGTGACGTACTGGCAGCAGGACCTGGACGCGATCAGCGGCTGGTGAACGCCTGCGCGGGCTGGCGCAGCTTCCGGGCCGCCTCGGTGGCCCAGTAGGTGAGGATGGTGCGCGCCCCGGCCCGCTTGATGCCGGTCAGGGTCTCGAGGATGGCCCGGTCCCGGTCCACCCAGCCCTTCTCGGCGGCGGCCTCGATCATGGAGTACTCGCCGGAGATCTGGTAGGCGGCGACGGGTACGTCCACGCTGTCGGCGACCCGGGCGAGGATGTCGAGGTAGGGGCCGGCCGGCTTGACCATCACCATGTCGGCGCCCTCGGCCAGGTCCAGTTCCACTTCCCGCAGGGACTCGCGCCAGTTGGCCGGGTCCTGCTGGTAGGTCTTGCGGTCGCCCTGGAGCGAGGACCCGACGGCCTCGCGGAAGGGGCCGTAGAAGGCCGAGGTGTACTTGGCGGTGTAGGCGAGGATGGCGACGTCCTCGCGGCCGATCTGGTCGAGCGCGTCGCGGACGACGCCGATCTGCCCGTCCATCATCCCGCTGGGGCCCACCACATGGGCGCCGGCGTCGGCCTGCACCTGTGCCATCTCGGCGTACCGCTCCAGGGTGGCGTCGTTGTCGACCCGCCCCTCGGCGTCCAGCACCCCGCAGTGCCCGTGGTCGGTGAACTCGTCCAGGCACAGGTCCGCCATGACCAGCAGGTCGTCGCCGACCTCGGCCCGGACGTCGCGCAGCGCCACCTGGAGGATGCCGTCCGGGTCGGTCCCGACCGTGCCCAGGGCGTCCTTCTTGCTCTCCTCCGGCACGCCGAACAGCATGATCCCGGAGATCCCGGCCTCCACGGCCTCCAGCGCGGCCTTCTTCAGGCTGTCCCGGGTGTGCTGCACGACCCCGGGCATCGCCGCGATCGGCACCGGCTCACTCACGCCCTCGCGGACGAACGCCGGAAGGATGAAGTCGGCGGGGTGCAGCCGCGTCTCGGCGACCATCCGCCGCATGACGGGCGAGGTCCGCAGCCGCCGGGGACGCGTACCGGGAAACGTTCCGTACTTCGACATGACTTCTACGCTACGCCCGCCGGACCCGTGCCTTTGCCGACGGGACGTCGGACGGGAAACCCCCGTCCGCCCGCCTCCTGCCGACCGGGGCCGGGGGGAAGCGGGCGAACGGGGGCAGGCCGTGCCTCAGGTGGTCGAGCGGCGCCTGCGCGCACCGGGCCGGCGCTCGCTCGGCCGCGTCACCGGGTCCCCGGCCTCCAGGGCCGCCGCGCGACGGCGCATGCCGAACTCGGCCAGCGCCTCGGCCAGCTTGTGCACGGACGGCTCCGGAGCCATCACGTCGACCCGCAGCCCGTGCTCCTCGGCGGTCTTGGCCGTGGCCGGGCCGATGCACGCGATCACGGTGACGTTGTGCGGCTTGCCGGCGATGCCGACCAGGTTCCGCACGGTGGACGACGACGTGAACAGCACCGCGTCGAAGCCGCCGCCCTTGATCGCCTCCCGGGTCTCCGCCGGCGGCGGCGACGCCCGCACGGTCCGGTAGGCCGTGACGTCGTCCACCTCCCAGCCCAGCTCGATCAGCCCGGCCACGAGGGTCTCCGTGGCGATGTCCGCCCGCGGCAGGAACACCCGGTCGATCGGGTCGAACACCGGGTCGTACGGCGGCCAGTCCTCCAGCAGACCCGCCGCCGACTGCTCCCCGCTCGGCACCAGGTCGGGCTTCACGCCGAAGGCGACCAGCGCCCTGGCGGTCTGCTCGCCCACCGCGGCCACCTTGATGCCCGCGAAGGCCCGGGCGTCGAGCCCGTACTCCTCGAACTTCTCCCGGACGGCCTTGACGGCGTTCACGCTCGTGAAGGCGATCCACTCGTACCGTCCGGTCACCAGACCCTTGACGGCTCGTTCCATCTGCTGGGGCGTGCGCGGCGGCTCGACGGCGATCGTCGGCACCTCGTGCGGCACGGCACCGTAGGACCGCAGCTGGTCGGAGAGCGACGCCGCCTGCTCCTTCGTCCGCGGCACGAGCACCTTCCAGCCGAACAGCGGCTTGGACTCGAACCACGACAGCTGGTCGCGCCGGGCGGCGGCGGAACGCTCACCGACCACGGCTATCACCGGCCGGCCGCCGTCCGGCGACGGCAGCACCTTCGCCTGCTTCAGCGTCTGCGCGATCGTGCCGAGCGTCGCCGTCCACGTCCGCTGACGGGTCGTCGTACCGGCGATCGTCACCGTCAGCGGGGTGTCCGGCTTGCGGCCCGCCGCGACCAGCTCGCCGGCCGCCACGGCCACGGAGTCCAGGGTGGTCGAGACGACCACCGTGCCGTCCGAGGCGCCCACCTCCGTCCAGCAGCGGTCGGAGGCGGTCCGGGCGTCCACGAACCGGACGTCCGCGCCGTCGGCGCCCCGCAGCGGCACACCGGCGTACGCGGGCACGCCGACCACGGCGGCGACACCGGGGACGACCTCGAAGGGCACCCCGGCGGCGGCGCAGGCGAGCATTTCCTCCGCGGCGTACGTATCGAGTCCCGGGTCCCCGGTCACCGCACGGACGACCCGCCTGCCGCCCCGCGCGGCCTCCATGACAAGATGGACGGCATCCCGGACAGGAGACGGGACCGCAGCCGCTGTTGACGTTCCGTCAACGACCGTGAGCTGCGGCGTGCCCGTGCCCGGCGGTGAGACCGAGGAGGGTTCCGCGTTCGTTTCCACGACCGAGACGCCCTGCCGCGCGTGCGCCCGGATCACATCGAGCACCTCGTGCTCGGCGACCAGGACGTCCGCGTGCGACAGCGCCTCCACGGCGCGCAGAGTCAGCAGTCCCGGATCCCCGGGTCCGGCACCGAGGAAGGTGACGTGACCGTGTTCCAGGCCGGCGGGAAGGGTGGTGGGGCTCATCGTGCTCGCTCCCCCATCAGACCGGCCGCGCCCTGGGCGAGCATCTCGGTGGCGAGTTCGCGCCCGAGTGCCGTTGCCCGGTCGTGCGTCTGGGGCACGGGACCGGTGGTGGACAGCTGCACCATGCGAGTGCCGTCGGTCGTGCCGACCACACCGCGCAGGCGCATCTCCTTGACAATCTGCCTGTCGGCCTGGGGGTCCCCCCGCTCGAGCGGAGCCGAGAGTGGGGGAAGGTCGGCCAGCGCGCCCACAGGGGCGCTGCAGCCGGCCTCCAGGGCGGCGAGCAGTGAGCGTTCGGCGGTGACGGCGGCCCGCGTGAACGGGTCGTCCAGTTCGCCGAGCGCGGCGACGAGTGCGGCGTCGTGGGCGGTGTTCCCCGCCCTGCACTCGATCGCCAGTGCCCCCTGGCCGGGGGCGGGCAGAATCGTGTCGACCGACAGGAAGTCGGTCACCTCGTCGATGCGGCCGATCCGGTTCAGTCCGGCGGCGGCCAGCACGACCGCGTCCAGCTCACCGGCGTGGACGTATCCGATCCGCGTGTCGACGTTGCCGCGGATCGGGACGGTCTCGATGTCCAGGCCGTGGGCGCGGGCGTACGCGTTGAGCTGCGCCATGCGGCGCGGCGCACCGGTGCCGATGCGCGCACCGCGCGGGAGGTCGGTGAACTTCAGGGCGTCGCGCGCCACGATCACGTCCCGGGGGTCCTCGCGCACCGGTACGGCGGCCAGGACCAGGTCCTCGGGCTGCGTGGTCGGCAGGTCCTTGAGCGAGTGCACCGCGAAGTCGACCTCGCCCCGCAGCAGCGCGTCGCGCAGCGCCGTCACGAAGACGCCGGTGCCGCCTATCTGCGCCAGGTGCTCACGGGAGGTGTCGCCGTACGTGGTGATCTCGACCAGTTCGACGGGCCGCCCGGTCACCTGGCGGACGGCCTGAGCCACCTGCCCGGACTGGGCCATGGCGAGCTTGCTCCGCCTCGTCCCCAGCCGCAAAGCCTTCTCAGTCATGCCGGTCGGCCCTTCGTGTCTGTGCTGTCCCCGGCCCGGGAGACGGCGGCTACCGTCTCGGGGTCGAGGTCGAACAGGGTGCGCAGCGCGTCCGCGTACCCGGCACCGCCGGGCTCGGCGGCGAGCTGCTTGACCCGTACCGTCGGCGCGTGCAGCAGCTTGTCGACGACCCGGTGCACGGCCTGCCGGATCTCTCCGCGCTGGCGTTCGTCCAGGTCGGGCAGGCGGCCGTCGAGCCGCGCGATCTCGCCGGCGACGACGTCGGCGGCCATGGTGCGCAGCGCCACCACGGTCGGCGTGATGTGCGCCGCCCGCTGGGCCGCCCCGAAGGCCGCCACCTCGTCGGAGACGATACGCCGTACCTGGTCGACGTCGGCCGCCATCGGCGCGTCGGCGGACGCCTCCGCCAGCGACTCGATGTCCACCAGGCGCACCCCGGCCAGCCGGTGCACGGCCGCGTCGATGTCGCGGGGCATGGCCAGGTCGAGGAGGAAGAGGAAGGGGGCCGGTCGCTCGGCGGGCGGCTCGGGCCTGCGCCGCTCGGGGATCCGGGCGCCCGTGGCGACGGTCGCGGCGAGCGCGGTGATCAGCTCGGCGTCCGCCTCGGGCGTACGGCGCTCCCGGCGGTCCAGGACCCCGTTGTCCACCCAGGCCGCGTGCTGCTCCAGGGTGGCCGCGTCCAGGCCGGCCACGGCGGCCTCGCCCATGACGGAGAAGCCGGGCTGCACGGCGGCCAGGTCGAGCGGGCAGTTGTCGTCGGCGCCGGCGGCCGGCGAGACCCTGGCGTTGCCGGTCTTCCCGGCCGGGTGGGCGGTGTGGGCGACGGCCGGCCGCCCGGTGCGTCCCTCGACCGCCTGCGCGACCGTCTCCGCCGTGAGCACCAGACCCGTCGCCCCGGTACAGGAGACGACGACGTCGGCACGTGTCAGCTCGTCCCGTACGGCCTCCATCGGCACCGCGCGCGTGGTCACGGCGGCCTCGCCCCCGGTGGTGCGCTGTCCGTGGTGCTCCGCGAGCAGGAGCGCGAGCCGCTCGGCGCGCTCGAGGGTGCGGTTGGCGACGACGATCTCGGCGACTCCGACGCGCGCGAGCGTGGCGGCGGCCAGCGAGGACATCGACCCGGCGCCGATGACCAGCGCCCTGCGGCCCGCCGCCCAGTCCTGCACGGCACCTCCCGCGGCCAGCTGCTCCAGGCCGAAGGTGACCAGGGACTGCCCGGCGCGGTCGATGCCGGTCTCGGAGTGGGCGCGCTTGCCGACCCGCAGGGCCTGCTGGAACAGGTCGTTCAGCAGCCTGCCGGCGGTGTTCAGGTCCTGGGCGCGGGCCAGTGAGTCCTTGATCTGGCCGAGGATCTGCCCCTCGCCGACGACCATCGAGTCCAGGCCGCAGGCCACCGAGAACAGGTGGTGGACGGCCCGGTCCTCGTAGTGCACGTAGAGGTAGGGGGTCAGTTCCTCCAGGCCGACGCCGCTGTGCTGGGCGAGCAGCGTGGACAGCTCGGCGACACCGGCGTGGAACTTGTCCACGTCGGCGTACAGCTCGATGCGGTTGCAGGTGGCGAGCACCGCGGCCTCGGTGGCCGGTTCGGCGGCCACCGTGTCCTGCACGAGCTTCACCTGGGCGTCCGTGCTCAGCGCGGCCCGTTCGAGGACGCTGACCGGGGCGCTGCGGTGGCTCAGCCCGACGACGAGCAGACTCATGCCGGCATCACGGCGGGTACGTCCCCGTCGGGCCCCTGGTCGGTGGAAGCGTCACGGGTGGTGGCGGCGGGCCGGGCGCCGTCGCCGGCGGCGGTCTCCTCGCCGGCCTTGCGCTGCTCGTGGAAGGCGAGGATCTGAAGCTCGATGGAGAGGTCGACCTTGCGCACGTCGACGCCGTCCGGGACGGACAGCACGGTCGGCGCGAAGTTCAGGATGGACGTGACACCGGCGGCCACGAGCCGGTCGCAGACCTGCTGGGCGGCACCGGCGGGGGTGGCGATGACGCCGATGGAGACCCCGTTGTCCTTGATGATCTTCTCGAGCTCGTCGGTGTGCTGCACCGGGATGCCCGCCACCGGCTTTCCGGCCATCGCCGGGTCGGCGTCGATGAGCGCGGCCACCCGGAAGCCCCGGGAGGCGAAGCCGCCGTAGTTGGCGAGGGCGGCGCCGAGGTTACCGATACCGACGATGACGACCGGCCAGTCCTGGGTGAGGCCGAGTTCGCGGGAGATCTGGTAGACGAGATACTCCACGTCGTAACCGACACCGCGCGTTCCGTAGGAGCCCAGGTACGAGAAGTCCTTGCGCAGCTTGGCGGAGTTGACCCCCGCCGCCGCGGCCAGCTCCTCGGAGGAGACCGTGGGGACCGAGCGCTCCGACAGTCCGGTCAGCGCTCGGAGGTACAGCGGAAGCCGGGCGACGGTGGCCTCGGGAATCCCTCGGCTACGGGTCGCCGGTCGGTGTGTTCGGCCAGTTGCCACGGTGCTCCTGCGGGTAGAGCGGGGCTGTAGGCGGTCATACGTCACCAGACCGCCCCGTCGACAGCAGGCTATGTCTTTGTGAACGCGTGCACAAAGATGGTGTCCGATTTGTCCGGCAGAAGTGACCGGGGTCACGCGCCCCTCGCGCCCTGGCCGGGAACCGGCACACACGCACCGACGTTCCTTCGTTACTGGGGGCAAAACCGCACACTCTCCTCACGAATCCCGCCCCCGAGACCAGACCGCCGTCGATCCTAAGCGAACTTTCCGGCCAGTTCGGACTACTCGGTCAGTGCCCGGCGCAGCCGCGCCTCGTCCACCCGCCAGAAGGTGTGCTGTTCACCGTCGATCAGGACGACCGGGATCTGCTCCCAGTACCGGGCGTGCAGCTCCGCGTCCGCGGTGGTGTCCCTGGGCTCCCACGGCACGCCCAGCTCGCCGCACACCTTCTCGACCACCAGCTGCGCGTCGTCGCACAGATGGCAGCCGGGCTTGCGGACGAGGGTCACCCGCCGCTCACGGGGTTCTGCCTTACGTCGGAAAAGGGCGCTCATACGGTCCATTCTCGCGCGCTCCGCGCCCGTTCCGGATCGCCCGCCGCACGGTACGGTCGCGCAGAGTTCACCCGCCCCCACCCGCTCCGCTCCGGAACCGCCGAACGGACTGGCTATGCTCACGTCATGGCCGCTCTCGGATGGCTCACTTCCCGTAGGCGCTCCGCCACGGCGCGGAGCGTGTTGGCAGGCGAGGCCTCGGCGGAGGCTGCCCGCAAGTCCACGCAGGAAGCCCAGGGGACCCCGCGGGCCGCGCCGGAGGAACCGGTGTTCCCGGTCATCGGCGACGACAAGGCCGCCGCCTTCTTCGACCTCGACAACACGGTGATGCAGGGCGCCGCCCTGTTCCACTTCGGCCGGGGGCTGTACAAGCGGAAGTTCTTCGAGACCCGCGACCTGGCCAGGTTCGCCTGGCAGCAGGCGTGGTTCCGGCTGGCCGGCGTCGAGGACCCCGAGCACATGCAGGAGGCCCGCGACTCCGCGCTGTCCATCGTCAAGGGCCACCGGGTCGCCGAGCTGGAGACGATCGGCGAGGAGATCTACGACGAGTACATGGCCGACCGCATCTGGCCCGGCACCCGCGCCCTCGCCCAGGCCCACCTGGACGCCGGCCAGAAGGTGTGGCTGGTCACCGCGGCCCCCGTCGAGATCGCCCAGGTCATCGCCCGCCGCCTGGGCCTGACCGGCGCGCTCGGCACGGTCGCGGAGTCGGTCGACGGCGTCTACACCGGCAAGCTGGTCGGCGAGCCGCTGCACGGCCCGGCCAAGGCGGAGGCGGTGCGCGCGCTGGCCTCGGCGGAGCACCTGGACCTCACCCGCTGCGCCGCCTACAGCGACAGCCACAACGACATCCCGATGCTGTCCCTGGTGGGCCACCCCTACGCCATCAACCCGGACGCCAAGCTCCGCAGGCACGCCCGCGAGCA
This sequence comes from Streptomyces sp. NPDC006309, assembly GCF_040613095.1. Classification (NCBI taxonomy): domain Bacteria; kingdom Bacillati; phylum Actinomycetota; class Actinomycetes; order Kitasatosporales; family Streptomycetaceae; genus Streptomyces; species Streptomyces sp. NPDC006309. The sequence goes on along the minus strand of NZ_JBEXRO010000021.1, from coordinate 11,699 downwards.
GGACTGGCGCCTGCGCGACTACCGCACCGGCCGCAAGGCGGCCAGGGTCGGCATCCCGGCCGCGGCCGGCGTCGGCGCGGTCGCCGGCGGCACCGCCGCCGCGATCGCTCTGAGCCGACGGCGCCGATAACCACGCCCCCGCGGGCCGCACGGCGCCTCCCGGGCACCGCGGCGGCACCGCCGCCCGCCCGGACCACGGCCCCCACCAGGCCGGTCCCGCGTTTCCCGCCCCTTCAGGGGGCGCACGAGCCGCGGCCCCGCGCGCCCAGGATTATGCCGCGGCCACTTCAACTCGTCCCGTACTTCACCGGAATGCGCCCCGATCCGTTCATGAACCGATCACTCTGTGGCACGCGATAGGGCTTCATTCGGTTACGGAAGCGACGCAATCGATAGTTTGAGCAACTCGGTGTAGCAGGGCCTGCACGAAGCGTTATTCTCCTCAGACGCAATCCGGTACCCCTCCGTCGCTACGACGGGTGAACGGTTCCGCACTGCACGTGATGGAAGCTCTGCCTCTGGGAGTCCCGTGTACCCACACGTCGGGGTTGACGCCTCGGGCCTGGCTACGCTGCGCGCAACGATCGCGACGGTCAAAGAGACGCTGCGCGGCCATGTCCCCCCCGCGTACGCCGTCCCCGCCTTCGCCGCCGCCGCGCCCCTGGGCCCGTGCTACGCACTGGCCGACGGCGGCGCCGCCGTCGGCAGACGAGGGCGTGCCACCGGCGCGGCCACCGCCCGCCGCCCTGCCGCCGACAGCGACAGCGCCCGGATGATGGACCTGGTCGAACGCGCCCAGGCCGGAGAGGCCGAGGCCTTCGGACGGCTCTACGACCAGTACAGCGACACCGTCTACCGGTACATCTACTACCGCGTCGGCGGGCGGGCGACCGCGGAGGACCTCACCAGTGAGACCTTTCTGCGGGCGCTGCGCAGGATCGGCACGTTCACCTGGCAGGGCCGCGACTTCGGCGCCTGGCTGGTCACGATCGCCCGGAACCTCGTCGCCGACCACTTCAAGTCCAGCCGTTTCCGGCTCGAGATCACCACCGGCGAGATGCTCGACGCCAACGAGGTCGAGCGTTCCCCGGAGGACTCCGTCCTGGAGTCCCTGTCCAATGCCGCCCTGCTCGACGCCGTACGGCGGCTCAACCCCCAGCAGCAGGAGTGTGTGACGCTCCGCTTCCTCCAAGGCCTCTCGGTCGCCGAGACCGCCCGCGTCATGGGCAAGAACGAGGGTGCGATCAAGACCCTCCAGTACCGCGCCGTCCGCACCCTCGCCCGCCTGCTGCCGGACGACGCCCGCTGAGCCGTGCCACGCCGGGCGACGCTCAACTCACGGTCCGTGAAGGAGCGTTGCCTTTCTGATCCGATCATCCGCCGTCCGTAACCCAAGTGCCGCGCCAGTCGTTGTGCGGGATACAGGCTCCCTGTGGTCACGTCCTGGCCCACCTGATCGCTCGATCGCGTGAGAGTGGTCGCGGACGTGCACCCTCAGGACCCCCTGGGGAGTCGACCGTCATGACGAGAGGAGGTGCCGCCAGTGATCGCGAACGTATCGGCGCACCGGCGGGCGAACGCCTTCGCCCAGGCCGTGGAGGAGCAGTCCGACCAGGACACGGCGGCCGAGCAGTCCGCAGCACCGGCGGAATCACCGCCGGCCGCCGAGGAACAGACCGACCAGGGCCTGCTGCTGGCCCTGACGGCGGGTCTCGGCGCGCTGCCCAAGCCACAGCTCGACCCGGAGGTCAAGGTCGTCCAACGGGCCCAGCTGGTGGCCGCGATGGAGGCCATGCTCCGGGAGGGCACCGGGGCGGCGGACGCGTCGGTACCGGAACAGCGCTCCCACCGGGTCAAGGGCGCGCACCGGGCGAGCCCACTGGGCAAGCTCCGCCCGCGTACGAGACTGACCAAGGGCCTCGCGGCGGGCGGACTGAGCGTCGGCGTGGCCGCCGGGGCCTTCGGCGGCGTCGCCGCCGCCAGCTCCGACGCCCTGCCCGGCGACTCGCTGTACGGCCTGAAACGCGGCATCGAGGACTTCCAGCTCAACTATCTGGCCGACGGCAACGACCAGCGCGGCCAGACCTACCTCGACCAGGCCTCCACGCGGCTCGGCGAAGCCAGACGGCTGCTGGAGCGCGGCCGGGGCGGCCATCTCGACCACGAGTCCATCGGCGAGATCCGGCGCACCCTGTCCGGGATGCGGCACGACGTCACCGAGGGGCACCGCCTGCTCCACGCGGCGTACGAGGCCGATCCCGGATCCCTCGGCCCCATCCAGGCACTGTCCACGTTCTCCCGATCCCACCGCGAGGCCTGGACCGCGCTCAGCGACAAGCTGCCCGTGCAGCTCGGGGACGTCAAACAGGAGGTCTCCTCGGTCTTCGACGCCATAGACCAGGAAGTCGCGCCGCTCCAGTCCCTGCTTCCGCAGCCGCCCGCCGAACCCGGCACCGGCAAGCGGCGGCACGGCTCCGGCCCGGCGGCCACCGGCTCCTCCGGCGGTCACCGGTCGACGGCGCCCAGCTCCACCGGCACCACCCCGTCCACCGGCAAGCACGCCCGCACCGGCGCTCCGAGCGGCTCGGCCAGCAGCAGCGGCGACGGCCTCATCGGCGGCGACACCGGCGGACTGCTCGACCCGCCGAGGACCGGGACCGGCGGCACCACCCCGCCCAGCGTCACCCCGCCGAACAACGCCCCCGACGTCACCATCCCGCCGCTGCTGCCGGGTCTCCTGCCCGACCTGGGCATCGAGAACGACAACGCCGGCTAGCCCCTCCCCGGCCGCGGTGGCGGGGGCGTCCCTCCCGAGCGGGACGCCCCCGCCACCGCGGCCATCCGCACGTCAGAAGAAGACCGAACGGCGCTGCACCAGAAGCTTGTAGAGCGTGTGCTGGATCTGTTCGCGGACCTGGTCGGTCAGGTTGAACATCAGCATCGGGTCCTCGGCGGCCTCCGGCGGGTAGCCGTCCGTCGGGATCGGCTCGCCGAACTGGATCGTCCACTTGGTGGGGAGCGGGACCGCGCCCAGCGGGCCCAGCCAGGGGAAGGTCGGCGTCAGCGGGAAGTACGGGATGCCCAGGAGCCTGGCCAGGGTCCTGGCGTTGCCGATCATCGGGTAGATCTCCTCGGCCCCGACGACCGAGCAGGGGATGATCGGCGCGCCCTGGCGCAGCGCGGTGGAGACGAAGCCGCCGCGGCCGAACCGCTGGAGCTTGTACCGCTCGCTGAACGGCTTGCCGATGCCCTTGAAGCCCTCCGGCATCACCCCGACCAGCTCACCCTGCGTCAGCAGCCGCTCGGCGTCCTCCGCGCAGGCGAGCGTGTGCCCCAGCTTGCGGGCCAGCTCGTTGACCACCGGCAGGACGAAGACCAGGTCCGCGGCGAGGAGCCGCAAGTGACGGTTCGCCGGGTGGTGGTCGTGCACGGCGACCTGCATCATCAGCCCGTCGAGCGGCAGCGTCCCGGAGTGGTTGGCGACGATCAGCGCCCCGCCCTCGGCCGGGATGTTCTCGATGCCCTTCACCTCGACCCGGAAGTACTTCTCGTACAGGGGCCGCAGCAGCGACATCAGGACCTGGCCGGTCAGCTCCTCGTCGTAGCCGAAGTCGTCGACCTCGTAGTCCCCCGTCAGCCGGCGCCGCAGGAAGGCCAGTCCGGCCGCCACACGCCGCTCCAGGCCGCCGTCCCGCCCGTCGCCCACCGACGGCTCGGCCGGCTCCTCCACGGGGCTCACAGGCCCGTCGTCCCGCGTCCGTGCCCGGCCCGGCAGCGACTGGACCTCACCGATCCCGCCGCCCGCCTCGCCGAGCGCGCCGCGCCGGCCGGCCCCGCTCCGGCGCCGCGCCGGGCGCTGCGCGGCGCTCCCGCGGGACCGGTCGTCGTCGAACGGAATGACCTTGGCGTCCGCCATCGTTGTCGCGCTCCTCAGTTGGCGCCGTGCGTCTGGAGGTGGCCGGCCGCCCTCACGGTCAGCGCGGCGATCCGGTCGACCGCTCCCGCGAGGCTCTCCGGCGGCAGCAGCCCGGGGCCCTGGCCGCGCGCGAAGTCCGCGAACGTCTCGGCCGTCGTGTACCGGGGCGTGAAGCCCAGCGTCTCGCGCATCTGGACGGTGTCGACCACCCGCCCGTGGGTGAGCAGCCGGATCTGCTCGGGCGAGAAGTCCGTCATGCCCAGCGTACGGACGAGGGAGCCGGCCCAGGTGACCGCGGGCAGCAGCAGCGGCACGGTGGGCCGCCCGAGCCGCCGCGAACACTGCGAGAGCAGCAGCACGCCGTCCCCGGCGATGTTGAACGTGCCGCTGTTGAGGGTGCCCCGGCGCGGTTCGTGCGAGGCGATCCGCAGCACCTCGATGACGTCGTCCTCGTGCGCGAACTGGAGCCGCGGGTCGTAGCCGAACACGGTCGGCAGCACGGGCAGTGCGAAGTACGAGGCGAGCGGGGTGTCCGCGGCCGGCCCGAGGATGTTGGCGAACCGGAGTACGCACACGGCGACGTCCGGCCGTCGCCGCGCGAACCCGCGCACGTACCCCTCGACCTCGACGGCGTCCTTGGCGAAGCCGCCGCTGGGCAGCGACTTGGGCGGGGTCGTCTCGGTGGACACGGCCGGGTCCCGGGGCGCGGACCCGTACACGTTCGTACTGGACTTCACCACCAGCCGCTGCACGGCCGGCGACTTCTGGCAGGCGCCGAGCAGCTGCATGGTGCCGATGACGTTGGTCTCCTTGACCGTGGCCCGGTTGCCGCCGCCCAGGGGCGTCCCGGTCACGTCCAGGTGGACGACCGTGTCGGCGCCCGTCTCGGCGAGCACGCGGGCGATGGTCGGCTGCCGGATGTCGGCCTGGATGAAGTCGGCTCCGCCCAGATGGTGCGCCGGCGGCACCGCGTCCACGGCGATCACCCGGTCGACCTCCGGGTCCCGCTGGACGCGCCGCACGAAGCGGCCGCCCAGTTGCCGGGCGACTCCGGTGACGAGCACGACCTTTCCCAAGATCAGCGCCTTCCTTCCCGCGTACCGGTATCCCGCGTTCCCCCGTGCGGCCAACCTAGCGGGTCGTGGTCGCGCTGTGACGACCCCCGATGCGCGAGGTGACGGATTTTCCCCCGTCCGCAGACGCCTGTGGCCCCCCACCAGTACTGATGGGGGGCCACAGAGTCACGCTCTCGCGCGTCGCCTACTTCTTGTTGCGACGCTGCACACGCGTGCGCTTCAGCAGCTTGCGGTGCTTCTTCTTGGCCATCCGCTTGCGCCGCTTCTTGATAACAGAGCCCACGACTACCCTCGCTCACTTCTCATGACTCGGTTGTTGGGCGCCATGGGCCCACACGACCTACGAGGGGCCAGCCTACCCAACCGAGCGCCGAGGTCGTAATCGAGGGTTCCCGGGCATCACACCCGGGCGTCGCCGTCAGGCCGTCTCCACCCCCACGTAGCTGTCGCGGAGGTACTCGTGTACCGCTTGTTCGGGGACGCGGAAGGACCGCCCCACCCGGATCGCGGGCAGATGACCACTGTGCACCAGACGGTACACGGTCATCTTCGACACTCGCATCACCGAGGCGACCTCCGCCACGGTAAGGAACTGGACCTCGTTGAGAGGCCTCTCGCCAGCTGCGGCCATGACACACCTGCACCTTCCGCACTCGACGGTCACCGGCTTCCCCTTCCGGTGACTCTTCGTCGCTGCGTGCTCACTCCCCAGACTAGGGGCGGGTGATGCGAGTGGGGAAGAGGTGCACCCATCGGCGGCTACTGTGACAGACATGCCCGATTGAGTACGTAGCGGGTCAGCGGCCGGTAGTGAGCAGACCGTACGGCGTCGTCAACCGGAACGGCGACGGACACCCGCCCCTCGGCCTCCCCCACGAACAGCGCGGGATCGTCCGTGTCGGCCAGCCCGATGGCCTGGAACCCCAGTTGACCAGCGCCGCAGACCCATCCGTGGTCCCCGACGACCAGCTCGGGCAGCGGCCCGCCGGCCTCCGCGGCGGCCTCCAGCGCGACCCGAACCGGGAGGGGGGAATGGCTGTGCACACCCGGCTCACCACCGGGGCGCTCGCCCGCCGGTTCCCGCACCAGGGCAACCCCTCGTACGTAGTCGAGACGATGAGTGCGTAGACCGAACCGGGTCAATATGTCGACACAGCGACCCTGCGCCGGGGTGAGCACGTCACACCCCGCCGCCGAGAGAGCGTCCGCCAGGGCGGCGTAGAAACCGAGCAGCCGCTGCGGGTGCCCGGTGCCGAACAGCACGGGCGCGCCCCGCCGGGCCGTCTCCCGCAGCCGGTCCGCGAAGGCGTCCAGCGCGGCCAGGGTGCGCTCCGGGTCGATCACGTCCGGCCCGGACGTGTGCCGGGGGTCGGCGCACACCCCGCACTTCTCCGCCATCAGCGCGAGCACGTCCCGCTGCCCCCAGGTCCCCTCGGGAACGAGCCCGATCAGCACCCGCGGGTCCCGGGCGGCGAACAGCCGGTAGCTCCGCAGACTGTCCTCCCGCGAGGTGGCCACCACCCCGGCCAGCCGGACGGCCAGCAGATGCGCACGGAGGCGGGCAGAGGTCGACACGGGTGCGATGGTGACGCATCGCGGATCCGGCGGGGACGAGAACCGGCGAACTGCGCACACTCGGCCCAAGGCGGCGGCAACCTCTGCCGCCTCCCCGGGACGAGGGGCGGGCGAACCGAGCGCCGCCCGCGCAGGGGCGACCGAGCGAAGCCTCCGGGACCGTCCCAGGGGGCGCCGGCCGGCCAGAGCTCCACCGGCCGGCGCCCTTCCAGGGGACGGGGACAGGCAAAGCCACCGGACTCTCCCAAGGGAGCGGCGACCGGACGAACACCCGCGCCCGCCCAGCGGGGCAGGCAACCGGGCGAACGGCGCGGTCACCTTCCAGGAGACAGAAAGACAAAGCCTCCGAGCCGTCCCAGGGGGCGCCGGCCGAGCGAAGCCTCCGAGCGCAACCAGGGAACGGTGGCCGAGCGAAGCCTCCTATTCCCCTCCAGGGACGGGCGACCGGACGAACCACGCGGCGGCCTTCCACAGGCGGCGGCCGGGCGAACCATGCGGTGGTCTCCCGGGGGCGGCCAGCCGGACAAAACTTCCGGGGCCCTCCAAGGGTCCGGCAGCCGGACGAACCCTCGCGGTGCGCTCCCCGGAACGGCAGGGAGGCACAACCCTGCAACGCCCTCCCCGGAACGATGCCGGTGAACCCCCAGGGCGCTCCCAGGGGTGGCGGGCAGACACGGCCTCCAGCCCCTCTCGGGAACAGCGGCCGGGCGGAGCCTCCGCACCTTTCCAGAGGGCAGCGGCCGGACGACCGGTGCGCTGGTCTCCCAGCCCGACCAGCCGTACGACACCCTCCGGGCTCTTGCAGGGGCCGGCAGCCGGGCGATCGTGCGGCGCGCTCCCGGAGCGGCAGGGAGGCGGCCCTGCGACGCCCTCCCGGAACGGCGGCCGGGCGAACCCAGAGCGCTCCCAGGGGTGGCGGGCAGGCACAGCGTCCGGGATAGGCGGCCGGGCGGAGCCCAGTGCTCGGGAGCGGAGGCCGGGCGGAGCCTCCGGGCCATCCGCGGGGTGGCGGGCCGGCGCGCCTGCCGTGCCTCACCGAAGTGGCAGGTGCGCCCCGGGGACCTGCCGGGGCGGTGGCCGGGGGACCCTCAGGGCCCCGGCGCGCGCTCCGGCGGTCCGGTCAGGGCAGGAGGCCCCGGAGGGGGAAGACCGCTCGCCGGGTCGCCAGTACCGCCTGGTCGACGCGGTCGGCGGGGTCGTAGCCCGCCTCCCAGTCGCCGTATCCCACCGGCCACAGCCCGTCCGTCATCCGCCGCGGCCCCGGCTGCCGCGTCCGCGCGAACACGTCCTGCCGCCATTCCTCGGGAATCATCGCCTCCGGGGCCACCGGCTTGCCGGCGACGATCCCCACCAGGTGCGTCCACGACCGCGGTACGACGTCCACCACCGCGTACCCGCCCCCACCGAGCGCGACCCACTTGCCGTCCGCGTAACGGTGCGCCAGCTCGTGACACGCCGTCTGCACGGCCCGCTGGGCGTCCAGCGAGACGGCGAGGTGCGCCAGCGGATCCTCGAAGTGCGTGTCGGCCCCGTGCTGGGTGACGATCACCTGCGGCCGGAACCCGGCCACCAGCTCCGGCACCACCGCGTGGAACGCGCGCACCCACCCCGCGTCCCCGGTCCCGGCCGGCAGGGCCACGTTCACCGCGGTCCCCTCCCCCGCGCCAGCCCCGGTCTCCTCGGGCCACCCGGTCTGCGGGAACAGCGTCCGGGGATGCTCGTGCAGCGAGATGGTCAGCACCCGCGGGTCCTCCCAGAACGCGGCCTGCACCCCGTCCCCGTGATGCACGTCCACGTCCACGTAGGCGACCCGCTCGGCGCCCAGCTCCAGCAGCCGCGCGATCGCCAGCGAGGCGTCGTTGTAGATGCAGAACCCGGACGCGCCGCCCGGCATCGCGTGGTGCAGGCCGCCCGCGAAGTTCACGGCGTGGTCGGCGTCGCCGCGCCACACCGCCTCCGCCGCCCCGACCGACTGCCCTGCGATCAGCGCGGACACCTCGTGCATCCCGGCGAACGCGGGATCGTCGGGCGTACCGAGCCCGTACGACCCGTCGGCCCCGTCCGGATCCGCGGACACGGCCTTCACGGCCTCGATGTAGTCCTCCCGGTGGACCAGCCGGAGCGTCGACTCGCCGGCCGGCTTGGCCGCGACGATCTCCAGCTCCCGGTCGAGCCCGAAGGCACCGACCAGTTTCCGGGTCAGCGCCAGCCGCACCGGATCCATCGGATGGCCCGGGCCGAAGTCATAGCCCGTTACTGCCTCGTCCCACATCAGCTGTGCGCGGCCGCTCATGCCCGCCACCGTATCGGTCCGGTTGAGCCGCGAACGACCTGGCGTACCCGAGCGTCAGCAGCACCAACACCATCGGCACGAGCATGGCGCCCCGGTAGCTCCACGCGTCCCCGAGGGCGCCCACCAACGGCGAACCGACCAGAAAGCCCACGTAGTTGAAGATGTTCAGCCGCGCGACCGCCGCGTCCGAGGCCCCCGGGAACAACCGCCCGGCCGCCGCGAACGTCTGCGGCACCAGGACACACAGACCCAGCCCCAGCAGGGTGAACCCGAGCATCCCGGCCCACGCCCCCGACGCCGAGGCCACCACCGCGAACCCGCCGGCCGCCACCACCGCCCCGAGCCGTACGACCGCCACGGCCCCGAACCGCCGTACCCCGAAGTCCCCGATGGTCCGCCCCAGCAGCGTCGTCACCATGTACACGTTGTACGGGACCGTCGCGAGCTGCTCGGAGCTGCCCAGCACGTCCTTCAGATACTTCGCGCTCCAGTTGGAGACCGTCGAGTCCCCGATATAGGCGAAGGTCATCACCAGGCACAGCGGCAGCAGCAGCCGCAACACGAGCGTCCCGCCCCCGCCCGCCGCCTCGCCCCCGCCGGGCACCGCACCCGCGTCGCCCGCGTCGACGTACCAGCGGCTCCCCACCAGCACCGCCGGCAGCAGGACGGCCACGACCGGCAGGTACGACACCCACAGCGCGAGATGCCAGTGCGCCCCCGCCCACGCCAGCGACGCCCCGATGATCCCGCCCAGGCTGTACGCGGCGTGGAAGCTGAGCATGATGCTGCGCCCGTACGACCGCTGGAGGTTGACCCCGAGCATGTTCATGGACGCGTCCAGCACCCCCACCGCCAGACCGAAGACGCCCAGCGCCAGCGCCAGCGCGGCCAGCTGCCCCACCCCGCCCGCCCCGACGCCGAGCAGCCCCAGCAGCACCACCGGCTGGGACCAGCGCAGCAGCCGGCTGGGCGGCACCCGCTTCACCAGGTGCTCGGTGGTCACGCTGCCGGCCCCGGCGAGCACCGGTACGGCGGCCAGGAAGAGCGGCAGCAGCGCGTCGGAGACGCCGTACCGGTCCTGGACGGCCGGGATGCGCGTCACGAGCAGGGCGAAGGCGACACCCTGGGCGAAGAACCCGAACGCCAGCGAGGCCCTGCCGCGCCGCAGCACATCAGTCATGGCGGCGAGCGTAGGGCCCCGGGCTACCCGTGGGTAGATCCAGCCAAAGGTGAGTTTCCCTCAACTTCGTCGGTCCACCCGGCCGGTGGTCAGGCGGCGACGGTCACCGCGGGACGCTCGGCGTGGCCGGCGGCCACCTCGTCCGCGAGCATCCGCTCCATCGGCCCCGCCGCCAGCCCACCGCTGATCACGAAGCCGATCACCATAGCGACGATCAGGAAGACACCGCCGAGCCACACCATCGTGTCCACCGGGAGGGTGTAGGCGCCCACGAACCGTGCGACGCACTCGGCGAGCAGCACCACACCCCAGACGACCGAGAACGCGTTCTCCTTACGGCGGAAGTCCGCGGACCCGGCCGCCGCGCCGGACGCCAGGCGCTGCCAGGCCGCTTCCTTGGCCGCGTCGCCCTTGACGAGGAAGGGCTTCATCCCCGCGGTCATCATGGGCTTCCCGAGCGCGACGGAGACCAGGATGCCGATGGCGACCGTGCTGCTGACACCACTGTCCTTGGCGAGCATCAGCCGCGGATCGCCCGAGACGAAGCTCAGCAGCAGCGAGACCACGTTCACGACGAGGATGAGACCCGCCAGGCCGTTGGTCCTGCGGTCCCTGACCAGGCTCCACCCGGTCCGCACCGCCGGCACCACGCTGCTCCAGGCGAGCGCCGCGAACGTGCTCATCCCGAAGGCGTCCTTGAACAGGTAGTACGAGCCGAGCGGCACCGCCACGTCGATGAGCAGCGGCTTGAAGTTGTCCAGCACGCTCGGGTTCTGGACCTGGTTCCCCGTCTTCTTCGTCATGCCCTCAGCTTCGCCGCCGGGAGGGGTCCGGTGGTAGAACCGATCGTCCGGTGGTCCGCATGACAGATGTCAGGTGAGGGCCGATGGCGGTGGTCATATGAGCAGGTCAGGGAGCTCGCTCATGTCGGCGAAGAGCCGCTGGGCGCCCGCGAGCCGCTCCGCCGGCGTCATCGCGGTGAACCCGTACACGTCCATCCCGGCCGCGAGGGCCGCCTGTACGCCCAGCGGGGAGTCCTCCACGACCACACACCGCCCGGGGGGCACACCCATCCGCTCGGCCGCGTGCAGGAACAGGTCGGGGGCCGGCTTCCCGCGCGCCACGTCCTGCGAGCTGAAGATCCTGCTCTCCTCGAACCACCGGTCGAGCCCGGTCACCCGGTGCCCCACCCGGATCCGCGCATGACTTCCGGAGGAGGCCACGCAGTACGGCACCCCGTCCGCGGCCAGCTTCTCCAGCACGCCGGCCGCCCCGGCCACGGGCTGGAGCTCCCGCTCGAACGCGGCGAAGACCCGAGCGTGGAAGACGTCGTCGAAGTCGTCCGGGAGCCGCTGTCCCGTCCGCTCCAGGACGAGCTCATGGACCCGGTGCATCGCCGAGCCCATGTAGTCCCGGACGGAGTCCTCGTACGAGGTGGGATGGCCCAGCTCGGTCAGAGAGGCGGCCAGGTGCCGGTTGGATATCGGCTCGCTGTCGACGAGGACACCGTCGTTGTCGAAGATGACGAGTTGGTAGCGCATGGCACCGACACTAAAGGACCCACAACGCAGAAAACCCCCGCATCGAAGATGCGGGGGTTTTCCCAAAGATTGTTCGGCGGTGTCCTACTCTCCCACAGGGTCCCCCCTGCAGTACCAT